>JAZNQM010000071.1:0-31473 GCA_045590175.1 Acutalibacteraceae bacterium | reverse complement strand
GCATTTTGGCTGTTCTTTTTTGTAGTCCGTATGCAAACGACATGAAACCCGCTTAAGGGAGACACTTCGTAAAGAAGTGTTCTCCCTTTTTCATTTTTTATATAAAAATTGACACTTTCTACTTGAAAGTGTCATAGTGGGTTACGCACTTTCAAAATGTGCGTAACGGGAGTACAAATTTTAAAATTAACCTATCTCAAAAATAAGAATATTAAGTGATATTGTGAGACAGGTCTCACAGTGATATTCTTTAGAATACCTCGCCTATGGCGAGATATTTCTAAAGAGTGATATGAAAACCTATCGGTTTTCGTGATATTATATTCGCCATTAAAACTGTCCGAAGGACAATATCACGATGCGTAGCAATCATATAACTGCGAAGCAATATAACTCGCCGTAAGGCGAATATAACTGAGGCACCTTCCTTGCGGAGGGTGCCTCTGGGAGGTCTCTTTTTTTCTGTTGTCCATTTTTTCCGGACTTATTAAGGCAGCCTTTTTCTTAGAATACCGCCAGAAAGTTTTATTTTCTTATCTTAACCGATTTTACAGAACTGAAAGAGGAATAAACCTTTTTACCGTCTACCTTATTATAAGCCTTAACCTTAAAATAATAGGTCTTGCCTTTCTTCAGTTTAGACTTGGTGTATTCACGCTTGGAGCCGCTGTAAACCCGTTTATAGCCAGAGGCCTTTTTGGTGCTGATATAAAGCTCGTAGCCTTTAGCTCCCGACACCTTGCTCCATTTAATTTTTGCTTTCTTTGAAGAAGTGTTTTTGTGGTAGCTTATCTTGGGAGTGGCGGTGGCGGTTTTAGCGGTAATATACTTTGAAGCGTCGCCGTAGTGCCGCTTTCCGTCCACCGTTTTAAAGGCTACCACGGAGTAATAGTAGGTTTTATTGGTTTTCAGCTTTTTATCGGTGTAGCTTGTGGTTTTCAAGGAACGGATGGTTGCGATAGTTTTATATTTACCGTTCTTAGACGTCTTGCGGCGAACCTCGTAACCCGTACCGCTTGATGCTTTTTTCCACTTTATCTTAATGGAGGTAGCAGTGGCAGAAGCATACTTAACACCGCTAACCTTTGCGGGATGGATATAAAAATACTTTGAAATTGTACCGACATATTTACCCTTACCGATTATATCGACCCTTGCTTTACCTGTAGCTTTGTTGTTATGGTATTTTAAGGTGTAATCCGTGCCGTATTTCAAGGTCTTTCCACCGACAGAAACCGTAGGTTTAGGAGTGATTGCCTTCCCTGTGTAATCCTTTTCGGTTATCTTGGACACTACGGCGGTGGTTATTGTTTTTGGAGGTACGCTAACAATCGCTATGGGAGTTTTGCATACAATACTCTGCGAAGCAACACTGCCGTATTTCTTACCATCCACCAATTTATATGCCACCACATCATAAATATAACTTGTGTTGGAAGATACTTTATTGTCGGTGTAGGATGTTTTATCCAATGTTTCAATTACCGCAATGGTTTTAAGCTCTTTGTCACCGGGAGCCATACGACGAACCGCATAACCTGTGCCGCTGGGAACCTTATTCCATTTAAGCTTTATTGCATTTGCGGTAATGGACACCACCTCAACGCCTGTGACCTTTGCGGGGTGAATATAGAAATACTGTAAAGCCTCTCCTTTGTAGTTTCCTTTACCAACAACCCGAATTGTGGCTTTTCCTGCGTCTGTATTATTGCTGTATTTCAATGAATAATCCTTGCCGTTTTTGAGGGTCTTTCCCGAAAGGGTTACCGACGGCTGAGGAGTAATTTCGGTGCCTTTATATTCTTTATCTGATATATTAGATATGGTTGCACCCGCAATGGATTTCTGGAAAATCTTAAAGACAGTTGAAGCTGTGCCTGAGTACCCGTTCTGAGCCGTCAACACAACCTCCGCAGTTCCTGCGTTCAGGTTGTTCTTGTAGGTTGCTATAAAGTCGTAGCCATTTATCAGACTCTCGCCCTCATAAACCGGCTGTATTATAAAAGTTTTTTCAGTTCCATCGTAGGTGCAGTCGTTAACTGCTGATGACAATGCCTTTTGCAAGGTGTTGGATATATCTATGACCTCGCCAATAGTTTGACTTATGAGATGTTCGGGGTCGTTGTTGGGGTCAACGAAACATTGCAACACAAGTTCATTGTTCTCAATCTTCATGCCATAGGCATTTTTACCATCTTCAAGCGTCGGTTTCCAAACCGCTTCGGCAGATGGATGATATTGACTCACATCCACTCGGTATACTTGATTTTTATAAAGATAATACAACTGATCTCGATAACTGCACAGCCTTATAAAGTTGTCGGTAAAAGGAGAGATGCCTACTACTCTCTCATTTGTTACACCGTCCCACGACTTTATAGAAGGACTGGTGTTATCAACATAATAAATTTTTCCGTTTACATATTGGAAAGTGGTAAGTGAATCCCCCCAAAAATAATTATCGTAGGTGGCATCAACGGGGGTTGAGTCGAAATCATCGCTATTGATGTTTGCACTTTTAAACTTCTCGGTGGAAACGAGGAAATTGGTATGGTAAACTCTGCCTTCAATATCTCTTACAGGGTCATCGTGGGTAACATCTACATGATATTCCTTGCCGTCAACAGTAACAATATTCCACATATGTGCCGCCTTTTCGGAAGCACAAAGGCGGTTCGGTATACCTAAAAGGTCAAGCATATATTTATATGCCTTAGAATAGCCCTGACAAACCGCCATTCCGTTTACCAATGCTCCATACATATTGAAGGAATCAGGAGGTATCTGGTATGCGGGATTCTGAACATATTTATCATAATTCTCCTGATCGTACTCGCAATGTGTGGCAAGACGGTCATGCAGAATCAAAGCCTTTTGAACGTCGCTTAACGCATCTGTTTTCAGGTCTTGGACCATGGCAGCCGCCACCGCCTTATAGGCAAAATTACGGCTCTCATATTCCGATTGTGAAAAATAATAAGCAAGGCTGACACTCTTTAAGGTAAATTTATATGGATCATTAGCGGGTTGAACTATTCCGTAGCTCCAGGTATGAAGATTATACATATCAACATACTTGTCTGCATAGCCCTGAAAATCTAACTCGGGATATTTATTGTGGATATATTCGAGTATAAGCCGAGTCTTTTGTGCGTTGGTTTTGCCCTCAAAACTCTCACCTTCATATCTGAAGGTGAAGCGGTCACCATATCTTGTGAGGTCGATTGTCTCGCTGTGGGACAAAACGCTATCAACTACATAATCCTCAAATTCTGCTTTATTGAATTCAGAGTAACTTGCTTCGCCCACAGTAGCGACACTATTTGTTGCGGCTGTTGCAACCGACACATTAGTCGGCAATATTCCTACCACCAACAGCACACTTAACATTAATGCGAACAATCTTTTAATCATAGCGTATTCATCCCTTCCAATAAATTTATTTTATATTTTTAAACATCAAAGAAGCCAAGGATAACTATACCGCAAACGGCTCCGCCGATGGTTAAATAATGCTTCCAGGAAAGTCTTTCCTTTAAGAAAATTGTGCTCCACACAGAGGAAAGAACACAGTATGCCGAAATAATTGCGGCAGCAGGGGCTGCGTGGGCAGTGTCACCCAAAGCAAAGATATAGGCGAACTGACCTGCGGTTTCACATATACCGCCCAAAAGCTTAGAGCCGTCACGTTTTGGGAAAAGCTTTTCGCGACGAATACCCAAAACATAGATAGCAGCAACAATTCCCATAAAGAGGAAGGTCAACTCATAAGCTACGTTGGCGGAATCCTCGGGAAGTGTGGTTACGAAAATCTTGTCGAAGAAGGTGCCTGTGGGTTCTTCGCGGAGAATCAAGGTATCAACAAAGGTGCCTGCGGCATCAATGAGACAGTAAAGCACCGGCAAAAGCAGAGCCAAAAAGCTTTTTGAATATTTAACCAGCGACTTACTTTGACGAAGGGCGCGACTGTTTTCGTCCTCCTGCATCTCAACAATGCCAAGACCTACAATGCTGACTCCGATAAGAACTATAGCGGCGATTACTGTGCCGCTTATTTCCTGTCCTAAGAAAAACACACAAAGAAGAGCTGCCAAAGCACCGGAAGTGTTGCATATAGGAGAAGAAATAGAAAGCTCTATGTAGCGAAGGGACACATATCCGAACACCATAGAAAGTATGTAAAGAGCAGATGCAGGCAGATAAGCGAATATAACCTGCCAGGAAATTTCAACTCCGCCCACGAAAATTTCATAAGCCGCGTGAAGTCCCATAACAAGACCCACCGCCATAACCATTTTCCAATGGCTGTATTTATCGTCGGGCCTTGAGCCGATTTTTGAAAAGAAGTCGGAGCCGCTCCAACAAACCATAGCGGCAATAGACAATATAAACCAAGTCATAAAATTTCATCCTCCGTTTGTCTTCAGGGGAGGAAGCTATATTTAATTTTTACTCCTCACCCATTGAGTCAGCCTGAAAATTCTTGCTGACTTCCATGATTTTTTTATAAGTTTCTTTTACATACTTCTTATATTCGGGTGGGGCAGGGTCGCAGACCTTTTCCAAAACTTCTGCTTCACGGGAGGTGTCAAGAATGGGCAGATTGTTGGTTTTTTTGTAGATTCCAACTTCTTTTACCAAATCCATTCTGCGAAGTAAAAGCGGCAGAAGCTCTGCATCAACTCTGTCAATTTCCATTCTCAATTTATAAAGGTCCACATTTATCCCTCCAGCTCCGGTATAGATTCAAATACCGACATACATACCATTATATCTCAACTATATATTACCATATTAACATTATATTTTCAATAAAAATTTGAGGTTGCAAAATAATCAAGCCCCCGAAAACTCGGGGGCTTGTAGCGATTATTCATCTCCGAAGGGGTCTTCGGTTTCAATTTGGGTGTAGCCGCTTTCGTCGAAAATCGGCAGGGTCAAGCCTTCACAATAATCGGAAAGCGATTGCACGAGGCTAAATTCGGGGGCTGTGTAATTCTTATTCATTTTCGCATTACCCCCTTTAGTTAAATGTGTGACTGTAAACACGGTTACTGTATACAGTGGTGTCGCCCTGCACCGCATAAGCACGTACAACACGGGTGACCTGAGAAGCGGTTGTAATACCCTTGAAGGTTGCCAACAAATCTTCTGCTTGCGACTGTGCTTCAAGTATTATATATTTGTTTTCATCCAAGGCTTCCATCTTGAAACGATCGTCGGTTGTATAAGCACTGCCGGGCGCAAACATAACACCGACTGATGAGGTTTTTGCTTCGGTGGGGTTGTATACGTGGACGAATACACGATAAGCATTTTTGCCGCCAAGAAGCTCATTTGTAACGGTTTTGAGAATTGCAACCGATACTTCATCAGGGGCAACAGATTCGGACGCATCTATGGTGATTTCACCGCAGCCGTAGAGAGAAACTCTACCCGCACCGCCGATTATCTGTCCGTCTACTAAGAAGGAGTTTGCAGCTTCATCAACAAGGGTGAAACGCTGGTCGAATTGGACTTCACGGCTTTGAGTCTGACCTCCGACGGTATTAAGGGTGGTGCCGTAGGTCTTGGTCTGTCTTTCATAAACTGCTTCAACTGTGGTATCTTCAACTATTGCAACAACTTCTTTATTCCAGCCTACAAAATCATAGCCGTAGAACACCGGAACAGCTGCCATAGCCTTTTGTAAATCTTCTGCGCTTACATCTCCATCCTGCTCAACGTAGGCTGTGAAGAAGGTTTCTCCGTTTTTGTCAACAAAGGTAACAACCAATTTGTTGAGGGTGTAAACTGCGTTGACAACCATATCGGACTTAATTCCGCTGAAGTCGGTCACATCCCAAGCGGGGTCAACCTGGTCGTAGCCTTCCTTGTGGGGAATTTCGGGGATGTCGGCAAGAGTACCGTTCCACTGAACCTGGCGGGTTGCATATTCCTCTCCGTCAACCAGGAAGGTTATGGTATATGTATTAATGGTATAAACCGCATTAGCAACCATATCGGAGGTGATACCGCTGAAGTCGGTCACATCCCAAGTGGGGGCAACCTGGTCGTAGCCTTCCTTGTGAGGTGCTTCGGGGATATCGGCAAGAGTGCCGTTCCACTGAACCTCGCGGGTTTCATATTCCTCTCCGTCAACTAAGAAGGTTACAACGAGTGCTCTGCCCGAGTCAACAGTTACTGCTACTGCAGAAGATGGCTTATAGTTTGCGGTTTCAGAGTATCTTACGTAATAAGTGCCTGCCGCAAAGGAAGCGTTCAGGTCGGTAACGGGTGCAAAGGATACATTATCTGAGCTTATATCCATACCTGCCGTCAAGCCAGAGATTTTACCGTCTGCCTTGCCCTTGACGGTTTCGGCGGTTGTGGAGAACAAGAAGTCGTAAGGAGCCTTCTGTGTTGCCTTTTCAATAGTGTAGTCGAGGGTAACGCTTGCTCCGCCCAACGAGAGTTTTGCAGAGGCTGTGCCTGCATTTATGTTGTTGGAATAAACAACTTCTGCGGTGTCGCCCTTCCAACCCGAGGAGTAAACCACCTTGGCGGCTTCAATTTCCTTGCCGTTATACACCCTGCTGATGCTGTTGTCGAGGGTGAGGGTTGCGGTTTCAGACTCGCCCGAATGGTAGCTACAGGAAGTGGATATCACATCGGTTGTGTCGTTTGCGGAATAGGTAAAATAGTGGATATAGTCAGCCGCACTAAGGCTTCCCATAAACATACCCATTAGATTATCCTGATATTGGAGCTTATCCTTATACTTTGAGTACGCAGTTGCATCGGCGAAAACGATGGTGGAAATCTCGTCGGAGTGGTTGGTCTTATGACGGCTATGACCGTAAATTGAGCGGTCGTCATCGCTGTCTGAGAATGTGATGTTAGCGGTTCCGCGGATGGTAAGGTCGATATTGCCGGTTACGTGGCGGGAAGTGCTGAAGCCGCTGAATCCCGAGGTCTCGTTATAACATCCGCCGTAGATACGACGCTTTACGGTTGCACCTGCAATGTCCATTTTAACATTACCTGTGAGAGACTCGTTTTGGCATCCGCCGAAAATCTGAGAGAACTCACCGCCGGTGATGGTAAGATTTACGTCGCTTTTGTGGTTTACATTGTTACTTCCGCCGTAAATACTATATGCCTTACCGCCTGTGATTTTAAGATTGGCTGTGCCGCCAACGGTAGCCGTCTTGCCACTTAAAGCGGAAGCGTTTTCAGAAGCACCAAACAAGTAGGAGCCCCTTGCATTGCCACCGAAGGTGAAGTTGGTATCTCCGTTAATGGTGTCGGACTGACCGCCACCGTAGAAGTTACAAAGTGAGGAGTGGCTGGTGATATCGAGATCGGGGTTTACATTACCGCCAACAGTGAGGTTGGTGTCGCCGGTAACAGTACCACCGTAGGAACCGCCATATACTCTGGAATATACACCGCCCAAAATGGTTACGTCGGTGCTTTTAACTGTGGTGCCTTCCTGACCGCCGCCGTAGACCCAAAGGTCTGTGGAGCCGCTGTAGGTGGCATTAGACATAGTAACGTTTTCGCCCATTGTAAGCTTGTAGCCATTGGCAAAAAGCTTTGTACCGTTTGCAAAGGTGAGGGTGATGTTGTCGAATATCGTGTTGTTCTGGAGAATCACACGATTCTTGGCAGAGGCATTCAGCGTGCCGCCCGTTATGGTGACGGTTTTGCCGGTTTTCTCAAAGCTAAAGTTCGAAGCCAGAGTTACGGTATCAACAATTACAACCGTACCGTTGTGGTAAACGCTCTTAATTGCCTTGTTAAGCGTTTTGTAAGGGCTGTCCTCCGTGCCCGCTCCGTTGTCGTTACCCGAATCGGAAACGTAAACAGTGGCGGAGACTTCGTCTTCCAAGATGTCCCCCACACCTGCGTTGTTGTCAAAATAGCCTTCAGCCAATGCCGTAAAGCTCACTGACATAAGTAAAAGTGCCGAGAGAAGTAGTGCCATAAATCGTCTTAACATTTAAAGTACCCCTTTCTTAATTTGTATGTATACGATTTTATGATATTATCAATGCTTTGTTTTGTCAAATAATTTGTGTTTATTGGTTTCGACACAAATTTATAATCGGTTTCTATAAATTTTATGCAAAATAATCTGAAAACTTTGTTGTTTTTATCAAGTCGTTTTCTGATATTGTGATTAACGAGCCTTTTGGCACAAGCAAAATCAGGATTTATTACCCTACAGTTATATTGTACATTTATAAAGTTTTCGGGTCAATATGCGTACACCCCATAACACGGCACTATCTTTAGAATTCATTATCGTATATTTAGAAGCTGGCATCGTTTTGACTTCTGTTACATTTCATTATATAGCAAATCCGTTGCCCGCGGATATGTATAGCTTGTTTTTGATTTTGCACGGATTGACTTTTTATATCACATATTGCATAAACTATAAAGCTGTGGGCGTAGGGCAGAAATATTTTGATTGAAAGGCAGAGATTTATATGGTATACTATCCATCACAAGGTGGTGTTTCTATGAACGGTAAGCTTTGCAACATCAAGGTTGAATACTTTTCCGAGCCTATCGGACTCAATGCCAAATTTCCCCACTATTCCTGGGAGTTTGTCACCGATTCCATAAACGTATATCAAACCAAATACCGCATCCGCGTTGTTGGTTTTATTGACGAACTTTTTTGGGACAGCGGCTGGGTGGAGTCGGACAAGACCTTCGGCATAAAGCAGGGCGGCAAAGCCTTAGAGCCCGACACTGAATATAGAGTTATCATAGAAGCTCGGCTCGGCGACGAGACCGTCAAGGGTACCACCCTTTTCAGAACGGGACTTATGGACGAAACCTTTACCGCCGCCAAATGGATAACCGCGGGGGATTTAGCCAATCCCCTTTTCAGAAAAACATTTTTCACGGGCAAGCACCCCGCCATTGCCACGGCCTACGTTGCCGCCCGCGGTTTTTACGAGCTTTACATAAATAACGAGCGGGTTGGTGACAGAATTTTAGCCCCTGCCACACTTAGTCCCCGAAGCTATCCTTATACCTGCGTTGCCGATGCTTACGATGTAACAAAATTCCTCACCACCGACAACAACACCGTCGGCATAATGTTAGGATCGGGGTACTCCGCTAAGGAGTACAGCCCCTACGGTTGGGTCTACGAGGGCGACAAACGGGTCTGGGCAGCTTTATCTATACTGTTTCAGGACGGAGATTATATGCTCATCACCACCGACGGCAGTTGGATTTACCACAGCGGTCCGATTATCTCCTCCTCTATTTACCACGGCGAGGCATACAACAAAAATCTCGAGATATCCGGTTGGAGCGACCCTTATATAAATACAAGCGAATGGCTCCCCGCAGAAATATATGAGGACGGAGACGAGGTTCTCAGCACCTACACCGTTCCCATCCGTCAGCTGAGCCGCAAAAAATGTACCCATCTTGAAGCCCGCGAGGACGAGGTCACCTTCTGCGACTTTGGAGAAAACGGAGCGGGATATGTATGCATAAGAGTTGTGGGTGAACCCGGCACCCGAGTTATAATCACCCATTCGGAGCATCTGAACCCCGACGGAAGCCTTAACACCTTCACAAACCGCGATGCCAATGCCACCGACGTATACATTCTGAACGGTCACGATTTGGAGGTATATGAGCCCCATTTCACCTACCACTGCTTCCGTTATGCCGAAATTCGCCTTGACGGTGCGGCACAGCTTATTTACGTTCAAAAGGTTTCTGTAGGTGCCGACCTGAGGGATGGCAGCTTCTTCCGTTGCGACGACTTTATGCTTAACCGTTTTTACGAAAACGCTATGCGGTCGGTATGCTCTAACTTTATGAGCCACCCCACCGACTGTGCCGTAAGGGACGAGCGTACCCCCTGCCTTATGGACACTATGGCTTACGAGGAGCTTTGTCTATATAGTCTCGATATGCAGGGCTACTACCGTCATTGGCTCTCTAACATTATAAATGAGGTCGACTCAAACGGCCACTTCCCCCTTTGGGACGGCGACGTTATAACCCTTCCCAAGCTAATGCAGGAGCACTACGGCGACGAGGAAATTGAGAGGATTATGTACCCCCGAATGAAGTGGGTGGTGGAAAAATGCCTCGAAACCTACAAGAAAAACGGATTTCTCCCCACATTCGGCGACTGGTGTGCCCCCATTGACAACCCCGAAAACGACTATGAAAAATGCGGTCACTTCGGCGGCGAGGCAGGTCTTTGTGCCGCGGTTTTCCAGCTCAGCTATTTATGCGAGCTTTGCGTAAGGCTGGGATACTCCGAGGATAAGGAATATTACTCCGAGCTTTTGGAGTTTTACAGAAACGAATTCTACGAAAAATACTTCGACGAGAAGGAGTGCTGCTTCTCGGGCGGTCAGCAGACCCCGAACCTTTTGGCTTTGGGGATGGATGTGGCAAAGCCCCAACATCGCGAGGGGGTTTATACCGCTTTAAAACGGCACATCCGCGAGGTGGACCAATACCGCCACACCACAGGTATCACAGGTACAAGGTACTTAATCCGCGTGCTGTCGAGGGACTCGGAGGGTATGGAAATTCTCAACCGCATGCTCCACGGCACCGACTACCCCAGCTTTGGCAAGCAGGTGCTGGAATACGATGCCACCACTCTCCACGAGCAGTGGCTGAACCTCGAGGGTATGATGTCGGGCGACCACCCTATGTTTGCGGGTATGTTTGCCGACTACTACCGAGTGTTTGCAGGAATTTCGGGCGAGGACAACTGGAAAAACATCACCATTGCTCCAAACTTCCCACCCGATATTACCGAGCTGCACTGTGTTTTTCATTCAATACGCGGAGAGATTAGTATCTACCTGCGGAAAATCGGGGATAAATACAACATTGACGCCGTCATTCCCCCAAACTGCACAGGCAGACTTATCACCCCCGACGGAGAGGAAAAATTCATCGGCAACGGAAAATTCATATTGAAATAATTTTTTACCGCTTGGCTTTACATAAAAGCCGAGCGGTACTTTTTTTGCGGTTTTGCATAGAATGATATGAATACCATTCAGAAAGGGTGCAGTTTATGGAAAAATCAATCGAAGACTACAAGCGAGAGCTGTTGGAATTTTCTCGCCGTGCGAGGGTAATCCCTGCAAACACTCAGGATATACGTCCTCCCGAGGTAGATGAAAACATAGGAACCCGACCCGACCTTTCGCTTCCCGAAGAATTTCTCCCCGACCCCGAAGATTACACCGGCAGCGGCGGTCTTACGGTAGCACTGACCCACTCCCGCGGGCTTTACCCCGTCCCGGGTGCCAATATTACTGTATTTGACGGGGGCAGGGTGATTGAGCGGGAGGTTACCGATTCCAGCGGCAAGACCCAAAGACTTTTGCTGCCCGCCCCCTCGAAAATCTACTCGGAAACCCCGGGAGAAAACCCCCGAGACGTTTCGGCATTTTACGATTTGCTGATTGAAGCCGACGGATTTGTACCGGTGAGAATAGAGGGTGTGCCGATTTTCGACGGAGTGAACACCACCCAGCCGCTGGACCTTACCTACACTGCGGCGGCAGAGAACAACCGTCCCATTGTCATTAAATACGACAATAACTACACACTGTAAGGAGGAATATCTGTGGCAGTTATCGAACCCTTTATACCCGAAACCATAACGGTACATTTAGGCAGACCCGACGAGGCGGCGGAAAACGTGACCGTTTCATTTCCAGACTATATAAAGAACGTTGCCTCCAGCGAAATCTACCCCACCTGGCCCGAAAGTGCCCTGCGGGCAAATATTTATGCAATCATCAGCTTTGCCCTCAACCGCTACTATACCGAGTGGTACCCCTCCCGCGGCTACGACTTCGACATAACCTCCTCAACCACGGTGGACCAAGCCTTCAAGAAGGACAGAGACATTTTCGACAACATCAGCGAGATTGTGGACGAAATTTACAATGACTATGTAGTACGTCGCGGTCAGCTTCAGCCCTACTTCACACAGTTCTGCAACGGCACCACCGCCAAGTGCGACGGGCTCTCCCAATGGGGTACTGTGGAGCTGGCAGAGCAGGGGCTTATTCCATACGAAATTCTGCAATACTACTACGGCGACGATATTGATATTATAAGAAATGCTCCTGTCTCCAATGTGGAGGAGTCCTACCCGGGAGTGCCTTTGGCTGTGGGGGTTGCGGGAAACGACGTCAGCGTTATACAAAAACAGCTTAACCGCATCGGCAGAAACTACCCTGCAATCCCGAAGATTCCCAACACCGACGGACTTTTTGATACCGAAACCGAAAGGGCGGTCAGAAGCTTTCAAGGTATATTCGACCTGCCCCAGACAGGCACCGTCGACAAGGCTACCTGGTATAAAATCAAGCGGTATTTCACCGCCATAACAAGACTCGGAGAGCTTGCCACCGAAGGGCTTACATACGAGGATGTTGCCACTCCCTTTCCCGGTGATCTGAGAGAGGGAATGAGCGGCACTCCTATTAAGCTTTTGCAATATTACCTGAACATCCTCGCCTATTTTAACCCAGCCCTTAACACCCTTGCCTCTGATGGAGTGTTCGGCGGCAGTACCCTTAACGCGGTAAAGGTGTTTCAAGAGGCATACGGTCTGCCTGTAACGGGAATTGTGGACCGCAGAACCTGGAACAAGCTGACGGGGGTCTACGGCGATATTATCGATATGCTACCCGAAAATTATGAAAGAGATAAAGCCAAGCTTTTTCCGGGATATATTCTCACCCTCGGTACACGGGGTGAGGATGTGAGAGACCTGCAGACCTATCTCGATTTTATCGGCAAAAACATCCCCGAACTGCCGCGGGTGACGGTGGACGGAATATTCGGACAAAACACCTTAGCGGCGGTCAATGCCTTCCAAAGGCTTAACGGCATATCCGAAACCCGATTTGTCGGGGCGGTCACCTGGGATGCCATTGCCCGACAGTACGATGCCTTAATAGAGGGTTAGGACTTATCGGTCAGTTGCTTTTTTAAAAGCAAAACCAGGGGCAGGGCTGTTTCCAAGCCTAAGATTATGAGATTAACGGCTGTCCCCAAAAACAGCCCTCTCCCCCACCGTGACACACCAAAAAGTGCCGACAAGGGCAGGAGTATATAAAGAAGCCTTTTGAAATTTCTGCCAAGAGTCGAACCTATCTTCAAAGAAATCTTCAAGAGCAAAGCCGTTTTTATCAGAGCACAGAGAAAATAGACCAGATACCCCAAGCCCTCAAGGCTTATATATCCGTTGCCCAGGTTAACCATTTCCGTCGCGACAATATAGGGATAGCGGATATCTGCCGTAACCCTTCCCAGCACACCCAATACCGTTACGAAGCTTAAGCTCAAAAGCCCTGCACCCAGCCCTAAGCCGATATACTGCCGCGACAGGGCGGCTTTGCTTTTATTGAGGAAGAAAACAAGAAGCAGGCACTGTCCGAAACTATGAACAAATATCCCTGCCCCCTGACGGAAGGCGGCGGTTATATCCGGCTTCAAGGCAGGCGTCAAATACTCCGCTCTGATGTTAGGCAAGGATAATATAAGGAGTATAACCAGCACTGCCGCAGTCACAAAGAAGCCTACAACCGCAAAGAGGTACAGCACCTTGTTTTGTGACCCGCCCAACAGGAAGCCCAACCCCACAAACACCCCTGCAATAACAAAAAGCGAGGTGTTGGGAAGTCGCATTGTGTCGATAAAAAGCCCGTAATCCCTGCAACACATCACAATGCCGTAAAAGGAGATTATCAGTAGCAGTACCGAAAGCCATTTGCCGCTTTTCCCCTCAAGCAAAGCGGTATTATCCCGTAGCAATTTTCCGTAGATGCCGAAAACAAGAACTGCAGGCAAAAGAGAAACAACCAAGGCGTAAATCCCGCTTGTAGCATCGGCACCCGAGGGAAAGCTCAATATGGTGTTACCTAAAATAAAAAGGGCAACAAGGAAAATACCCTCAACCCTACGGTTACCTTTCATCATCTGCTCTCCACCTCCACCCGACACTTCACCTTTACGCGGGTCTTTTGAAACAGCTCCTCAACTCCGCCTGCACCTAAGCTATGATACTTCTCTTTAATAAGCTCGCCCACCTGCAACGGGTCAAGCCCCTTTTCCCGCAGGTCGGAAATAAGGCGGGTGATTTCTTCTGACATCGCCTTCTCGGGCTGAGTGCGGGAGGCTTTGTTATCGGTTTCAATTTTAACCGTCATATTCAAGACTTCGCCGTCCGTGTCCTCCCAGCTTGCGGTCGTTTTGGCACTTTTCACATTTATTACAGGTGCTTCGGGTATGCTTTGAAGCTTGATTTCTCCCGACCCGAAGCTATCCTCAGCAATTTTAAGAAGCTGCATCTCGGTACGATTAAGCCGATGTACGAGGTTTTCTCCCTTATACATCCTCCAGCCCCTCAAAACACACTCCTTACCCTCTGTCTCAAAATAGGGCAGACAGTAAAGCTCCCCCTCTTTTCGGCTGTTCATCACCGAAAGGAGGGTGGTTTCTCTGCGGGAATCTGTGCCGTCAGCATCTCGGGAAAGCAGTTCAGAGATACCGAAGCCCAGCGGTTTCTCTCCCTCGCGATGGGATTTCAAAAGCTTTTCGGCACTCTCACAAGTCACCATTTGCACCGATTGGGCTATTTCGTTATCGCGGAAGCAATATTCCGTAAGCTCCGCAAGGCTTTCCTTCGTCACGTCTTCCCCCATCACCAACAAAGCACAATGATTAAGGTCGGGAAGAAGCACCAAGTCTTTTTTTATCTCAAACATTGCCGCCTCTACCGACTCTCCCTCGCCGCCATAACGGGTCACCTTATATTGGTCGGAGGCGGTATTGTCGGCAACACTGACGGTTTCGGCTAATACCTTTATTTTATCTCCGCTGACATCAAAGCCCAATGCCGAAACATAGAGCCGCTTCTCGGGTTCTGCATAGTCGGAGGTTTTGCCCCTGCAACCGCAAAGCAACATAAATACTACCGATATCATAAATGCTAAGAATCTCTTTGCCACGACCTACCTCCTCCTTTGGCGATATATATTTTTTGTAAGACCTAAGGGCCTTGTGAACATTTTCCACCAAGGGGCACGGACAAGGGTATCCTTTAAGGATTGGGGGGTCAGAGCTTCAAGGCTACCCACATAATCCACCCCAAAGGAGTCAAGAGAAAACAGAGCATAAAGCAGCAGTGTCATTCCGATAAAATACCCGTAAAGCCCAAAGAGAGTGGCTAAAACAATAAGCCCGAAGCGAGCGTATAAAATAGCTCCCTTAAGCCTTGGTATCATAAGACCGCATATTCCGCTTAAAGCAACGACTATCAGCATTGGTGCACTGACAATCTTCGCCTCCACAGCCGCCTGTCCCACAACCAATCCACCCACTATGCTTAACGCGTGGCCCACACTTTGCTGCATTCGGATACCCGTTTCGCGGAGGATTTCAAACACCACAGTCAGCAAGAAACATTCCACGTAGGACGGAAAGGGTATTCCGCCTCTGGCTTTTGACACCGTCACCGCAAAGGTGGTTGGCAACAGATGGGGATGATATATTATCAGCCCTAAATATATGGCTGGCACACTTATGCTCAGGAAAAAGCATACGTACCTTAAAACTCTACCCACACCTGCCACAAGAAAGTTTACGTAATAATCGTCATCTGCCTGAAAATTTTCCGAAAAAAGATAAGGTATAGTCAATGCCACGGGGGTTCCGTCCACAAGCAATGCCACCCTGCCCTCCAATAGTCTTGCCGCCACTATATCGGGTCGTTCGGTGCTGCCTGCCGTTTTGAAAAGCGACCAGCGTCTGCCCTTTATCAGCTCGTTTATATAGTTGGAATCAAGCACTCCGTCTATATCTATTGCCTCAATCCGTTTTTTTATTTCCCTCACCAAGGATTTATTCACAACCGAGTCAAGATAGCAAAGAAACATACGAGTATCGGTTTTTCTGCCCGCCCTCATCAGTTCTACTCTAAGGTCGGGGGTTGGGAGCTTTCGTCTTATAAGGGCGACATTCAGCATCAAAGCCTCGTCGAAGCCCTCACGAGGTCCCTGCAAAACTCGTTCATCGCTGGGTTCGCTGACCCCTCTTGTTCTCCAGCCCTTTGTATTTATAAGAAGTCCTCTGCGGCTCCCCTCGGCAATCAACAGGGTATCGCCGTAAAAAACAGCCGATAGCATTTCACTTATATCAAGGGTGCTGCTGACCTCGTTGGCAAATAGCACCTCATCCTTAATATATTCGGTCAAATCCCCCTGCTTCGGAGTTTCTCCATTGGTGAGAAGTGCCCTTATAACCGATTGGTTCAGCACCTCGGTATTTACCATACCGTCCATAAACATAACGGCTATGCGGTATTCTCTACCTCTTGATACAGTGAGCTTCCTTATTCTGAAAACATCATCCTTGTCAAAGAGCCTCTTGAAGAAGCCTATATTTTCGTCGAAATCTTCGGTTAAAATCTGCCCCTTGAAATCATAGAGCTGTCCCATATTTTTCTTCCCCCTCTGATTTTTATATAGTTTTTGCAAAAGCTTCGCTTCTATACGAAATCAACGTGGATTAGTTGGAAAATTTTATCAGGCATAATGCTTCTCAGAAAATTAATAGTATTTATAATGAATATACTTATCGCTATTCAGCAAAAGCATATTCATTATTTTGAAGGAGGTAATGCTATGAGGGATTATTACGATGACCCTATTTTCGAAGACGACCTTGCCGGTATGGAGGATTTCGATTATTCCGAGGACGATGCCGACGAGGAGCTTTACGAAGAATATATTGACGAATACGGCGACCGATACCGTTTCTTCTGACGAAATAAAAAAAGCAATCAGCGAGCAAAAATGCCAACTGATTGCTTTTCTATACATATAGAACGTATTTTACTTTTGATTTTGGGCGAAATGATGGTCGTTGTGGGTACGGGAGCTTATTCTGTTTTCGGGCTTTATTTCCCCTGCCTTTGTGAGGGAAATCTTGGTACACATAGGACCTACGAGCTCATATATAAGCACAGCGAAAAGGGTAATGTTTCGCACGATGCTACCCTCGCTTCCCAACTCCGAAGCCTTAAGTGCCATACCTAAAGCTACACCTGCCTGGGGCAGAAGAGTGACACCTAAATACTTAATGATATTGGGGTCACATTTCATCAAGGCGGCACTGTATCTCGCACCGAAATACTTACCGAGAGAGCGGGCGACGATATATACAACACCTATCAGCACGATTGAAGGTGCGGCAAAAACCGAAAGCTCCAGCTCGGCACCGCTTAACACAAAGAATATTACAAACAGCGGAGCAGTCCAGCGGTCGAGTCTATCCATAAGCTCTGCCGAAAAGTCACAGATATTGCAGAACACCGTTCCCAGCATCATACAAACGAGAAGGGAAGAAAAGGCGATGTGTATTCCGAAAACCTCAAATTTCAGCATTGAAAGTCCAACTGTCAAAAGCACAAAGGCAACCGACATCGAAAGACGCTTCGAGCGGGAGTGGAAGTATCTTTCTAAAAAAGTGAGGACAAGTCCCATTATAAAGCCTAAGGCAACAGAAAGCACAACCTCTAAAATGGGTTCAAGAACCACTGTAAGCAGGTCAACGTGACCTGAAATTAAAGCTCTTGCTATACCAAAGGAAATTGCAAAAAGTATAAGTCCCACTGCATCGTCCAAAGCGACTATAGGGAGAAGAATATTGGTAAGAGGACCCTTTGCCTTATACTGTCTGACAACCATCAGCGTTGCAGCAGGGGCGGTAGCGGATGCCACGGCACCCAACACTATTGCGGCAGGAAGGGAAAGTATATCAGGCATCAGAAAATGCAAGCCGATGAGTGCCGCATCAACAAGCAGAGTTGCAACAACTGCCTGGAAAATACCAATCACCAATGCCTGCTTACCGATTGCCTTTACATCCTTCATTCTGAATTCGTTACCTATGGAAAAAGCGATGAAGCCAAGGGCGATGTCACAGAGAAGTGAATAGTTTTCTACCTCGTGGAGACTTGTGAAGCCAAGTCCCGACACCCCGAAGCTTCCAAGGAAAAAGGGACCTATTAATATACCTGCTACCAAATATGCCGTTACTGCGGGAAGTTTCACAAGCTTCGCCAGTCGGGAAAGCATAAGACCTCCCAAAAGTGCAACCGACAAGGATAACAACACCTGCATTTTTAACACTTGCCTTTCTGAATAATATTAAACCACAAGGGTTAAGTTTAGCACTGCAGACCATAAAAGTCAATCGTTTTTTTGCATTAAAATAACGCGATTTAATGGGGGAATTTTATAACCTATTTCTTTCTGTATTGTTGAGGGGATTTCCCCACCTCGTTTTTGAAGGCACGGTAGAAAACCGACAGGTCGCGATAACCACAGTTTTCGGAAATCTGTGCCACCGTCAGATTGGTGCTTTTCAGCAGTTCTCGGGCTAACTGCATCTTTTTTGCAATTATGTATTTATACGGAGTTATGCCGTAGCTTTCTCGGAATACCCGTATTATGTGGTCTTTGGAATAATTAAACCTTCGACAAAGGTCATCTACGCTCTCGATTTTTGCAATATGTCTCGAAATATAATCCGATATTTCCGCCGCTAAAAAGTAGCCTTTATGGATGTTGAGCTTTTTCAAATGCAGAAGAATATTGTAAAAATTCACTACCTCCTCGGTCAGACTTTTAGTATTAAAAATAATAGAGGTACAAAGCTCCTGCACGGTTTCGGGGTCAAAGCTTCCGCTTATGGGAATGGAAGAATCTGACGGATTTTCCTTAAAAACCCCCGAAAAATGCAGATAATAGTACACAGGCGGGTCGGTTATAGGCAAGCCCTCCTGCTTTGTTCCTGCTTTTTGAATATAGTAATTCCCTGCAGTTATATGCCGTTCTTCGCCGTTTTCCAAAAAGCTAATTCTTCCCTTTACAACCAATATCAGGGTACTGAAAACCGGGGTTCTGTTTTGATGCTGTTCGCCTTTTGCAAAGGTCCTCAGTCTGCAGTGGCTATGGGTCATAAAGACGGGAGGTGCAGATAAATCAAGATACATTTTCTTCTCCTCTACTTAATTTATGCTTCCATTTTAACACAGTATGTCGATTTTTGCAAATAAAATAATCACTTTTACAATTATCTTTTACCATCCGATATATTATTATATATACATACTATAATTTATAGGAGGAAAAACTTATGCACGTAAAAAAAGCCATCAAGCAGCTATTGAGTCTTACCCTCAGCTTCTGCTTGATAATCACCTGTGTCAGTTCGGCTCTCGCTACCGGCGTAATCCATTCGAAGTACGACAATAACTTCACGGGTTCCGCTGCTCTGTCTGCTGAAATCAACGGGGACACCAACCTGCTCCTTGGTGACAGCTACGTAAACACCACCGACCTGACCGTACTTAAAGCGGGGGAATACACCATCACCGCTTCTGCCTACGAGGAAGGCGAAAGACTCTTCCTTATGAACCCCGCCACGTCAGGCAAGCTTGCCAACTCCCACATAACCGACGGCGAACTCGTTTACAACTCCGCCAAGGTTGCCGACATTTACGCAGGCACCTCTAACGAGGCTTACAGAGATTATCTCGGCTCCAACAACCGTGTTGTATTTATGGATGCCGATGGCGGATGGCACGATAATCTCTACTACGACATCACCTTCAGACTTGACAAATTCAGCGACCTGGATAAGTTGATTTATGTAAACAGCACAGGAACGAATACGCTTTATACCAAGCTCTACGACATCTACGTTTCCGACACTGTAGCCGACCTTTATGAAAGCTACAATCTTAAATATGCCTGCGTCAATGACGTTACAAGCTCCGACTTCGGCATTGTTCAGGAAATTAATTTCGACGACGGAGTGCAGGGCGAGTACATCGGTGTTCGCATACGTCAGGGTGTGCAGGACAACTGTGCCAGCCGAGATATTTCCTTTGTCCGCTGCTTTGAGATCGCGGCAATCGGCTCGCCTCTTTATAGTCTTACCACATCAAAGCCCTCTAAAAGCAACGATGTAAAAATTGCCGATACCACCGCCGACGGAAAAACCATCGACGACAGCATCATCTTCGGTGCCTCTCCCTCCCCTGCAGGTATGATAAACGGCGCCGGCGCCACGGTGTGCAACAGCACCCACCTCACCCGCCTTGCCAACGCCACCGACGGCTACTACAACAACACCTCTGCCACCAACTGCGACCTGACCATAGATGCCTTTTCTTATAAAGACACCGACGGCACCTATAAATTCTACAACGGCTACGACCCCGCCACCGTTACCTACGATAAAAACAACCTGCAAAGCTACGTAACCTTTACCTACGACCTTGGCAGCGAATACACCCTTAATGAATTCTGGATATACGGCGAAAGCTCCTCTAACGGTGTGAACAGCCTTGGTATATACGAATTATATGCCTCTACCAATGCGAGCAATCTTTACGATTCTTCCAACCGTGTAGGCGTTTACCACAACACAAAAATCTCTTGGTGCCAAAAATTCTGTTGGGATAAGCCCTTAACCGCTACCCACTTCGGCATTAAGTTTATTATGGGTATTACAGGCAGCGACTTTACCCGATATTCCCGAGTACGCGTTTTAGAGGCAGCTCTTTTCGGCACCTCCACTGCTGACTATGCTGTTACCTACAAAACACCTTCTAAATCCAACGACGTGCAGATTGCCGACTTAACCAAAAGCGGCAAGGGTATTGCCGACAACCTTATATACGGCAAAATTCCCGCAGTGGCAGGAATTAAAAACGGTGAGATTGCCAATATGGTTACCACCAATATCCACAGAACCACCGACGGCTACTACAACAACACCGCCACCGCCTCCTGCGACCTTTCAGGTGTGGCATTTGTAGACTACGATGCCGCTACCGATACCTACACCCAAGCCAACGGATACAACCACCTTACAGGCGAATACGACGAGAATAATATCGACACCTTTGTAACCCTTACCTATCAGCTTGGCGGTAAATATAAACTCACGGATTTCTGGTTCTATTCCGAAAATGAAACGGGTGATACTCAAAACCTGCAGACAGGTCTTTACGAGGTTTACACCGCCGACAAAATGACCGAGCTTTATAACCCCGAAAATAAAATATTTACCCACAACAACACAAACTCCACCTACTGCCAGCAGGTACGCTTTTTCAAGGAGTACAGCGGTAAATATTTAGGCATTAAGATTATCGAAGGCGTTACGTTTATGGAAAACAGCAATTATAAATATTCCCGTTGCCGTCTGCCCGAAATCGCAGTGTTCGGCGACAAGGTAGAGGATACTACAACCACTACTTACGCCACAAGCGTTGACTTCACCAACACCGTTATCACCGACGAATTCTTTGGTGGCAAGCAGAAGCAAAGCCTGCTTGTTAGTATGGAGCACGGACTCAAGCAGTTAGAAGGCTCTATGAAGAACTTTGACAATGCCGCCAAAGTAATTGCCGACGGAGATTTAAGCGACTATCAGGACTACACCTTCTTCAGTAACTTCGCCGCCGACAGCGACGTTTACAAGTTTATGGAGGGTATGGCATACGCTTATGCTAATTATAAAGATAGCACCGACCCTGAGGAAGCCGCAATGGCTGCCAAGATTCCCGAATACTTTAACGATATGATTCCGAGAATTCTTGCTGCCAAGGGTGAGGACCACTACCTCAACACCTACTTCACAATTTCCTCAAGTGATACCACAATCACACCTGACGCACGTTTCCAGAAAAGACCTATGCATGAGCTTTACTGCTACGGACATCTCTTTGAAGCCGCAGTTGCCATTTATAAGCACTGTGGCGACGACAGACTGCTCACTGCTTCTGCCGATATTCTGGATATGCTCTACTCGGTATTCTATCTTAAGAATCACCCCACCTACACAGCTACCTTCACCTCCCCCGGTCACGAGGAAATTGAGCTGGCACTTATCAAGATGGCGGCAGTTCTTTTAGATATCCCCGAGTACGGCGAAGCTTATGCCGAAAAGTGTATAACCCTCAGCCAATACTATCTTGACGAAAACCGCAAGCAGCAGGGCAATGCCCTTAAGGGTGAGGATACTCTCGTTGCCGTCTCTGACCTTACCGAGGCCTGGGGACACTGCGTAAGAGCCTTCTACCTCTACACCGCTATGGCGGATATGTCAATTTACAAGGGCGACCTTATCTACGATAACTTAGAAACAATATGGAACAACGTTGAAACCAAGACCTACATCACAGGCGGTATCGGTCACGACCAATACACCGAAGGCTTTGCCGACAGCTACGACCTTCCAAACGAAAACTCCTATTGTGAAACCTGCTCCAGCATCTCGAATGTATTCTGGAACAAGAGTATGAACAAACTCTATGATGATGCAAAGTACTTCGACAACATAGAGAAACAGCTTTACAACAACGTTATTTCGGGTCTGGGTCTTGACGGTCAGCATTACTACTATCAGAATCGTCTTACCAACGCAGGCGGTGTTGCCCGTCCCGAATGGTACGGAACACCCTGCTGTCCTACCAATATGATAAGACTTCTGCAGAGCCTTGGCGGTTACATATATACCACGAAGGACGACCTGCTCACAGTAAATCTTTACATCGGCAACGAATCCAGCTTCGACTTTATGGGCAAAAATATGCAGATTAGTATGACTTCCGATATGCCTTGGAACGGAAACGTCAGTCTGACCATTAACCCCGAAGCCGCCGAGACCTTCACCTTAAGACTTCGCCTCCCATATTGGGCAAAGGGCAATAACACCCTCACCATAAACGGTGAAGTTTACAGCACAAATGCAGGTAGCAACGGTTACATCTCCATCACCCGCCAATGGAACAAGGGTGACGTTATCGCCCTTAGTTTCCCGCAGGAGGTTGAGGTTGTCGACAACAGCGATGTTATCACCACCAACAAGGGTCTTGTTGCTGTAACCCGCGGACCTATTGTTTATGCCATCGAGCAGATTGACAACGAAATCTCCATTGACAATCTCTGCATTACCGAAGGCACCACCTTCAGTGTTGAGACCGTAACTGATTTCGTATCGGGGCAGGAAGCCTACGGCACAGGCAAGCTGAACCTTCTTAAGGTTATGGGACAGACCGCCGCCGACTTCAACGCAGGCAAATCCACCCGCACCGAGTTCACTATGATCCCCTTCTACGCCTGGGCAAACCGCGGCAAGACTCCTATGAAAGTGTATATGGCAACAGGAGAAATCGACATTGACCCTGATGCTCCTCTGCTTGACCACACCACTCTTTCCGCCTCCTTCACCTACGCTAACGACAACATCCTCAACACAGTCGACGGTGTGTTCAACAAGAACAGCCGCTGGACATCTTGGCAGGGCAGCTACGGCGACCACGTTAAATACCCCTACATTGATTTTGAGTTTATAACCACCGCAACGGTTGACACTGTCAGCGTTGCCTTCTACAACGACGGCGGCGGTGTTCAGACCCCCACCAAGGTTGAGTTCGAATATTGGAACGGTGAGGAGTATCTGCCACTTTCTCACAACAACCCCACCATTCTTGACGGTACAAACGGCGACTACACAGTGTTCGAGTTAGAACCTGTTGTAACCACCAAACTTCGTATGAAGCCCTCCAACGGCAGCCGCGGTGTTGGTATTGTTGAAATGACCATCGACGGCAGTTGGGTATTTGAAGAGAAAGAATCCTACACCGTAACCTTCCTCGACAAAAACGGCGGTATTATAGGCGAAGTCACAAAGACGGAGGGCTATGTCACCGAGGAGGACGTCACCGAAAACGGCATCGTTCCTCCAAGCATATTCGGCTATGAGTTTGTTGGATGGAACGCTCCCTTTGAGGATATGTGTACCACTATGAGTGTTATGCCTATATACCAAAAGTCTGTGTCCGATGCCACCTCCTGCACCGTTTCGGTTATAGGCGGCAAGGCTAACGGCAAGACCGCCTTAACCCTCCCCTTCGACACCCGCTTCACTCTTACTGCCGACACTGTTGAAGGCAAAAAATTCTCCCACTGGACCGACGGAGCCGGTCAGGTTATAAGCCTTGACAGCAATGTTATCCTTTACTCCGCAGGTGACCTTAGTTTCACAGCAGTTTATGTAGGCGAAAACGAGGAAATCACCGCAGAGCAATCCCTCGTGTATATTAACGAAAATCCCTGCTGGACCACCGAAGGCGATAAATACACCGTTGCCTTCACCGCAGTTTCTGCCGTACCCGAAGGTGCAACACTTTTGGAGCAGGGCATAGTAATCGGCGGCAAGGCCTATAACGATGCAACCGATACCTTAACTCTTGAAAACTGCGACCAAAAGGGTCAGGCAAAGCACGTGGCACAAAACGAGTATATGATAACCCTTTGGAACTTAGGTGCCAACCGTCACAGAAACGTGAAGGCATACGCAATTTATTCGATAGATGGCGAAGCCTACACCGCATACAGCAGTGCAACAATCCACATCGAAACCACAAGCGATACGCTGACCACCGTCAGTGTAGCATCAAACTAAGGAGGTGCTGAAAATGAAAAATAAATACGTTTCCCCGTTATTCCAGCTCATTTCCGCACCCAATGAAGGCTACTGTGCCGATGAGCTGAGCTCCGAAGCCGCTGCTCCGGGTTTGTTCGGCGGCAATGCAGACTCACTCCGCGATGAGGATTACGAATAAAATTATTTAGCATAGCAACATAAAAGGAGTTGTCTCAGCAAGACAGCTCCTTTTACTATATCTTATTTAATTAAATCGATTTTATTGTATATCTCACCTGCTATTTCTTCCGCTACCGAGAAAATCCTCTCTATCTCCCCTGCTTTCGCGGTTTTAAGAGGCTTATATTTTGGATTTCCCCACACGTCGAATAGGGAGGGTCCAATCCAAAAGCCCTCGGGTGTGGGCTTGAAAATGCCCTTAACTATAGATAGGCAGGCAGTTTTAGGCTTCATAAATATCCACTTCATCGGGTGCTTGATAAGGGCAAAAATCAAGGGTGGATAGTGGTTGGTGATTCCTGTGAATGATATACCCGGGTGAACGATAGATAATGTGTCCTCCCCCTCTAAAAGGCGGGCAAGTGCAAAGGTTATATACCGCTTCGCGTTGCCATAGACACGGCTACTCGCCGTAACGTTTCGGAAGTCCGGGTCCTCGGGTCGGCTTTTGCTGTAGTTATGGGCAATGCTGCTCACCGCCACGATTCTGCCGCCCACAGCCTTTATGTGCGGTGCCAACCTTCTCGCCATATAATACTGAGAAATAAAGTTGATGGTAAAAACGTTATCGTAGCCGCAGGAGGTGATTCTCCGCGGAATACTGTATGCTCCCGCATTGAGGATGAGAATATCCACCGATAGTTGCGACAGCTTATCTGTAGCCGCTTTTACCGACCCCATATCCTCTAAATCCGCCTCTATGAAGGTGAGTTCGGCATTG
Organism: Acutalibacteraceae bacterium; assembly: GCA_045590175.1. Classification (GTDB taxonomy): domain Bacteria; phylum Bacillota; class Clostridia; order Oscillospirales; family Acutalibacteraceae; genus UMGS1532. Next base: position 5,990 of record JAZNQM010000071.1, on the reverse strand, counting down.
GGGTGGGATGCAAGTATTCTGCTTTTTAAGGCTTCGGCTTTTTTGTTGCTTCTGTAAATTATAATAAGCCTTGCCGAAAGTGAAGCAAGGTAAAGACAAAGCTCCTCACCAAGCCCCCCTGTGGCTCCCGTTATTGCCACGGTTTTTCCATCTAATGATTTGGTGTTATTTTTTAACCATTTATCTATGTTCATTTTATCATCCTATAAGCAAAGCCGACTCGAAAATCGGGTCGGCTGAAAATTTTAGTTATTCAAAAAGCGGGGTGGAAAAATATCTCTCGGCGGTGTCGGGCAAAACCGTTACCACCCTCTTGCCGCGACCGAGTTTTTTCGCAAGACGCAGAGCCGCCGCAACGTTGGTGCCACTGCTGATTCCGCACATTATACCCTCTTTAGAGGCAAGGTCCTTGGATGCCTGCAGGGCTTCCTCGTCCTTGATAATGCAAACGTCGTCGTATATATTCTGATTGAGAATTTCGGGGATAACACCGTCGCCGATGCCCATCTGCACGTGGGTACCGATGGAGCCGCCCGAAAGAATCGCGGCATTTTCGGGCTCAACCGCCCAAATGGTCATATCGGGGTTTTGGGCTTTCAGGGTTTCGCCAATACCTGTTATGGTACCGCCCGTACCTATACCCGAACAGAAGCCGTGGATGGGTCCGCCCACCTGCTCTAAAATCTCACGACCTGTACCGCTTCTCTGAATGGCAGGGTTAGCGGGGTTTTCAAACTGCTGTGGGACAAAGACCTTTGGATTCTCTGCCTTCATTTTGAGAGCCAAATTCAGACACTCCTCAATGCAAAGGCCGATGTTGCCCGCATCGTGGACAAGGATAACCTCTGCACCGTAGTGCTGAACCAATTTTCTACGCTCCTCGGAAACCGAGTCAGGCATAATTATCTTAACCTTATAGCCGCGAACTGCACCAACAAGAGCAAGACCTATGCCCTGGTTGCCGCTGGTGGGCTCGACGATTATTGTATCGTCTGACAGCAGACCCTTACTTTCGGCATCACGAATCATATTAAAGGCGGTGCGGGTTTTGATGGAGCCACCCACATTAAGACCCTCGAACTTTACCAGAATCTCGGCATCCTCGGGTCCTACCATATGCTGCAGGCGGATTATGGGGGTGTTGCCCATCGCCTCTAAAATGTTATTGCAAATCATATATGTACCTCTTAAATCAATATAGTACGATTGTAACACAAACCTCCGCATATTTCAATCGTTTTATCTGTAACCGGCCCGAAAAGCCTAATAATTACCTTTTTTCTCAATCGGCTTGGTCGTAATATGGCAAATCTCTGTCGGAATCTACTGTTTTCACAGCAAATCCCTTGTCTTCAAGATAAGGAATCAACTGTTTCTCGCATTCCTCGGGATCGTCGGTATAACCGTAAAGGTCGAGGGTGTAGCCGTCCTTCATCACTAAAACGTAGGAGCCGTATTCGATACGCTCGCCTAAGTAATTATAGCGGGAGTTGATATAATAAACCTCGTGGATATCTTCATAGCTTCGGGTTTCATAGGATACGGTAAACTCTCCCACGTCATAGGTGAAGGTGTCCTCACGGAACACTACAAAGCTGGAAGCAATCATTGTTGCGAAGAAAAGCGTGAGCAGGGTGAACACGGCAAAGGTCACATATGCAAAAATATTTGAACCCTTAGTGTTAGTTATCTCATCAATCTCCAGCTTTTCCTTAAGCTTTTTCCGTGAGGTTATTCTATATAGCTGACGGCGGAAGGCAATGCTGCCTATGGTAGCCATAAGACTGCCTACATAGACGCCATCGTACCAAGGCACCATCAGGCAGGCAACCGAGTCCTTGGCTACTATATAGTTAAGCAGAGCAAATATACCCATAAACACGGGGCAACAGATAAGCAGGCTCACAAGGAAGTTTTTGCCAAGGTCACCGAGGGTTATATCTCTGTTATCTCCACTGCCGAAGCATTCCTCACTTATGGGAACAAAGTCCTCACTCTCATCGCTTGCCATAAAATCAGCAAGCTCCGCTTCATAGGGCAAAAGTTCGTCCTTGGAACGCCACTTTTCATATAGCTTCAGAGCCTTTTGCACCTTGCCTTTGAGAAAATTTGTATATGCAGGATTGTGGTTAAAGCGACTGACAAGGTAGTTATTGTAATGCTTCTGCCAATAAAGAAACATATCAAGCTCCCCTTTATTGGAAGGGGCTTTCCAATATTCCGTATCTGCGGCGGAAAGCTTAAAGAGCCAGCGGTAGCAATCAAAAAGCGGCTCGTCGTCAAATTCATCCTTAAGCAAAGCCGATTCCAAAACGGGAAGGGTTTTCTTTAGCAACTTCTCCAATGCCGTAAAGCAGGCAAGCATCTGGGCTTCGTTTCTTATGAAAGAAAAATAGCAACAGTGAAACTCCCTAATACCCAGCTGGTGCCAAAGGTCGGGAAGATGATAATAAACGAGGCCGTTCTTTCTTGGGTAGATTCTGCAATAAAGGGTGCTGGGATTGATAAGAGCAGAAGCTCTTTTGATATAGCAAAACTCAACCTTGATTAGGTTCAACTCCACCTCAATTGTGTGTTCGTTTTTCGAGTCGTTGTGGGTTAAAGACATTGCACCGTTTCTTTCGGCATAGCCGTTTACAAGGCGACAAAACATTTCTTCCCTTACGTTTTCCATTTCTATTCCTCGCCATTTCATTAATTATTATATGCCGCAGTTTCTCTTTGCGTGTTATACACTTTTGTATTATAACATACCGAATCTCTCAATTCAACAAAAAAGCGTTTGTCAAGGCTTACCTCAACAAACGCTTTTCTCTGATTTGTGAAAATTATTTAGCTTTTGCAAACTCCATAGTAACATCGCTACCTGTGAAGGTTACGTTACCCTCGAGAGTAAGTGTGTCGCCCTTGAGAGTATACTTAAGCTCCTCTTCTACGTCACCCATCATACCCTTAACCTTAACGTTGATAACGTCGCCATCAATTTCGTATGTACCGTCATAGTTAAGAGCACCATTCACACTAACGGAAAGCTTATTTTCTTCCTTGAATTCATAGATGCAACCACCGAAGGTCCATTTGCCCTGGATACTACCGCCGCCGCAAGCTACGAAGCTGAAGAACATACCCACAGCCATCACTAATGCTAACAGTTTTTTCATTTTTCATTTCCCTCTTTCGGATAAAATTATGATACTTTCGTATCTGATAGCATTATATCACCTTTAGAGGGACAAGTCTTATGCTGGCAGCATAGAAATTGAAAAATTAAGCTCGTATCATCACTAATTCTCTATATCATTTCTTGGAAAAGGTACAACGCCTCGGTCAAACTCGTAAAGTTGGCGAAGGTAAGCTTCTTTACTTCGTGGGGGAATTGCACCACGTCGGGGATACCTATGCAACGCATACCTGCCGCAACGGCAGCTTTTACTCCGTTTGCGGAATCCTCAAGCACAATGCAATCCTTAGGAGCGGCACCTAATTTTTCAGCCGCCAGCAGAAATATATCGGGGGCTGGCTTGCCGTTTTCAACGTCGCCGCCGCAAACAATAGCATCAAAATATTTTTCGGCATCCACAGCCGTCAGGTGGTGCATAACCGAGGGTCTTGACGTGCCTGTGGCAAGGGCGATTTTCACTCCCTTTTCCACCAAAAACTTTAGCAGCTCCTCGGCACCCTCTTTGTACTTAACCTCGCCATTGCGGTCGATATAGTCTCTCGCATCCGCTTTGAATTTATCGGGGTCAACACCGGGGAAATTATCCTTTATGTACTGCGAGGAGCCTTGACCGTTCATTCCGCAAACTCGGGGTATATGCTCCCCTGCTCCCGTGTATCCCTGACACCGCCCCGCATATTCCCAGGCAGGGATGCAGATACGCTGGGTGTCAAGCAGAGTGCCGTCCATATCGAATATTACACTTATCATACAGTTTTAATTTCTGCCACCCTTACAACATAGCTGTCGCCGTAGGTAAAGGGCTTGGTTGTGATCTCCACTCGGTCCTTTTCCTGGGTGAACTCTAACTCTTCGCCGTTGTCAAGCCAGGCTACCGACTGAATTTTCGGAGAGAACTTGAATGCCTCCAACAAATCCATTTCGGTATGTAATGCCACATTCAGGTCGGCGGTCATATACAAATCGTGGACAAAGAGATAATAGGTGTCTCCCTTGCGAAGGATGAAATCCTTGGGCTTATTTTCAATCTCTATATCGGTGGGGGCACAGCCTCTTATTGCCGCTTCATTGGGGGCAACCCACTCACCCAGCAACTCAAGAATACCTTTGTCGATAAGTCGCAGACTGCCGTCGCCCTTAGGTCCCACGTTCAGCAAAAGGTTGGAATTATACCTGCGGCAAACCGCAAGGCTTTCGATAAGCTCGCGGGGAGATTTGTAGTTATAGTCCTTCTCGGCATAGCCCCAATGGTCGGCAAAAACCTCACACATCTCGCTGGCGATATATTTAGGCGAATCCGCAAGATTTATGGGAGAGGGTCTGCCACGCTCGAAAGTAACGCTGTCAAGCTCGATGTGTCCGAGGGCTCCGCGTTCGGAAAGACCTGTGTTGTTTATAATCATCGCCTCGGGCTGATGGCTTCTAATCATAGAATAAAGGGCATCTTCTTCCCAGTTTTCCTGCGGCTTATCCCACATTCCGTCGAACCAAAGTCCACCAATTTTTCCGTAGTTTGTGCAGAGAATTTCCACACTTCTGCGAAGGTATTTTAAGTATTCGGGGAAGTCGGCATTGTAGCTTTCCTCGTGCCAATCGAGGAGTGTATGATAGAAAAATGGTATAACACCCTCGGCTCTGCAGGCATCCACAAACTCTTTTATCAAGTCCCTGCCGCAGACGTGGGGAGCGTCGAAGTCGTTAAGTCCGCAGGTATCGTAAAGTGAAAAACCGTCGTGGTGGCGGGTGGTAAGGGTGATATATTTACAGCCTGCCCCCTTTGCTGCCGACACCAACTCCTTTGCCCAGTCGGGCTTGGGGTTGAAATCTTTCAAGTTTTTCAGATATTCGTCCCAGGACATTTCGAGGTTCTTTTTGGACCACTCGCCGCGACCCACCATACTGTAAATTCCGAAATGAACGAACATACCGAAGCCCAAAGCTTCAAAATCTTTAATATACTGTTTAACTATCATTGTTTTTCTCTCCTTTTTATTATGGCAGCACTATATGATTTCTGCCGATTTCTAAAACATAGTCTCCCGACCTCAGCACCTTGGCAAGACCGAAGGAATCCTCGGGGAGTTCCCGCAGCCGCACCGCCGATACACCCAAGCCCTCGCCCTTGGTGGAATGAACGTCCGAGCCTGCGGTGATGGTTTGTACGTTGTGCTCTAAAGCCATCAACGCCGTGAGACCTATTCTTCCGAACTGACCCGAATGCAGATTAAAGCTTTCTACACCGTCCACCAAAGCGGGGTCGATGGGGGTCATTCTGTCCCGTTTTGGATGTGCCCAGATAAGAACGCTGTTCGGCATTGGATAAACCTTTCTGAAGTTTTCGATGCCCCCCGGCAACAGCTTGTAGATATCAATAAGCATCTGCTTATCCACACCGAAAAGAAGATAGTCGTTAACGTTCTCGGTGAACCTAATTTCTGCGGCAAGATAAACCTTGATACCCAAGCGTTCTCCCTCGGCTTCTGCCTCGCGGTAGTCGCAGAAAAACCTCTCAACGTATTCCTCGGCAGTTTCACCGTCATTATATATAAAATGGTTTGCCAGGGTAACCGCCGAATAACCCAGCTCCTTGTACTTTGCCACAAGTTCCTTAGGCTCCGCCGAGCTGCAGTTGCTCATAGGCTTTGAGTGAGTATGCAGTTCAACGCGGTGGCAAAAGTGGTCCTGCAGCTGCTTTTTTAATTCCTTTGGATTCATATTTTTCGCCTCGTTTGTGTTTAGGGTGACAGGATTCGAACCTGTCGCCGATTTCGCTCGCCGCCTTTGTTTCCAGTATTTTGTGCAAATTCTT
>JAZNQM010000070.1:0-3137 GCA_045590175.1 Acutalibacteraceae bacterium | reverse complement strand
GGGGGCAATTTTTTGTCATTCTATTGACTTTTTTAGAAAAATAAAAGATAATACTAATATAAATTTGAAAGGAAATGGTAGACGAATGAGCAAACCGTATATTTCCGGATATGTTATAAAAAGATTACCCCGATATTACAGGCATCTTGCCGAGCTGAAGGCAGAAGGAAAGGTTCGTATTTCCTCGGTACAGTTAGCAAAACGCCTGGGTCTTACGGCAAGTCAGATAAGACAGGACCTCAACTGTTTCGGCGGTTTCGGTCAGCAGGGATACGGCTACAATATAGAGCAACTGCACTATGAAATAGGCAATATTTTAGGCTTTGCGGAAACCAAAAAGGCTATACTTATCGGCGCAGGTAATCTTGCCCGAGCCGTAGCGTTACATATGGGATTCGAAGCCAAAGGCTTCAGCCTTATAGGAATTTTTGATAAAAAGCAGTCCATCATTGGCGACATTGTGAAAGGGCTGCCTATCAGACATATCGACACTATCGACGATTTCTGCAGAGAGAACAAGCCCAACACCGCTATTCTTTGTATTCCCAAAGACCAGGTGAAGGAGGTTGCCGACCAGCTGATTCGATTAGGCATAAACAGCTTTTGGAATTTCAGCCACTACGACCTGTCTATCGAATACCCTGAGTTAGCGGTTGAAAACGTTCACTTGGGCGACAGCCTTATGACTCTCAGCTATAAGATTGCTAATTTGAATAAGAAAGACGGCGAAACCCAATGAGAAGATTTCTCTTACCTCAGAACGGAACCTTTTACAAAGCGAATCTCCACTGTCATACCAACCTCTCCGATGCCCATTTAACCCCAGAGGAAGTAAAGCAGGCATATAGTGAAAGAGGTTATTCCATCGTAGCCTTCACAGACCACGATATTCTTTTTAACCATTACGATGAGTTGCTGGACTCGGAGTTTCTCCCCCTTGTTGGATATGAGGTTTCGGTTGACGGAATGAGTTCACCTTACCAATATCAAAAAATGCTGCATATGAATCTATATGCCAAAGACCCCACCACTGTCACCCAGCCCTTCTTTAACTACAACTGCGTTCCCTGGCTTAAGGGTCTCGGTACCGAGCTTTCTCCTGAACATTTAGAGGCACTTAGTCGCAGTGTCTTTGTTGACAAGGGCGAGGGTCAGCTTTTCCCCGCAAAGGTAAACGCGATAATTGATGCCGCCAATAAAAACGGTTTTCTTGTAACCCTTAACCATCCCAACTGGTCTCTGCTCACCTGTGACGACTGCATAAAGTATGAAGGGCTTTGGGCTATGGAGGTTTACAACCACGGTTGCTTTTCAATCTCAGGCTTTCCCGATGACGACCGAGTTTACGACGAAATACTGCGTTCGGGCAGAAAGATTTTTGTAACCGCCACCGACGATAACCATAACTCCAGCTCCTTTGATGACCCAAGAAGTGACTCCTTCGGCGGCTGGACTATGATTAAAGCAGAAAAGCTTGACTACGCTTCGGTTATCGAGGCAATGGAAAAGGGCAATTTCTATGCTACACAGGGACCTGAAATCAAGGAATTATACTTCGAGGATGGCTACATTCATATCGAATGCAGTGAAGCCCGTGAAATATGCTTAAACTCCTTGACCCGAGAATGTATGCGCGTAGGTTCCAACGATTGCACCCTCACCTCTGCCGATTTCAAAATCAGCGACTCTCTGCACGGCTACGTGAGATTCAAGGTTATAGATAAGTTCGGCAAAGCCGCCTGGACAAATCCCTACTACGTTAAGGATCTTCTGGAAGTAAAGGATAATAGAATAGCTATTATCTGATTTATATATTAAGGAGGAATTAATATGAAAAAGTATCTGCTTCCCAAAGACGGAACCTTCTATAAAGCTAACTTGCACTGCCATTCCCGTTTATCCGACGGCAAGCTTACTGTTGAAGAAATCAAAAAGGAATATAAGGAGAGAGGCTACCAAATTGTTGCTTTCTCCGACCACGTGGTTCTTTTCAGCCACTACGATAAGCTGACGGATAAGGATTTTCTCGCTTTAACTTCATACGAAATCTGCGTTAAAAGTCACACCGAGCCTTTTCCGTACAAAAAGGCTTTGCACTTAAATCTTTTTGCAAAAGATCCCCATAACACCCTACACCCCTACTACGATGCCAACGAGATAATTTGGTTAAAAAGCCTTAAATTAGACCTTACTCAGGAAATGGTGGATAGCGTGAAGGTTGACGGAATTATAGACGAGGGCGAGCACCAGCTTTACACCGCTAAGGTAAATGAGATTATCCGCACTGCAAACGAGAAGGGTTTCCTCGTTACCCTTAACCACCCCAACTGGTCACTGCTAACCTGTTCCGACTGCATAAAGTATGAGGGCCTCTGGGCAATGGAGGTTTACAACCACGGTTGCTTCTCCCTCACCGGTTTCCCTGATGACGACCGAGTTTACGACGAAATACTGCGTTCGGGCAGAAAGATTTTTGTACCCGCCACCGACGATAACCACAACTGGGAACCTTTTGACGATCCAAGATGCGATTCCTTCGGCGGCTGGACTATGATTAAAGCAGAAAATCTTGACTACGCTTCGGTTATTGAGGCTATGGAAAAGGGCAATTTCTATGCTACACAAGGACCGGAAATCAAGGAGCTGTACTTTGAGGACGGTTATATTCATATCGAATGCAGTGAAGCTCGGGAGATATGCTTAAACTCCTTGACCCGAGAATGTATGCGCGTAGGTTCCAACGATTGCACCCTAACCTCCGCCGATTTCAAAATCAGCGACTCTCTGCACGGCTACGTGAGATTCAAGGTTATAGATAAATACGGCAAAGCCGCCTGGACAAATCCCTACTACGTTAAGGACTTAATGGAAGTAAAGGACAACAGAGTGGCTATAATATAATAGTAAAAAAGAGTTTTCGGCAGAGAATGTCGAAAACTCTTTTAGCTTTTTTATTCAATTAATTAATACAGGTCGTCGTGGAGATAAAGGGTGCTGGAGGACCTATGCATATACACACTCAGCACCAAACCAATGCCACAGAAAAGGCAAAGCAAAGATGTACCTCCTGCCGAGAAGAAGGGCAAAGTAACACCGATAACGGGCAACCAGGAAATGCACATGCCTACGTTTATTAT
>JAZNQM010000069.1:0-17288 GCA_045590175.1 Acutalibacteraceae bacterium | reverse complement strand
ATTCGGTGCCACGGCCTGCGTGGGTTACCTGAGCTACCATATCGCTTTCGTCGATAGTAGCATCGTCACTTACATATACCTTATATGCACAGGACTGGAAGTAAGCGTTATCGTGGTTGCCAAGGAAGATATCTGTAATCTTTCTGGATAATTTAAGGTCGTATTTAAACGCTGTGTAAACGTCGGGACCGTAAACGTATTTGCCCTCTGCGTCGGTATGAGCAAGAGTATGATCGTTAAGGTCGGATTCGGAAAGACTACCGTTATAAAGTCTAGCAAGGCCGGAATCTGAGGCAGTACCTTCTTTTCTTACGCCCTTAACCATAGCATAGTCTTCGGGAGCTGCTGCAACAATACTCTGCTTGCCGTCGATTGCGGCAAGAGCGTCGGTATAGTTGCTGAAATTAGTTACGGTTGCAATCTGACCTTCTGCGCTGTATTTACCTCTTACATCGAATTCGCAAGCACGGAGGTAGTCGTTACTGTACCAAGAGCCGTCTTTGTTGCCCCAGTTGGTATCCTGGAAGGAAATACCTACGTAACGGGCTTTGATACCGTTTGCCTTGATAGAAACAGCTGCAACGGCTTCTTCAATATAATTAAGAGCATTCTCTTCTGTGAAGAGATCTTCAAAGTTGTTAGAAGCATAGATGGTGAAATCCGATGCTCTTAAGGTTTCGGTATTGTGGTTAGCGTAGATAATTTCGTTAATTTCGTAGATATCGCCGAAATCGTAGAACACTTCGGTATGGGTGCCTTCAAAGGCATTACCCGAAGAATCGGTTTCTCTACCATCGAACTGAACGTCTTGGTTGGTTAAACCGTCCCAAAGGCGGGCGTCAACATTACTTGCGCCTGCGTTGAAGGGAACGTCGTTCCTATAGTAGATATGCTGGGGAAGGTTTTTGGTGCTTTCAGCATAAAGCTTTGCGGGAATGGAGTAGTTATCCTCGCTAAGCTCGGTCTGGTAAAGAGCTGCATTGAGTGCACCTGTTTTTGAAGGATACTTTTCTGCTGCCTTTACGCCGAATACATTAAGTTCATAAAGTCTGAAGTAAATGTAGTTAGCGTCAGTGTTATCTTCAGAAGTACCTCTTGCGGGGCGGAAAACACGCACCTCAACGTAACGTCCGAATTTACCTTCGGGTATAGTCACCAAATGTGAACGAGGGTTAAAGGCATCCTCGTTACCAACCAAGTCAACCTTGGCTACAAGGTCACTGTCGTCGATGGTAGCATCTTCACTGACATAAACATTGTAGTGAACAGCCTGCCATGCTTTTTCGTAACCGGGAATTACCAACACGTCGGTAACTTCCTGAACCTTAGAAAGATCGTACAAAAAGCTGGTGTATACATCAGCACCGCTGACATACTTGCCGTTGCTGTCTATATGAGGAAGATTAGAGTCGTTTAACTGCTGACTGAAATCGTTGTCGTAAAGCTTAGCGGCTGACACAGTTGAATCGGTGCGAACACCTTTTACCATACGGTATATCTGAGGAGCCTTGTTTACGAGACTTGTTTTACCTGCAATAGCAGCGTTAGTTGCGGTATAGGCACCGTCGTTGGTGTCATAGTAGCTTACGGTTGCAATATCATCATTTGCCTTGAATTTACCCAAAACGTCGAACTCAGTAATACGGAGATAGTCGTTGTTGGGGTATGAGCTGTTGTCCCAGCAGGTGTCACCTATGATTGCACCAACGTAACGAACGCTAAGGTCAGTGGCCTTGATGGAGGCTGCAACTACGTTGGTTTCAAGGTATCCGATCTCGTTTTCGGGAGTGAAAAGAGATTCAAGCTTGTTGCCTGCATAGAAGGTGATATCACTGGCTCTCAAAGCGGGAGAGCCGTGGTTACCCCAGATAATTTCGTTAACATCATAGATAGCGCCGAAATCGTAGAAAATTTCGGTGTGGGTATCGCCGAGAGAAGCTCCGCTTGAATTGGTTTCGTTTCCGCGGAACTGAGCATCGCCTGTAGACGTGCTGTTATCCCAAAGAGTACCGTTGTATGCGCTGGCAGAGTTAATACCCCTTGAAACAGGCTTGCTGTTCAAATAATATGTATGGCGGGGCTGGAATGTGGAATCGGTAGCCACAAGCCTTGCAGGAATGGAATAGTTATCTTCAGATTTAACGGTCTGATATAAGCTTTCGTTAAGGTCACCTGTCTTAAGAGCATACTTTTCAACACCCTCGGTGCCGTAGAACTTGAGCATCCAGATACGTGCGGCATTGTAATAGACGCCTGCACGACCTGTATCTACCATACTTACAGGGTCGATAAGCTTAAGACCTACGTATGTAGCTTCAATGGGCTGGTTGAAGGTGTAGTGAGAAGCAAAGGCGATGCCATTATCTGTGCCGTCGTAAACGGCTACACGGTTTTCCTCGTCGAAAAGGCTTGACTGCTTGCCTGTGGTGGCATAAATCTCGTAGTAAGAGCTACGGTATTCGGTGCCGTTGGAGTTTGCCAATACTACGTCCTTAAGTACGGTTCCTTTTGGGAAGGTGTAGGTATAGGTTTCGTAGGAATGGGGATACAGAACAGACTCGTCACGAAGCTTTACGGAACTCCAGTTAACGTCTGCACCAAAGGTGTGAACTAAACCGTTGCCGTCTTCGTTGTAGTAGTCGTAGTAGTAGTAGCCGTCTTTGTCCCAGCCGTGCTGCTTGGTTACAACGTCTGCCTTTTTGGTACAAGACTGGTCACAGCCCTCTGCGTGGGTAGCGGCGTTGCTACAGGAATAAAGGGTCTGAACCTCGGCAGAGAAGAAGGTACCGTTCTCGCATGCGTAGCTGTAGCTACCATCGCCGTTGTCCTTAACTCCGTTTTTTTCAAGTATCTTTTGGTAAGAAGTAGAAGCCGCGGAGGTGTAGACACCGTCTCCTGTGTGGGTGTGGATTGCAGATTCAACGTTTTTGAAGTTAAGCTCTGCAGTACCCTCACTTGCTAAGGACTGGAGCTCTTCCCAGTTCTTCTGAGGATTCCACAAGTAGTCGTAGTGGGTTGCTGTACCGATTTCGGCATCGTTCTTTACTATTGCTTCAGAGCCCCAGTTGGTGAGGCTTGTGAGCTCGGCCGCGAATGCCGAGAAGCAAACCGACATGCTGGAAGCAATCAAAAGAAGAGATACCAAAAATGATACAACTCTTTTTGTTTGTTTTGCCATGGATTTTGTCTCCTTTCAGTTATTTGTATATTTGGATACACACTCATTATACTACCAAAATTTGTATTTTTCAATAAATTTTTTGTATTTTTTTTAGAATTTTATTATTTTGTTGCTTTTTAACAACACATTCATTACTGCTTTGTTGAAAAGCAACAAAGGAACACTCCACTTTAGAATACAACTGTCGTGTAACTATGTTTTTAAGGCAAACGCATCCTGTGTCGACCATTACAGAACATATTCTTTTAAACATAAAACGCCCCAAGGCTCAAACAATTAAAGAGCCTTGGGGATAAATCAGATCAAAAACATACCTTATGAGGATTGAGAATGAGTTTGGGGTCGAAAGCGGTTTTGATGCCCTGCATAAGGTTGATTGGGGTTTCACCGCAGGACTCACGAAGAAAGCCCTTCTTGGCGTAGCCTATACCGTGCTCACCCGAAACCAGTCCGCCCAACTCCTCAGCCTTTTTATACATACGGTGGAAAACGGCAGAAAGGGTGGTTTCCCACTTTTCCTCAGAAAGAGTATCCCTACATATATATATATGAAGGTTTCCGTCGCCTGCGTGACCGAAGGAGGGAATGCGAACTGAAAATTCAGCCGCTAACTCGTGGGTGTACTTTATGAACTCGTCAACCTTAGCGGTGGGAACAACAACATCGCACTCGTCCATTTCGCTGGTGGAAGCCTTGATGGCTTCAAGGAAGGCGCCGCGGGCATTCCACACCGACTTCTTGCGTTCCTCGGTGTCAACGATGTAGGCGTCGAGAGCCCCTAACTCGAGGCAAAGGTCGGCAACCACCGACATATCCCTTTCCACCTGCTCCCCGGTGCTTCCGTCGAAGGTCAGGAGGATGTAGGCATCGTGGTCCTTATCGGGGAATTTCTTGCCGAGATAGCTTTCGGAAAAAAGGATGGTATCGCGGCTCATATATTCGATAGCGGTGGGAATAACCTTGGTGCGGATGATTTTCGGCACCGACTCAATGGCAGACTTCATATCGGGGAAGGGCACAAGCAGACTTACCGAAACCGAGGGCAAGGGCATTAATTTCAGCACCGCCTCGGTGATGATGCAAAGGGTTCCTTCCGAACCAATCACCAAATCTTTAAGGCTATAGCCCGAGCTGTTTTTGGCAACCTTGCCGCCGAGGGTCAGCACTTCGCCGTTGGGCATAACCACAGTGAGAGCACGGACGTAGTCCCTTGTAACACCGTATTTTACCGCCCTCATTCCCCCTGCATTGGTGGAAATATTTCCGCCGATGGTGGCAGATTTTTCGCCCGGGTCGGGGGGATAGAGAAAATCGTTCTCCTCGCAGAAAGCCGCAAGTTCCATAAGCAGAACACCGGGCTGAACGGTTACTGTTAAATTGTCGGTGTCAAGCTCCAGAATCTTATTCATCTTGGTTGTTTCCAGCAGTATGCCACCCTCAACGGGAACGGCGGCACCCACAAGCCCCGTGCCGCTGCCGCGGACCGTGACGGGGATGCTACGCTCATAGGCTAACTTCATTATCTCCGACACCTGCTCGGTTTCGGTAACCCTTACCAAAACCTCGGGCATCTTCTCAATGCCGCCCAGCTCGTCGTGGGCATAGTCGGGACCTATCTCCTCCCCTGTCAGCACTTCGGTTCCCGCTATGCTTTTAAGCTTTAAAATATCTTCACCTGTAACTTTATTATACATCACTTTTCCCCCTTTATCTTTGCGATAAGCTTGGGTAAAATTTCGGCTACGTCACCCACCACGCAGTAGTGTGCTACGTCAAAAATTGGGGCGGTCTTGTCGGTGTTTACAGCCACAATGCAATCGGAGGATTTCATACCCGCCGCAAACTGCACCGCTCCCGAAATTCCAAGGCAGATTATAAGCTTAGGCTTAACGGTTCTGCCCGAAAGGCCTATCTGCCGCTTGGCATCGTAAATATTAGCTTCAACCAGAGGTCTTGTGGAGGCTACAACGCCCCCCAAAAGGGCTGCCAATTCCTCAGCTTCGGCACGAAGCCCTTCGCTCGAAGCACCTCTGCCGACAGCAACTATAACCTCAGCTTCGGCAATGTCAATGTCCTTAGGCTTTTCCTTGGAGGAAAGTACGTCTATTGCCGAAACCCGCATTTCGGCTGTGGTTTCCATCTTCACAATCTCGCCTGCAGGATTATCAACAGGCTTGGGCTCAGAGAACACCTTATACCTTGCGGTGCAGAACTGTGGTCTTGTGTTGGGAGTGATAATCTGAGCCATAATATTACCGCCAAAGGCGGGGCGAATCTGCACAAGGTCGGTGTTTTCCTTCATTTGGAGCACGGTACAGTCGGCAGTGAGACCCGTTCTGCAACGTGCGGCAACGCGGGGGGCTAACTGACGACCTAAGTTGGTAGCGCCAACAAGGATTGAGGAGGGCTTATGCTTCTCGATAAAATCGCAGAAAGCCGCTGTGTAGGGCTCAATTCTGAAATTGCGGAAGGCGGGGTCGTCATAGGTAAAGACCTTGTCTACTCCGTAGCGGAGAAGCTCATTTGCCGCATCATCCACGTTTTCGCCAATCATAATAGCATAAACGGGATGTCCCGTCACCTCTGCCAGCTCCCTTGCCTTGCCGCAAAGCTCAAAGGTTACGGGGTGGATCCTGCCACCGCTGACATCGGCATACACAAGCACTCCCTGCCAAAGGGATTTATCCACTTCAGCCGCGGTTTCTTCTATGTATTCAATAAGTCCCCCACTCTTTTTTGCACAAAGCTTGCACATCTTACAAGCCGAGGAGATTTCTAAATTGCCGCCCTCATAAGAGATGGCACCAAAGGGGCAAAGCTTAACCGCCGCCGCACCGCTCTCGGGGGTCAGCAGATTTTTGTTTACAACTAATTTTCCCATTTGTACCGCCCCCTTAAATCATTTTCTTGGAGCCGAGCAGAGCGTAAATTGCCTCTGCCTGAGCTTCGGAATCGCCGAGAATATCCCGCTTTTCGGTATTCTTCTCGGGCGGGAATATACGCTCAACCTGAGTGGCAGAGCCGTTCAGTCCATAGTGCTTTTCGTCCTTATCTGCGAAGTCCTGGAAGGAAAGGAAACGCACCTCATCACTCTTTAACTGCTTCTTGATTTTATAGGAAGGAAGTCGCGGGGTGTTGATGTCGCCGTCTACCGAGATTACGCAGGGCATTTTAACCGACTGGGTGACAATTATATCGTCAAGACTCGCAGTAAGATACACCTTTCCGTCGCGGATATCCTCAATGGACAGCACGTTGGTAACGTTGGGTATCCTCAGATACTCCGCCATTTCGGCACCAACCTGGGCGGTGTCGCCGTCGGTGGTCTGCTTGCCGCAGAAAATAAGGTCGTAGTTGCCCATAATATTAATTCCCTGGGAAAGAGTATAGGCAGTGGCAAGCACGTCGGCACCTGCAAACTTGCGGTCGCTCAGCACCGTGCCGCCCTTGGCACCCATACATATTGTCTCCTCGATTACAGCCTTCGCCTGGGGCGGACCCATTGTGATAGACTCTACCTCACCGCCGAACTTTCCCGCTGTGACCAGTGCCGTTTCGATGGCATACAAATCGTAGGGATTGATTTTGCTCTCGATACCGTTTCGCTTCAGCACTCCCGTTACGGGGTCAACCTCAACCTGGTTGGAACCGGGTACCTGCTTTACACAAACAAGAATTTTCATATTACACCTCAGAGCAGCCTACAGATGTGGGAGGTCAGGCGACAGATAACACTTACCCTGTGTACTGCATCCCGCCGCAGTCTGCCACCAATCCGATAACTGCATTTAATTATTACATATATAATAACATACCCACCGCCCATAAATCAACGAAACATCGAAAATTATAAATGTTAATCTTTTAACAAGAATATTTTTTTGAAATTATAAAATTTCTGCTTGACTTTAGACTTTGAGTGTGATAATATATTATGGCGGTCGGAATACTGACAGCATTTGCGCTGGTAGCTCAGCCGGATAGAGTGTTTGGCTACGAACCAAAAGGTCGGGGGTTCGAGTCCCTCCCAGCGCGCCAAACAAGAAAGACACCCTGTTGGGTGTCTTTTTTGTTTTATGTTCCGATAAGTTTGATGGGAGGGACTCGAACAAGGAGGGAGCAAATCTGTGATTTGCGGAAGAAAACAACCTGAATGGTT
Source organism: Acutalibacteraceae bacterium (assembly GCA_045590175.1). Classification (GTDB taxonomy): domain Bacteria; phylum Bacillota; class Clostridia; order Oscillospirales; family Acutalibacteraceae; genus UMGS1532. Next base: position 9,948 of record JAZNQM010000069.1, on the reverse strand, counting down.
GTTTTCGCCGACGGGGCAACGAGCGTAAGCGAGGCGATAGGCGCGGGAGCGCCGAGACAAAGTCCCTCCCAGCGCGCCAAAACGAAAATCCTGTCGATTTTTGTCGGCAGGATTTTCGTTTTGTATTATTCGCTATTCATTTTTCAATATTCATCATTCATTTAAACGGATTTTCGTAATGAATAATGAATATGTAAGCCGCTTCGCTGATGAATAATGAATAATTGATTTCGTATTAAGTTTCTGCTATAATATGTGAAAAGGCGGTGTTCTTATGAAGAAGCAGGATTTGACAATCAAGATAATACTGACAGCTGTTCTTGCGATAATATTTCCCTTCGCATCAATTATTTTGCTGTTACTTCTTTCATTCTTCGGATTTTGGAGTATAACTGTATTTGCAAGTCTTTTGATTATTCCTCTTGCTATTCCTGTGATATGGCTCAAAAGAAGAAAACCTTACTTTATTGCGTATGCATCCTTCTCACTCTGCTTAGCTATACTTATTGTAACACAGTTGGGAATGAATATCTATGATGATGCTATAACTATTGATGTTACACCAAGCATCAATGTCTACGAATACCTTCCCTTTGATGATGATTCGAAAATAGTTAAGATCCGTAGCAAAAGCCTTGATTTTGAAGATGTATCGAATCAGCAGCTGCCTATTATCGATGGCGCTGCGGCAGCATTTCCGGTTTATTCAGCCTTCGTTAATGCTGTGTATCCCGATACAACGGAACTTTACGACGGTGTTTTCGAATACAATAACACGCAAGGCGGATATGAGCTCCTTGCCGAAAAAGAGACAGACGTTTTCATCGGTGCCGCCCCTTCAAAAGAACAGATAGCTTTTGCCGAGAAAAACAATACGACATTTAAGTATACACAGATAGGATCCGAGGCATTTGTTTTCTTTGTTCACAAGGATAATCCCATAGATAGCCTCACCGTAGAACAAATAAAGGGCATCTACTCGGGCAAGATCACCAACTGGAGCGAGGTGGGCGGCAAAAACGAAAAGATTGTTCCTTTTCAGCGGAACGAGGGCAGTGGAAGCCAAAGTATGCTTATTCGCTTTATGGGGGATACTCCCATCATTGAGCCAGATACGCAGACGATAGTCGGCGGTATGGGCGGCATTATTGAGGAGGTCGCGGATTATAAAAACAAATCTTCCTCTATTGGTTTTTCTTTTCGCTTCTATGTTGAGGGCATTATTCAAAATCCCGACATAAAAATGATAGCCATTGAGGGTGTTGCTCCCACAAAAGAAAATATAAAAAGCAATTCGTACCCGATAATTGCTCCTGTATATGCTGTGACATATGAGAATAACTCGAATGAAAATGTGCACAAACTAATAGATTGGATACTTTCTGATGAAGGACAGTATATTATTGAGGAGACAGGATACGTGGGGGTAGATAACAAATAATCGAAGAAGTTACTGTGTGCCTTCGGCACAAATTATAAAAACTGTAGGGGTTCAAACACATAACTAAAAAATAAAACAACTTCTAATTCGTGCACCCTTTCCAAACAAAAAAAGACACCCTGTTGGGTGTCTTTCTTGTTATCTATTCAATTAAGCTTGATAGGTAAGATGAACCTTCCGCCCTACGCCTGGGTCTTTTGTGAGCCGGTAGGATCAATTATACTGAAGCCCACGTTGACAAGATGGTCTGCCACACGCTCCAGTCCCGATATGATCGATGAATAATAGGGGCTTACGTCGGCACTGCAGTTCCCTTCGGCAAGGCGGGCGAAGTGGCTTGCGATGAGTCTTTTCTCCACAGCGTCAACACTTTCTTCTAAAGCGGTAAGCTCGGACAATTCCTGCTTGTTGATATTTTCAAACGCGTCCTTGGAAATAGCGAACATCCTAATAATGTATTCCCGCATTTCCGCAATGCCTCCCCGCGCCGTTTCAGAAAACTCAATGTTCTTATCAAGCATTTCCACACCGATCTCGTGGAAGTTTTCCGCATTGTCACCGATACGCTCAAGGTCGTTCAGAACGTGGAAATACGAGCCGATAACCTGTTCGTCGCTCTCTTCTACGTTTGCAGTCAGCTTGATCAAGAACTGCGTTAAAGCACGGTTTGTGAAGTCGATGATCTCCTCGTTGGCTATGATTTTTTCGTTGTGCTCGGTTGATCCGCTATCTACCGAAACAAAGGAAAGGCGTGTGTTTTCCTCCACCAGATCAAGCATATAGTCGATCTCCTTTTTAACCTGCATAAGTGCAATGGGCGGTGTTGTTAACAGTCTGTCGTCAACGTATTTAAGGGTAAGAACTTCTTTTGCTTCCTCTTTGTCCTTAATAACGGTGCAGGAATACCTAACCAACTGCTTTACAAAGGGTAACAGCAAGCAGGTTGTGGTTACGTTAAAGATCACGTGGAAGGCCGAAACTCTCATCTGGAGCGACATCTGGTCTTCTCCGGGGAACGTCGAAACCAGAAAGTCTACGATCTGCTCGTTGAAGATCCAGATGATTGCGGCAAAAAGAATCGTTCCGATGGCGTTAAAGGTAAAGTGAATAAAGGCAACGCGCTTAGAATTGGAGTTCGCACCGACAGATGCGAGCAACGCTGTAACGCAGGTGCCGATGTTTGCTCCCAACACAATGAACAGCGCCATATCAAGGGGCAACACGCCTGTGCCAACCATTGTAATAACAACGCCCGTCGCTGCCGATGAGCTTTGGATAAGGGCTGTAAAGATAACGCCTACCAATATTAAAAGCAGGGGGAAATCTATTCTGCTGAAAACGTCTGTAAACATACCTTCAACCAACGGATTGCCGAAGGCTTGTTCGCTGCTCATTACCTCAAGACCTATGAAAATAAGACCTAAGCCACTACAAAGGTTACCTACGATCTTGATCTTTTCCTTTTTTGAAAAGCCCATCATTACACCTGCAAAAGCCAGCAGGTACATTACCATATTAAAATAGTCGTTCTTCAGAGCTACCAGCACACCCGTGATGGTGGTGCCGATGTTGGCTCCCATTATTATTGGGGTTGCCTGCAGAATTGACATAACGCCTGCGTTTACAAGGCCTATGACCATTACCGACGTTGCAGACGAGCTTTGAATTATTGCCGTCACACCTGCTCCGATTCCCACTCCTGAAAAACGGTTGTTGCTGATTCTTTCAAGCATACGCTTCATTCCTGTGCCTGCGCTTTTTTCCAAGGCGTCACCCATAAAATTCATACCTACAATAAATACTCCGACGCCCGCCAGAAGCCAAATAAGACTTCCGATTAACTGCATTACTTCTTGTGATGTTAACATAATTTTTTCTCCTTTCATTTTTTCCATGGACAATTATACCAATTGACTTTAGATAAGTAAAATAGTATAATATTATAAAGTTAATATAAATTTGGTTATGGAGTTTTGTTATGACTATACGACATTTAAAGGTATTTATTTGCGTTTGTAAGCACGGCAGTATGACCAAGGCCGCCGATGAGCTGTTTATTGCACAGCCCGCTATCAGTAATACTATTGCCGAAATTGAAAAAAACTATAACGTAAAACTTTTCGACCGCATAAACCGTCGATTGCTTTTGACAGATGAAGGAAAAAGTCTGCTTATAAAAGCACAGGAGGTGGTATCTGCCTTCGATGAATTTGAAGAGCAGGCCCTCAACTCATCCAAAAAGCCGCTTCTGAAGATCGGTTCTTCGCTTACTATAGGCAAGCAAAAAATTCCCTTGCTTTTGCTAAAGCTTAAGGAGAATTTCCCCGATATAGATTTTCAGGTTTCCATCAACCAGACTTCAATAATAGAAAATAAAATCTTAAACGGCTCCCTTGATTTCGCCTTTATTCAGGGCAAGCCTTCCGATCCCAATATAAGGTCCCGCCTTGTTGACTGCAACACTCTGATTGCGGTCTGCGGCAATAAATACGATATGCCCGATACCGTAACCTTAAAGGAGCTATGCAGCTATGACCTTTTACTTCGCGAAGATGAAAGTGTATCCCGAGAATTTTTGGACCACGTTTTTGCCCTTGAAAATCTAGTGGTTACTCCCGTTATGGAATCTATAAGTAACCAGGCTCTCATTTCCGCGGCGGCACAGAATCTTGGTGTTACCATTATGCCGGAAGCTCTTCTCGCCCGACAGCTTGAAAACAGTAAACTACGCAAGATCACAGTTTTGGATTACGAATTCACCCGAAATTCCTACCTGATCCACCACAAGGACAAAACCTTTGGCACCGTAAAAAAGGAGATTTTCGATTTTTGCTACAAAAACTACAAGCCTTCGAAAAACAAATGAAGCCCCCGACGAGCCTCAACCCCACATTTTCCCAAACTAATCAATAACTTTGTTATTAAAAGAAGCCCTCGACGAACGGGCTTCTTTTTTGTCTGCTTATTGTCAAATCCTTGCTTCGGCCTTGGTTTTCGGTGGGATTCTACCGAAGGTAGAGACGTTTTTTGATAATTCTACTCCCTGCATTTTCGTTGTATAGTCAGATTTTCTCACATTAGGTTGATAGTTTTCTCCTGTATGTCATACAATAAACTCACAAGACATCGAGTTTAAAAAAACAAAACTACTTGTGGTTAATTCTTTTGCAAAAACCGAAGGAGAAAACTATGACACGAACCAAAATACGCGACAGACTTCTGCCCGACTATACAAGAGGCGAAGAAATTTTCAATATGGTTTCCCACATTGTAGGCGGCGGAGTGGGTGTTATCGCACTTATCGTCTGCCTGCTGATTTCGATTTTTCACCGCGACCCCTGGGCGGTAGTTGGCAGTGCAATCTACGGCGGCTCGCTTATCGCACTTTACAGCGTGTCCAGTGTCTACCACGGGCTTCGCACCACCACCTCCAAAAAGGTTATGCAGGTCATCGACCACTGCACCATCTATCTGCTTATCTGCGGTACCTACACCCCCATACTTTTCTGCTCCATAATTCCCCAATCTCCTCCTTGGGGCTGGCTGATTTTTGCCCTCGTCTGGGGGCTTGGCATAACCGCATCGGTGTTTACCGCCATTGACCTTAAAAAGTATGCGGTTTTTTCTATGATTTGCTATATCGGAATGGGCTGGTGCATCGTTATCGCCGCCCCCGTTGCCCTATCGGCTATACCCTTGTTGGGCTTTAATTATCTTTTGGCAGGCGGCATTGCCTACACCGTGGGTGCGGTTATCTACGGCTTCGGTAAAAAGTGCCGCTATATGCACAGCATCTTCCACCTCTTTGTGGTGCTGGGCAGCATACTTCAGCTTATCTGCGTTGTATTTTACGTGATTTAAGTCACTAAAAATGGTCATCCCCACACCTTTTGAAAGGGTGCGGATTAATCGTGTTTACTTATCCTCTTTCGTAAAGAAGGTCAAGGCTGTCCTGCTGCCTTGACCTTCTTTTTGCAAAATCAAAAGGCTTCGGAACAGTCCGAAGCCTTTTACGTTTTATCTCACAATATCTCCCACACCGTTAAGAATATACTTGGGACGATAGGGGAATTTGTCGATGTCCTCCATAGAGGTAACTCCGCTAAGCACCAGCACAGTGTCAACGTTGGACTCGATACCCGCGATGATGTCGGTATCCATTCGGTCGCCGATGAAAGCAATCTCCTCACTGTGACAGTTGATTTTCTTAAGTCCGTGGCGAAGCATAAGGGGGTTGGGCTTGCCTACAAAGTATGCCTTCTTGCCTGTGGCAATTTCAATAGGGGCAATCAGCGAGCCTGTGGCGGGCATAACACCCTTTTCGGTGGGACCTGTGATGTCGGGGTTTGCACCGATTAGCTTAGCGCCCTTGTTCACAAGCTCGATAGCCTTTTCAATCTTCTCGAAATTATAGGTGCGGGTCTCCCCCACAACCACGTAGTCGGGGTTGATGTCGTTCATATATATCTTTTGGTCGTACAGTGCCTTAGTGAGCGCTGCCTCGCCAATAACGTATGCTGTGCAGTCGGGCTTCTGGGATTTTAAGAAGGAAGCGGTTGCCATAGCACTTGTGTAGAAATGGTCGGGAGAAACGGTGAGTCCCATTCTTTCAAGCTTCATACTCAACTCGTGGGGTGTACGTTCGGGGCTGTTGGTGAGAAAAACGAACCTTTTGTCGTTGTCAATCATCCAGTTCACAAACTCACGAACGCCGTCAAGGATGATGTTGCCGTGGTAGATAACACCGTCCATATCGCATATAAACCCTTTTTTATCTAAAATATTCTGCATAATATAACCTCCTTAAGCAACCACTTATTATTATATTACCCGATTTAATTTTACTTTACTGCGGCAGAAATGTCAACAAAACTTTTGCAATAACCATCTTGAAAATATCAGCCGTTTCCGATATAATTTTGTGTATAAAGCTATATATGAGGAGTATGCACTATGAAAAGAATCCTAAGTTTATTATTGACTCTTTTCCTGTCAATAGGGATTATCGGCGGGACTTTGCCTGTTTATGCCGCAGAATCTCCTTTGTCGGAGGGATACTATCAATATGAAGAAACCGACGACGGAGTGAGAATCACAAAGTACACAGGCAATGAGCTCGAAGTTGTGATTCCTTCAACCCTTGGCGGTAAGCCTGTAGTTACCATAGGTGAGGATGCCTTCAGCTATAACTTTTTAAATAGTGTTGTAATTCCCGAAGGGGTTACTACAATAGAGCACAATGCCTTCTACAGCTGCAAAACCCTAAAAACCGTAGACCTGCCCGAAAGCCTTGTAACCCTGAACTCTTATTCCTTCGCCTCCTGCTACATCAACAACACAGATTCCGAAAACTGGCAGGACGGAATACTGTACGTTGATGATTGGGTGTTGCGTACCGATGGCTGCGGCTTAAATCCCGTAGTCCGCGAGGGCACCAAGAAAATTGCCAACCGAGCCTTCGTATATCAGCACACGTTATATGGCTTAAAAACCGAAAGCATTACCCTTCCCAACAGCTTAGTTTACATTGACCCCGAAGCCTTCTTAAACTTCCGCACCGAAGAATTCATTATGGCTGACGGCGGCACCGCCTACAAGTGCTGTGGCGGAGTTCTTTACACCGCCGACGGCAAGGAGCTGGTTAAATATCCTGTGCTTAACGAAAGCTTAAGCTACAGTATTTTGGATTTCACCGAAAGAATACGTATGTATGCCTTTGCAGGCTGTCAGACCCTTGAAGGTGGCATAACCTTTCCCGACTCGCTTAAGTATATAGGCGACTCCGCTTTTGAAGGGGTGTGGTATTTGCCCGAGGCTGTCCTTAACGGCATTGTGGAAATCGGAAGCCGTGCCTTCCATTCCAGCGGCATAAAATCGGTTTCATTCGGCGGAAGTCTTAAAACTGTTGGAGACGAAGCCTTCTATAGTGTTCCGCTGAAAACCATAGATTTCCCCGCTTCCGTGACCTATATCGGCAAGGGAGTTTTGGGAAGCTGTCTCGACCTTGAAACCATCACCGTTGACGATTCCAACCGCTACTACTGTGATGACGGCATTGCCTTGTTCGACGATAGCTTTGAAAGAATTCTCCAGTTTCCGCTGGCTCTTGAAGCCAGGAGTTATACCCTCCCAAGTCAGGTGCGTATCATCGGCGGCAAGGCTTTTGAAGGCTGCAGACTTGAAGACGTGGTTATACCTTCCGGGCTCCAAACCATAGAATACGACGCCTTTAAAAACTGTGAATACATTCGTGAAATTTCCCTTCCCGACGGGGTTACTTCCATTGGTGACGGAGCCTTCTGCGGCTGCTACGCACTTAATAGCGTGGACTTTGGAAACAGCCTTGTAACAATAGGTGTTGACGCATTTTCCGCCTGCGAATCCCTCAAAATAATCGAACTTCCTGCCACAGTAGGAACCATCGGAAACGGTGCTTTCCAGGGCTGTAACACTTTAGAGTCGGCAGATTTAGGCGGCAAGATCAAGGATTTGGGTGCCGCCGCATTCTCGGGATGTGCGAAGCTGAGAAGCGTAGACTTAGGTGATAAGCTTGCCGAAATCAAAGGCGGCACCTTCGACCACTGCCTTTCTCTGCAAAGCCTCGATATACCCGCTTCTACCCTTTCGATAGATGAATGGTCCTTCTACGAAACCACAAGTCTTGAAAGCTACACCGTTCACGAAGATAATCCCAACTATTGCGACGTTGACGGAGTGCTGTTTAACAAGCTTAAAACCCGACTCATTAACTTCCCTTCCGCTTACGACAGCTTGGAATACACAACCCCCGACGGTGTATCCGAAATAGGCGAATGGGCGTTTGCCTGCTGTCAGGTACCGGTTGTCAACCTTAGCTACAGCCTTCATTTCGTTGGCGATTATGCCTTCTGCGACCCTCGTGGAACAAGTAAGCTGTACATATATAATAAGGCTTGTCAGATTTTCAGCTACAGCTCCCTTGACCCTAATATAACCATCTATAGCTTCGACGGTTCCTCTGCCCAGACCTACGCTCAGAATAACGGATACAGCTTTGAAGTTATTCCCGACCCCGAGGTAATGGATTATGAGTACACGGCAATAACCGAGGACGGCACATTAAGAATCACTAAATACAACGGAACCGCCGCCGAGGTAGAGGTCCCCTCGACCCTTGACGGAGTCACTGTAAGTTGTATCGGGGATGCCGCCTTCATGGGAAATGCCACCATCAAATCCTTGACCCTGCCTCAGAGCGTATACAAAATCCAGGCAAATGCCTTCCGCGACTGCACCGCTTTAGAATCTGTAACTGCCGAAGGGGTTACCATCCTTCGTGATAATGCCTTTTACAACTGCCCGAAGCTCGCAAGCACCAGCTTTAGCAAAAACCTTAATTATATTGGCGAAAACGTTTTCAGAGAATGTGGTTTAACCGAATTCACCTGGCCCGCCGCCGTAGAGAAAATCGAAAGAGAAACCTTCTACGGTTGCACCAACCTCAAAAGCATAACCATCCCGGAAGGTGTCACCACTATCGGCGACAGAGCCTTCGACTCCACCGCTTTGCAAAGCCTGTCCCTACCATCAACCGTCACATCCGTTATGAATTATGCCTTCTTCTTTTGCGAGGCATTAGCCGAAATAAATTTACACGACGGAATCGAAAGCATCGGTGTCAGTGCGTTCCAGGGAACAGCACACTACAACAATCCCGATAATTGGGAGGACGGTATATATTATCTGGGCAAATACGCTCTTGACTATAACTACGAAACCCTGCCGACAAATGCCGTGATAAAATCGGGAACTCTGCTTTTAGGCGACAATGCATTCTCTTATTGCAGTAACCTATCCACCTTGTATATACCCGAGAGTGTTATACATTTCGGAGAGCGAATTTTCTATAAATCAGAAAATGTTATAATAAACGGTGTTGAAGGCAGTGCCGCCGAAACCTTTGCCACAGCCAACGGACTGCAATTTTCAGCGACAAAATTAGAGCATTCCCATAACTGGGGCGACGGTGTTGTAACCAAGGAACCAACCTGTTTGGAAGCAGGTATCAGAACCTTCACCTGTGCCTGTGGCGACAGTTATACAGTGTCAATCCCGGTTGTTCCCCACACCGAGGAGCTTATCCCTGCAATAGAAGCCACCTGTACCTCTTTTGGAGTAACAGCAGGAAGCAAATGTTCGGTATGCGGTAGCTTTATTGACATACCTCAGGGTGTTCCTCCAAAGCCCCATACTCCCATACCCCTCAAAGCCAAGGCAGCCACCTGCACAAAGACAGGTCTCACCAAGGGCTCCAAGTGTTCAGTATGTGACACCATAATCAAGGTGCAGGAAACCATCCCTGCAAAGGGTCACACTGCAGTTGAGTTGAAGGCTAAGGCAGCTACCTGCACAAAGACAGGTCTTACCAAGGGCTCCAAGTGTTCAGTATGTGACACCATTATCACTGCTCAGAAAACCGTAAAGTCGGATCGTAGCCATGTCGTTCTGTGTGCCAAGGAGTTGATCAT
>JAZNQM010000068.1:0-31646 GCA_045590175.1 Acutalibacteraceae bacterium | reverse complement strand
ACGGCACAGCGGAAAATTATTGGCATACCGTTGGTGATGCCACCCAGCACTCCTCCGTTGGAGTTTTTGGTGGTTACCACCTTACCCGACTCATCTATTCGGTATGGGTCGTTGGCACTCGAGCCGAACTGCTCCGAAAAGCCGAAGCCGTCGCCGAACTCCACACCCTTTATGGCGGGGATGCTGAACATTGCGTGAGATATCATACCCTCAACGGTGTCGAACCAAGGCTCACCCACACCCGCAGGAACACCTATTACTGCAGTTTCAAGCATACCGCCTACACTGTCTAAATTTTGCTTTGCCTTTTCGATTACCTCTGTCATTTCGGCAACCTTTTCCCCATTTAAAAGTCCAAGCTCAGCCGTCTTTAAGAGGTTTATATCCTCAGCTAATTTGCCGAATTCTCTATCTTCAACACCGCCGCAGTTCTTTATATGACAGCCGATGTGAATACCCTTGTTTTTAAGAGCGATTTCGGCAATAGCTCCCACCGCCACAAGAGCCGCGGTTATTCTGCCGCTGAAATGTCCGCCGCCGCGATAGTCCTGAAAGCCGTGATACTTGCACTGGGCTGTATAGTCGGCATGACCCGGGCGTGCGGTTGTACTGAGTTCACCGTAATCCCCGCTATGTTGACTAAGGTTAGGAATAAAAATGCACAGTGGGGTGCCTGTGGTGAAACCACCGAAAACACCGCTTTGTATTTGAAATTGGTCGGGTTCTCTCCTTGAAGTAGAAATATTTCCCGATGGGCGACGCTGAGAAAGACGAAGCTTTATATATTCCTCGTCAACGGGTATTCCCGGGGAAAGCCCGTCTAAAACGGCACCTATGCCCGCTCCGTGGCTTTCGCCGAAAAGGGTTACTGTAAGACTGTTTCCAAAGGTGTTTTTCATTTTAGTTCACCTCTCCGATAAATTCTTTCAACTCAGCTATTGTGAAATTACGAAGCCCAAACTCTCCGATTTTTTCTACCAGCACCACCGAAATTTTATCTCCCGATTTCTTTTTGTCGTGGAGCAGAGCCTGAAGCAACTCATCTGTTGTGCAGTTATGCTTTGTCGGAGCTTCTAATTCTTTAAGAATTTTAAGAAGTTGTTCCTTAATTTCTCCGCGGCAAAGAGCCAGCATACCAAGTCCCACACATTCTCCGTGGTAAAGCTCCGGGGAATTGCTTTCTATGGCATGACCTATCGTGTGTCCGAAATTCAGTACCTTGCGAAGTCCTGCTTCCTTTTCGTCTGCCTCAACAACCGCCTTTTTCATACGCAGGGAGCCTTCGATTATTTTATCGAGGTTGCTTTTGGCTTCGCCGTTTTGGAAAAGAGCAAAAATCTCAGCATCAAAGGTCATAGACATTTTAAGTGCCTCAATAATACCGTTGGTCACCTGCCTTTTTGGTAGGGTGCTAAGGGTCTCGGGGCCAACTATATCCGCCTTCGGCTGATGAAAGGCGCCGACTATGTTTTTATACCCATGGAAATCTATTGCCACCTTACCGCCGATGGAGGAGTCCACCTGGCTCAAAAGAGTGGTAGGAATATTGTAGAAATCTATGCCCCTCATATATGCGGCGGCTGCGAAGCCTGAAAGGTCGCCAACCACACCGCCGCCAACCGCTACAACGCAGTCGGTACGGGTGAAGCCCTTTTCGGTCATAACCCTTAATAGGTGACTCCAGCTATCCAAGGATTTTGAAGCCTCACCCTGCTCGATTACCACTAAGGTAGGCTCGGCACATTGGTTCATAACACATCGGGCATAATCGCCGGGGACACCTGTGTCGGTTACCACCAGAACCTTGCGGTTAAGGTTAAAGTATTCCTCTGCCTTAGCGATACCGCCACGCTCTAAATATATATTGTAACTGTCTGCCCCTAAATTTACGGGAATTATCACTTTTATTCCTCATTTCTTACTGTAGATGAATCTCTTTTTCGTAGGTTCCCACTATTTTTAAGTTACTGCACTCCTCAGCCAAGGCTTCGCGAACAGGCCTTCCTGCCTCGCCCTCGATGTCTCCTTCGCCCTCAACATAGAAATAATACTCCCAGCTCAAATGCTTGGTGGGACGGCTTTTAAGGGCACGGAGATTTATGCCGTGATCACCCAAGATGGAGATTGCCTTACTCAAAGAACCCGCCTCATTATTAACAGTAAAATACATAATAAAATGCTTGTGGTTGGGGGCTTTGTTCTTAACTCTTGAGAAAACCGCAAATCGGGTGGTATTTTTGGAGCTTTGGTTTACTGCTCTTTCCAGCACCTCAAGTCCATAAAGCTTGGCGGTTTCCTCACTGGCGATTGCCGCAACGGTAGGGTCGCCCGCATCTGCCACCCTCTTAGCGGCGATGGCAGTGTTGATGGCTTCCTGTTTTTCGAAGCCGTGGGCATTTATGTAATCTGCACTTTGGGCTAATGCCTGAGGATGGCTTATAACCGTTTTAACGTCCTTAACGGTGGCTCCTTTAAGTCCCAAAAGATTTTGCATAATATCAAGGTCGTAGACACCGTTTATGTAAAGCGATCCGAAAAAGGTCATATCCATAACCTGGGTTACGTCACCTGCATAGCTGTTTTCGATGGGTAAAACGGCACAGTCACATTCACCGCTGACAACCGATTCATAGGCGGCGGTGAAGCCTTCGTAAGCCACATGGTCGCCATCGGGGAAAATACGCTTTGCCGCAATGTGGGCAAAGGCACCCGGCACACCGCTGTATGCCACACGTACACCGTGGAGAAGGCGGTGCTGATATCTCTTTGAAAGGTCGATTGTGCCCTTTAAAAAGTTCACGTAGTAAGAAGCAAACTCCTCGTTTTCTATGAGCTTTTTATTGCGGTGCAGTACCTCTGCCTCACGCTGTTCACTGAGCACAGGCAAACCTAATTCCCGCTTGGCTTCGGCAACCTCTTTTACTGCCTCCATACGCAGGCAGAAAAGCTCCGCCATTTTGCTGTCTACTTCGTTAATTTTCTTGCGGGCTTTTTCCAATTTTTCCATTTTTATCACTTATATTCCTCTATCAGTTTTTTGAATGCGGGAAGGGAAGCTTCAATTTGACTTGTGGTTACACAGTATGCAATTCTGACGTATCCGGGGTAACCGAAGTCGTCACTGGGGACAAGCAGAAGCTCATACTTCTTTGCCTTTTCGCAGAAGGCATAAGCATCCTCCTCCAGAGACTTCATAAATATATAGAAGGCTCCGTCGGGGCTTGCCATCTCATATCCCATTTCGGTAAGGTTTTCCAGCAGCAGATTACGATTCACACGGTAAACCTCAGTGTCTGCCGTCATATTAAGGCATTTTGCTACCAAGAACTGCCACATACTGGGAGCGCACACAAAGCCCAAGGCTCTGCCCGCACCACAAACAGCGGCATATACGTCTCCTGCATCACGACAGGTGGGGGAAACCAAAATGTAACCTATTCTCTCACCCGGCAGTGATAAGGCTTTACTAAATGAGTAGCAAACCAAGGTGTTAGGGTAGAAATTGGTAACAAAAGGCACTGCCTTATCGGTATAAACCAATTTTCTGTAAGGCTCATCCGCGATGATAAAGATATCCGTACCCAGTTCCTTTTGTTTTGCTGTGAGGACATCTGCCAGAGCCTTTAATTCATCGGCACTGATGATAACGCCCGAAGGATTGTTGGGAGAATTGATGATGATTGCCTTGGTTTTCTCGGTAATAGCGGCTTCTACCGCCTCGATATCAAGGCTTAAGTCCCCTGCTTTGGATTTTACAACAACAGGAACGGCACCGGCTTTTTCGATGAAAACCCTGTATTCGGGGAAGAAGGGTGCAATTATGATTACCTCGTCACCCGAATTACAAAGGGCGTTGAGAGATATGGTAAGAGAGGCGGCGGCACCACAGGTCATATAGATAAGCTCGGGACGAACTGCCGCTGAATGTTCCTCATTGACATTATCAGCAATAGCAGTACGGACACCCATATCACCCGGGGCGGAGGTATAGCCGTGGAGAAGCACGGGATCGGTGTTGTCCACCAGCTCCTTAATCAGCTCTCCAACCTCAGAAGGAGCGGGAACGCTGGGGTTTCCGATGCTGAAATCAAAAACCTTATCGTCACCGATTTCTGCCTTTCTTCGCTTGCTGTATTCAAAGATTTCGCGGATTACGGAACTCTTTTTGCCGAGTCCCATCATTTTTTCGTTTAACATAAAAACACCTCTTAAGTTCATTTACTGAATTTTAAACCTTAATACAAAAAACCCACAATTCCTAAATCACTAACAATAGCAATAGGAAATGCGGGCTATCTGCACTCTGAATTCAAAACCTAAAGGAATTAACGAGCGTTGTACAGACAGTCCGTGGTGGTAAAATAATAAAAATAAAACTTAGAAAAATTATATTTCACGGCTGTACAACTCCCTTTCCATTGGATTTTGGTTGTGTTTAATTATACATTCGGGTTTTTGGTTTGTCAAGACCTTTTTGTGGGAATTTTAATTAATTTTACATATCAAAGCGATACCGCCGAGCAAAACACCCGACGGTATAGCGTGTATAATTATACATATATATTCTTATTTTGTGGTTCTTAAAACCAAAGTGAGAACATTAACTGCACATTTCTGAGCATCGGCACGGGGAATTCTTCCGTCGCGAATACCTTCAAGGTAGTCCTTATTTTTGCATCCGGGCATTACAAGGTCACAGCCTGCTTTGGACATCAAGAATGCGGTATTCCAGGTGCTCCAGTCGGTCATAACACAGCCGTCAAATCCCCATTCTGCACGGAGAATACCTGTGTTCAAATCAAAACTGTCGGCGGCGTACATACCGTTGATTTTATTGTATGAATTCATTAAAGCCAGAGGCTTTGACTTTTTAACGGCAATCTCAAAGCCGCGGAGGTATATCTCGCGGAGGGCTCGCTCAGATACAACGCTGTCGCTTTCCAATCGACGAAGGTCAGCATTGTTGGCGGCAAAATGCTTAACGGTGGCATAGTGGCGACTGGGGGTTCCGTCGGGGTTAACCTGAATACCCAAAGTTAAAGCCGCTGCCATTGCTCCTGTTACAAAGGCATCCTCGGAAAAATACTCAAAGTTTCTGCCGCAAAGCGGGTTGCGGTGGATATTAAGGGCGGGTGCCAACCAACCGCTCAACTTCGCTCTCGACATATCGTCGGAAACAACCTCGCCCATAAGTCTTGCCAGCCCGGGATCCCAGGTGTTTGCAAGGCAGGTCTCAACAGGGAAAGCTGACATACTTAAGCTCATTTCGGAGTCTTCGGCAACGTCATTTATATCGTGGACGTGTCCTACAAGGCGGATGCCTACGGGTCCGTCGGCATTTACACAGGGCGGAATTTTGTGCTCCTCGCTGAACCAGGTTTCGCCTGCGGCACCGGGAACGGTTCTTGACATAGTGCCAACGTTGGGGTTGTTGATGGTATCTACCGTTACACCATTAAGGATATCTGCCAGCTGTTCGTCGGTGAACTGAGAAACGAATTCCTCAATAGTCTTTTTGCCTGCACGAACATCTTCCATTGTACAGAATTCACCCTTTGGAAGCTCCACAGGTGCGGAGGGCTGGGTCACTGTTACAGCATCTATATCGGATGCGGCAAAGGACAGAGCCACTGCATTCTCGTAAGGTTCGCCCGATTGGTTATCCATATTTTCGGGGAGAATAAGCTGAAGCTCATCCTGAGGTACACAGCGGTTAACCGTTTTAAGGGTAACTGCTGTTTCGTCGAGGGAAATCCTTGCGGCGATTTTGGTATTTACGGAGGAGTTGCCGAGACGGAGGGTATAAACACCCTTTTCCAAGATATACTCGGCGGTGGCTTCACGGTAGGAAGCAAAGTCGCGAAGGTCGAAGCAAAGGGTAACCTCTTCGGTCTCCCCTACATTCAACTCGTTGGTTTTCTTGAAGGCTACCAACTGCTGATAAGCCTTATTAAGCTCCCCTGCAGGCTCGCTCATATAAAGCTGAACGACCTCTTTACCCGACACCTTGCCGACGTTTTGAACAGTGGCTTTGAGGGTGACCTCGGTGCCGTTAAGGCTGCAGGAAGCAAAGTTTATTGCAAAATCTGTATAAGACAGACCGAAGCCGAAGGGATAAGTAGGAACCACGCCGAAGGAATCGTAGTATCTGTAGCCCACATAGATGCCCTCTTTATAAGGTATGTATTTTGTGTCAAAGCCCTCGTGGGTTGGATAGGTGTCGATGGGAGCCCAGGTGGAGGCAAGCTTACCCGAGGGAGATTCAGCACCTGTGAGGATATCTGCCACAGCATTGCCCATTTCCACACCGCCCATAGAGGTATAAAGGATGGCATCAAAATTGTACTTTTCCATAAAACCTACGTCAATTACACCGTAGGTATTAAGAAGCAGAACCACGGTTCCAAAAGAAGCACGGACTTCCTCAATAAGGGCGATTTCCTTATCGGTGAGATAAAACTCGCCCTGCACCAATTTCACATCGAAATTCTCGCCCTCGTTTCTTGCAATGTTGACAATCGCCACATCGTTTCGCTCTGCGGCGGCAGACACAAAATCCGCAGGAAGGTCGGGTTCCTCTATGCTGGGTACCCAGGATATCTTGTTCCAGACTCTGTTATAATTACGCAGGGTGGGTTCGAATCTGTCCTCGTTGAATTTTTCATAAAAGCCCGCTACGGTTTCATCCAAAACCAAATCGGTGTTTCTTATAGCATCAGAGGGCTGCACGGGGAATATTCCCATAATATCTCCCGAGCCTGCTCCTCCCTTGAAGCAGAAGTAAAAGGTACTGCCAAAAGCCGCAACCCTTTGTCCTTTTTTCAAAGGCAACGTTCCGTTGTCGTTCTTGAAAAGCACCATACCTTCTCGGGCAATTTTTCTTATTAATTCATTTTTATAATCTTTGGTCATAAATAACACCATCCTATCTGTTTGAATTTTAAAACATAAGAAAAAAATTGTCAATACGGAACAGCAATTTTATAGCAACAAATAACAAGATATTAGCAAGATATCTATATTCCGGACAATTAATGCAGACACATATCATAAAAGGGATTGAGAAATCAAATAAAATATGTTATATTAATTGCGTACATTGGCATTGATGTATAATAAATTCTGCCCGTTGGGAGAGATGAAAAACATGAAAATGAATTTCGAAACCTATAAAAACAAGGTCCAGGCCTGTTGGCTCGGTAAAAACATCGGCGGTACGCTGGGTGCCCCCTTTGAGTGTAACAGAGGTGTTGTTGACCTTGACTATTACACCCACGACTTAAAGCAGGGTGTTCTGCCTAACGACGACCTTGAGCTTCAACTTGTTTGGCTCAATGCCGCAGAGCGTTACGGTAAATCGGTTAACGCTAAAATTCTCGGTGAATATTGGCTTTCCTATATAACTGCCGAAATTTCGGAATACGGCACGGGTATGAACAATATGAAGGCGGGGCTCTGTCCTCCTCTTTCAGGCTGGTATCACAACCACAACAAAGACTCCAACGGTGCTTTTATACGCAGTGAAATCTGGGCTTGTCTGGCACCCGGTCATCCCGAAATCGCCACCCGATACGCCCGTGAGGATGCCATCGTTGACCACGCCGACGAGGGCTTATACGGAGAGCTTTTCTGTGCCGCAGTAGAAAGTGCCGCCTTCGTGGAAGGCGATATGCACAAGCTTGTTGAAATCGGTCTTTCATACATTCCCGATGACTGTGCCGTTGCAGGCGCCATACGCCTTGCGATAAAATGTCACGAAGACGGTCTTGATTGGAAGGCAGCCCGAAAGAAAATGCTTCAAACCTATCCCGGCTCCTTCGGTGCGTATAACGGCTATAAATACTCCGACCCCGAACCTGATGTTCCCACAGGTGAACTCGGATACGACGTTCCAAGCAACATTGGTATTATGATGATTGGTTGGGTTTATGGCAACGGAGATTTTTCAAAGAGCATCTGCATTGCTGCCGGTTGCTGTGAGGATGGCGACTGTACCGCAGGTACCTTGGGCTCGATTCTCGGTATCATTGGCGGCACCGAAATCATCGACGAAAAATGGCTTGCTCCAATTGGTGACGAGATCAAAACCTCCTGCCTTTGTATGACAAAGCAGTTGCCGGGTGGTGCCAGCTTCCCCTCCACTGTTACAGAATTCACTGACAGAGTTATTAAACTTATGCCTACCTTTATGCACGGTTTCTTCGGCTTCAACGAAAGCGGTGAAATCGAACTGGAATTGTCCGAAAGCCTTGCCGATAAAACCACCGAACGCGGTCCCTTCGAGCACATTTATCTTCGCGATGAGCTTTGCATTGATTCCCGTTGTGTTACAGACGAAAATACAATTCTTAAAATGAGAATTGAATACGATAAGGACATCAACATCCGCGAAAACGTGGAAAAGAACTTTAAGCTCTATATCGATAACAAGGTACGCGAACCCCATTGGCTCAATGTTAAGTGGCACGTACCCGAGGAGTGGAAGGTTTATCCTGCCAAGGAAATGCCCTTGTTCGTTGACCAAGCCCACGGTGGCTATGCACTTACAGAAGCGACGGCATCCATAATTCCTACCGAGATGGCACAGGGTAAATACGAAATATTGGTTGAGGTCTCTGCCCTCGGCAGACCCTCCAAGCTTTATCTGCCCATCACATTAATTGTCACAAAATAAACTTCAAAAAAATATTGAGATATTTATCTTAATATGTTATAATGTGATGTGAAGTGTTTACACTTAATTCCCCACACGGACTTTTAGGAGGTATTTACTACCATGCAGAAAAAGGTTAAAATCACAAGCGACAGCACCTGCGATTTAAGCCCCGAGCTTGTAGCTGAATATGACATAGGAATCTGCCCCCTGTTCATCACTTTGGACGATGAATATCATCGCGACGGTGTGGATATCACTCCCGACGATGTTTATGCTTTCTACGATAAAACCGGCAGACTTGCAAAATCCGCCGCCGCTAATATCGCAGACTACACCGACTTCTGGGAGGTTCAGAAGGAAGGCTACGAGGAACTGATTCATTTTAACATTTCCGCCACAATGTCTGCTACCCACAACAACGCTCGTATGGCAGCAGAAGAAATGGATGGCGTGTATGCAGTTGACACTGCAAACCTTTCCACAGGCTCCGGACTGTTGGTTCTCAAGGCAGCCGAGCTGGCAGAGGAAGGCAAATCCGCCGCTGAAATCATTGCCGAAATTGAAAATCTTCGCACTAAGGTTGATGCTTCCTTTGTTATCGACAGCCTCACCTATCTCCACAAGGGCGGTCGCTGTTCAGCTCTTGCGGCTCTCGGTGCAAACGTGCTGAAGCTCAAGCCCTGCATTGAGGTTAAAAACGGCTCAATGGGAGTTGGCAAGAAGTACCGCGGCAGATTTGATTTGGTGCTTAAGGACTACGTTGCCGACAGATTGGCAAACGGTGACGATATCGATAAGAGTCGTGTCTTCGTTACCCACGCAGGCTGTGACGAGGAAGTTGTAAACAACGTTGTGACAATGGTTAAAGAGGCTCTGCCCTTTGAGGAAGTTCTTATAACCCGTGCAGGCTGTACCGTTTCCGCCCACTGCGGCAGAAATACCTTAGGTGTTCTGTTCATCAGAAAATCCGACCTGCAGTAAATTTAACTGATTAATACACTAAAAGCAATCAAACCGCACATAACGGCTTGATTGCTTTTTCTTTTAACATAAAGCGGATATATTGCATAAACTATCTTTGAGGGGCGGCGAAGGAACCTATATTCGCCATTCGGCGGCAAGCCGCGGCTTATTGCCCACAGAATAACCGAAACGCCCCATAATATATAGAAAGGGATAGCCCAATGAGACTATCCCTTTGTTGATTTTAATTATTATAAAACCTCAGCTTTTATAAATTCGGAGAGGACTTTTGCGGCGGCAAGGTCACCTGCAACTGTGGGGTGCCAATCACCGCCTGTGCGGTCGGTAGGTAAGCGACAGTAGAAGGCATTTGTATAACCGTGTTTATCCTTCAATTTCTGAATGGTTTCCTTGTAGGATTCATCAATTACATTGGGGCTGTCGGTCATAAGTCCGAAGGCAAAGATAATCTTAACATCTTCGCCGTTGGCTTCGATAATCTGCTTTGCAAAATCATAGGCGGCAGCACCGAATATTTCTTTTTTCTGAGCATCGGTGGTATATCCCGAACGTTGGAGAAGTCCATAATCGTTAGTGCCCAAATTTACAACCACAATATCGGCATTGCGGTTAGCCGAGAAATCCCAAGGGTTGGTCTTGCTTGCAACTGCCTGCTTGTATCTGGTGGGCATATGTGCATTGGGCATACCGCTGATATTCACAAGAGCCGAGCCGCTTTGAGAGATGTTAGACCAATCGGCAGAAAGCATTGCGGCGGTCTGAGTGCCGTAGGCTTTATATCCGTTCTGATAATGGCCTGACATTTGCTCGCCGTTTTTGATAAGATTTCCCAAACCGCAGGTTATGGAGTCGCCTACAAACTCTATGAGAAGGTTGTTTTCCTTTGGAGCCTCCAGCATTTCGCCGTTTATGCCGATATCAAATATTGTAACACCATATCCGCCTTCGCTATGCTTATAAATCTCGATGGTGTGGGGTGCAGAGGAAAGGCCTCTTGCGATTGTAATTTCTTGCTTTAGACCACCAACGGCAAAAACATCGCTCTCTACACCATCCACAATAACGGTATAATATCTTCTGTCGTTATGGGTTTGCTGAATTGTGAGGGTGAGATCACCGTAGCAATCAGCATTAAAGCTAAAGCCCGCGGCGGTCATTTCCATATAAAGCGAGCCGTCGGATCCCACAATATTTCTGCCCATCGACTTATAGGCAGCATCTTTCATTGAAACGGTTTGGTTGGAGTAATCAACTGTGGTTTCGGGGGTTGTAAGAATTGTATTTCTTGCCGCTACGACATCCGAAACTGTCAGCGTTCCGCTGTTGTTTGCATCGAAAAGGAAGCTTTCTTCTTCGGTAGCGTTACCACTGAAAATTGCATCCACTCCCGAAACAATGTCGGTTACTTCTACTATACCGCTATTATCGAAGTCACTTGCTATTGCTACCTCTGCAGTTTGCTTTGTAGCACCGCCCGAGGAAAGCACAAGGGTATCACCCTTTTTCAGCATATCCTTATCCTCTAAGGCGGTTGTTCCTCTGAGTGCGGATATGTTGATGGGTTGTTGATCCATACCATACCTTGCCTCGTAGACCAAGTGGTGCTGAGGCACGCGCACCTTGGAATTATCGGAGGATACACCGTAGGTGGAGTTGCTCGAGAACTTATCGTCGTCGGGGGTATATATCGCCTTTATCTCCGAGTCCTCGGTTATTGTGACGGTGGCTTCGGTCAGGTTATCGTATTTATTAACGGTATATTCCATCGGCTCACCGTTAAGTGTCCAACCGCGGAAGGTGTAGCCATCTTTGGTGAGAGGAGCAGACAGTTCAACTGTTTTTCCGCTGTATACACTGTCTGAAATATCAATGAAGTCTGCACCTTCGGACTTTACGG
Source organism: Acutalibacteraceae bacterium (assembly GCA_045590175.1). Taxonomy (GTDB): domain Bacteria; phylum Bacillota; class Clostridia; order Oscillospirales; family Acutalibacteraceae; genus UMGS1532. The sequence goes on along the minus strand of JAZNQM010000068.1, from coordinate 20,109 downwards.
TATAATCGAAAGCTTCAATATTATATTCACCAAATAAGGCTATTTCAGCCAGACGGGCATTAGAGGAAGTAGCTCCTGCTGAGGTGGGGGTGGGCATACTTTTCAGTATGCGTATACCAACGTATTTAGCCGTTACGGGCTCGGAGAAAATATACACCTGGCATCTGGCAGAGGTGCTGTTGGTATAATGCCATCTGCGATTTTCGGAATTATATAGCGTGCTTAAGGATTGAGAAGTATATAACTCAAATTCAGAGGTTATAAGATATGACCGCAAAGAATGAGCAATGAAAAACTTTTCGATGGTTGCCTCGTGCATCAACGCTATGCTGATGTCTACGTAAGTGTTGGATTTAAAGGCAGAACCGTTTGAAAAGGTAACGCCCTTGATGTCGGCATGCACATCTTCAATGCTATGGTTAACAAGGTCGTTGTCACTATTGTTGGAGCTTACGGTGATTTTGGTCTCGGCACCTTCCATCATTCCCTTGCATATAATTGTGCCCGGAGCATCCACCGAGCCGATGGTATAATCGGAATTCAAAAGATTATAGTTTGTGTCCAAGGCTTCAATACAGGGATTGAGATATGTACTGTTGGTAGCCATACTGTCGTTAAAGGTAACGGCACTTGCCTTATTCGGTAACCAAGCAGTAACAATTAAAAAAGCAAGAACAAAGCTTAATAATTTATGATGTATTTTTCTCATCGCAATACCTCTTTCATTATTTCTTTTAGTTTATGATACCAAATAGCCATCAGAAATACAAGAAATTTTGCACAACTCAATCGAAAAAGGTAAAACTGCCCGAAAAAGCATAAACGCACCGACGATTTGTCGGTGCGTTTGGGGTTATGCTAATTATTTCAAAACTTCGGTCTTAATGAATTCGGAAAGAACTCTTGCAGCAGCCCAGTCACCTGCAACGGTGGGATGAGCGTAGCCGCCGGTATTGTCGGTGGGTAAGCGGCAGTAGAAGGCATTAGTGTAGCCCTCTGCGGCAAGCTCGGTCACCGCCTGCTGATAGGCAGCATCTGCGAAGTTGGGGCTGGCAGTCATAAGTCCAAAGGCAAAGACAATCTTAACGTCCTCGCCGTTGGCTTCAATAATCTGGTGAGCAAAATCAATAGCAAGATTCTTGAAATACTCCGTCTTGGAATCGGTGTTCACACCCGAATAGAGATGTATGAATCCGTTATCGTTTGTGCCAAGATTTATAACCACGATATCGGCATTTCTGTTTGTTTCGAAATTCCAATCGTACTCGTGTACGGTGGATTTGCTACCCTTAAGAGCGTGATTGTATTCGGTGGGCATATGGTAACGAGATGGTTCTCTCACACGGTCGTCGATAAGCGAGGAGCCGCTGACAGAAATGTTAGACCAATCGGCGCCAAGAAGTCTTGCAGTTACGGTGCCGTAAGCGTTGTAGCCATCCTGGGTATAGGCAACACCTGTTTCTTTACCGTTTTCCAGCATATTACCTGCACCGCAGGTGATAGAGTCACCGATAAACTCGATAAGCAGGTCAGCTTCGGCATCTGCTTCCAGTGCCTTGCCGTTAATTTTAACGCTATTGACGGTTATTTTCTGACCGCCCTCACACTGCTTGTAGAAACCGATGGAATGAACCCCCGAGGAAAGTCCGCGGGCTATAATGATATCCTTTGTGCCGCTGCCGGTGATTCTTATTGTATGCTCAACGCCATCGATAACCGCTGTGTACTCGCGCGCATCGTTATGAGCTTGGTTTATGTTAAGCACTACGTCGCCGTAAAGGTCGGCATTGAAGCTGAAGCCTGCGGCAGTCCAGTCGAATATAACGCTGCCGTCTTCGTTTTTCACGTATCTGCCCTGAGTTTTATAACTGAGGTCTGCCATAGGAACGGTAACGCTTTCGTAGTCAGTCTCCTCGGCGGGGGTATCAAGTACAAATTTTCTGGTTTTTACAACATCGGAAACTGTGAGCTTGTCGCTATTGTTTACATCGAAAAGGAATATTTGCTCATCCGTAGCATTTCCTTTAAGAATAACATCAACACCTGCCACGATGTCGCTAACCTGAACGGTGCCATTGTTGTCAATATCGCCCGCTATAGCAACCGACAGCTTCTGCTTTTCCTCGCCCTTGGAAGAAAGAATAAGGTCGTAACCCTTTTTAAGGAAGTCCTTGTCGGCAAGGACAGTTTCGCCATTCTTTGCGGAGATGTTATCGGGGAACTGTTCGAAGCCATAGCGGAGGTCATAAAGCACGCTGTGGGCAGGGATACGGATTTTGGTTTTATCAGCAGATACGGTATAAGTATCATTGCTTGTGAACTCGGTGTCGTCGGGAGTATAAACCGCTTCGATTTCGGTGTTCTCGGTGAGGGTTACTTCAAGCTCGACTGAGTTTTCGTAAATATCCATTACGTAATCCTCTACAGTCTCGCCGTTTACCTTCCAGCCGCGGAAGGTGTAGCCGTCTTTGCAAACAGGACCCGAGAAGGTCATCTTCTTATTCTTGTAGGTGCTGCCCTCTGCGGTGATAAGCCCCGCTTCACCGGAGGTTACGGAATAGTCAAAATAATCGGTGTTGTATTTACCGAACACGGCAATTTCAGCCATACGAACGTAGGAACTGCCCTGAGCGGTGCAGTTGGGCATTACACCCTTAAGAACCTTAATTCCCACATACTTTGCAGTTATTGGCTCGGGGAATTCGTAGACCTGGTTCTGCAATGCGTTTTCGTTAAGGAAGTACCACTTCTTGTTTTCCGCATTATAGAGGGTATCAAGAGAGTCGCCCGCATACACTTCATATTCATAGGTACGAAGACCTGAGTTGTTATTTACAGCGTGAGACAGGAAAACCTTATCAACGATTGCCTCGTGAAGAAGGGCAACGCTGATGGTGGAGTATGCACCCTCAATGTAGTTTCCGTTGCCGTCCATAAATTTAACACCGTGGATATCGGCGTGGACGCCAGTAAGAACGTGGTCTACCAGGTCGTTTTGGGCGGAATTATAAGAACGGATGCCAACGGTAGCCGCCTTGGTTCCGTCAAAGCCTGCAGTTGCAATGGTGCCGGGCTCACCGGTACCTGCAACGTAATCGGCACCGTTAAGAAGGTTATAGTCGGTGTCAAGAGCGTCGATACAGGGCTGTATCCATTTTGATGCAGTTGCCTTATATTCCTCGGGAATCACGCAGGAGCCGATGAGAGCCATCTCGCGGATTCTGGGATAACTATAATTTCTGCGACTTGAGTCACTGTTGGGATTACAGCCTTTAAGAATACGGATACCAAAATACTTGGCAGAAACGGGTTTGCTGAAGGTTAAATACTGACCGTCTGTAGGGGTAGCAGCACAATCCTTATTGTAGTGATAAATAAGGCTATCATCAGTATAAAGAGTGGCAAGCTCGTTTGCTGCAAAGACCTGATATTCCCAGACCATACGGTCGGTGGATTCCTTGGTGCTGGCTAAAAGCAGGTTGGTAACGTCGGCAGCAACGGGAAAATTAAAGGTCATATCAATATAGCCTTCAACATATTCCTTATTGGAGTTGAACCATTGATGTCCACCACCAAGGTCACCATGGCTATCGTTAAAGTCACCGTTTGTCATTTTGGCAACATTTGCAGCTCCTGTCTGGAACACCTTGTCAACGGTGGTGCCGCTGGTGTAGGTGGTGCATAAAGCCAAGGCTTCTCCTTTAGTTGCGGTGTTGCTCCAACCGAGAACGATGTTTTTATTTTTATCGGCAACGGTATCGGCAAGACCCTCAACCGCAGCCAAATCATCCTGCACAGTAACCTCTAATTCGGACAATTCGGGGTCTATCAGAGTGTCCTCAACCTCAACACTATTATCGCCGAAGCCACCGCCGGTGTTCCCCTCGTCGACAACAATATCCGCCGAAACCGTGAACATGCCGAAGGGTATTGCACCCAGCACTAAAAAGGCTGTCAGCAACAAGCTTAAAAATCTTTTCATACAGAAATCTCCTTTATATATAAGATTACAATTATAGATTAACATACTAATTTATTATTTTCAACAACTTTTATAAAAAACGATTAAAAAATGCAAATTTTGATTTGTATGCTATAAAAAAATCAGCACCCCCATATCATCACGGGAATGCTGAAATGAATATTTTAGTTTTTAAGGCTGTGCATAGGTGCGGGAATTCTGCCACCGCGTTTAATCATTTTCAGAGGAGAGGCTGTATTGACCTTCATAACGGGACCGCCGCCTAAGAGTCCTCCGAAATTAAGCTCCTCGCCCACACCCTTGCCAATGGCAGGGATAAGACGGACAGCGGTGGTTTTGGTGTTTACCATACCAATAGCCGCTTCGTCGGCAATGATTGCAGAAATTACCTCGTCGGGAGTGTCGCCGGGAATGTTAATCATATCAAGACCCACCGAGCAGACCGCCGTCATAGCCTCTAATTTTTCCAAAATCAGAGTGCCGTTTCTTGCGGCATCTATCATACCTGCATCCTCAGTAACGGGAATGAAGGCACCCGAAAGACCTCCGACGTGGGAAGAAGCCATAACTCCACCCTTTTTAACGGCATCGTTAAGCATTGCCAAGGCGGCTGTTGTACCGCAGGCACCGCAGCATTCGAGACCTATTTCTTCCAAAATATGGGCAACCGAATCGCCGACGGCAGGAGTGGGAGCCAAGGAAAGGTCCACTATGCCGAAGGGCACACCAAGTCGTCGGGATGCCTCCTGAGCCACAAGCTGACCCATACGGGTTATTTTAAATGCGGTTCTCTTAATAAGGTCATCAACCTGCGACAAATCCATACCCTCTGAACGAGCGAGAGCAGCTCTTACAACACCGGGACCCGAAACACCAACATTAATAACGCAATCGGGTTCACCGACACCGTGGAAAGCACCCGCCATAAAGGGATTATCCTCGGGAGCGTTGCAGAAAACAACCAGCTTTGCCGCACCGATGCAATCGCGGTCGGCAGTACGAAGGGCGGTTTCCTTTATGATATGACCCATCATTTCCACAGCATCCATATTAAGACCACTTTTGGTGGAACCGATGTTGACCGAGGAGCAGATGTGGTCGGTTACACTTAAAGCCTCGGGAATGGAAGCAATCAGTTCTCTGTCCCCTGCCGAGAAGCCTTTCTGTACCAAAGCGGAATAACCGCCTATAAAGTTGACTCCAACTTCCCTTGCCGCCTTTTCAAGTGCCAGGGCGAACTTTACAACCTCGGGACTTTTGCAGGCTGCGGCTATAATGGCGATTGGAGTAACCGAAATACGCTTGTTGATGATGGGGATACCATATTGACTTTCGATTTCTTCACAGGTAGAAACCAGTTTTTTCGCACATCTGGTTATCTTTTCGTATACATTATTGCAGGCAACATCTATATCGGGATTGATGCAATCAATCAACGAGATACCCATTGTAACAGTTCGGATATCCAGATGCTCCTCGTCAATCATTTTTATCGTTTCAAGAATATCTTTTGTGTTAAGCATACTCATAGCGGGTCACCTATACTCTGTGCATTGAATTGAAAATATCTTCGTGCATAACATGAATGGAAAGCCCCTTCTCTGTTCCGCAGGATTTAACTGCATCGGAAAACTCGCTGAAAGGAACGGTAACCTCCGACACGTCGCACATCATAATCATACAGAACATATCCTGCATAATGGTCTGGGAAACATCGACAATGTTGGCACTGTACTTGGCGCATTCTGTAGCTACGGTGGCAAGAATACCGACTGTATCTTTGCCTACAACGGTGATAACTGCTTTCATAAAAAATACACTCCAAAAATTTTTTTATTTAATTATAACACAAAAACTGTACTTTTGCATTAGAATATGTTACAATAATTAAAAATAATTACGGAGAAAAAATGATGAAATTAACAGTTAAAGCCTATGCAAAGCTGAATTTGACCCTTGATATACAAGGGATGCTTCCTAACGGCTACCATAGTATAGAGAGTGTTTTTCAATCGATTTCCCTCCACGACATCCTCACAATCGAAAGCGGTGTCGGTGATATTTCGGTCAGCTGCTCCAACGAAAACGTGCCCACAAACCAGGACAATATATGCTACAAAGCAGTAGAATTGTTCTTAAAACGGGCAGGCATTCGCGACGGAGTTGCAATACACATCGAAAAGCACATCCCCGAAGCCGCAGGTTTGGGAGGAGGTTCTGCCGATGCCGCCGCAACCTTGGTCGGACTCAACGAGATATATCGCCACATACTAAGCGATGCTGACATAAACGAGTTAGCTGTGCTTCTTGGTGCCGATGTGCCCTTCTGTACGTTAGGCGGTGCATATCTTGCAACAGGTATGGGCGAAATTCTGCAACCTCTTAAGTCCTGTCCCGATTGTGATATTGTTCTTGTAAAGCAGGGAACTAAGCCTTCAACCGCAGAGATGTATCGCAGCTTTGACAAAAACGGTGTCCCCTGCCATCCTGACACAGCGGCTGAAATCTACGCCCTGCAGGAGGGCAGCCTTGAAAATGTGGCAAAGTATGTTTTAAACTGTTTTGCTCCCATTTGGGGCGCCGAAATTTCGGATATCAAATTCCGATTGATTAATTGCGGTGCTTTAACAGCAGAGCTTACAGGAAGCGGTCCCACCGTGTTCGGAATCTTCAAAAAAGGCACAGGTGCCTCCGCAATGGAAACTCTGAGAAAGCTTTATCCCAAAGTTTACCTCTGTCACCCCGAAAAGGTTGGTCTGGAAATTATTTCCAAAAATTAGTCCCAATATGTATAAACCCTTAAACCCTTGACAATACTCCCCTCGAAAGGCGGGAGTATTTTTTATGAACAAACGAAAAACCCTAACACTATCTCTCGGCATGGCATTAGTTTTCTCTGTTTTTTTATCTATGTCGGGCTTCGATGCTAAATGTCAGGAAATAGAAAGAGAGGTACTGCGACTGCACATCATTGCCAACTCCGACAGTGAAGAAGACCAGGCTTTGAAGCTGAAGGTGCGCGATGAAATACTGCAGTTGGAAGCACAACTTTTCCAAAACGCAAAAACCAAAGAAGAAGCAATAGAAACCGTGAATGAGCATATAGAAGAAATAGAAGCACAAGCCAAAAAAGTTATAAGGGAAAACGGTTTTGATTATTCGGTGAATGCCGCAATTACAAACAGCTATTTCCCCACAAGGGAATACGAAAACTTCACTCTGCCTGCGGGAAATTATGATGCTTTGCGTATTACCATTGGAGAAGCCGAAGGCAAAAACTGGTGGTGTGTGTTGTTTCCCGAAATCTGTCTTGGAGCCGCAACTGATTTCAGCGAAGTGTTAAGCGAAGGGTCTCAAAACATAGTCAGCAAGCCTCAGGATTTCAAGGTGAAATTCAAGATTGTTGAACTGTATCAGGGAGCTAAAGAAAAAATATCTGCAATATTTTAAAATTACCCCTTGCATTCTCGAAAACTTTGTGCTATAATCATTGCGTTACAAATCTTTGAAAAGGGGTGACAGATGTGAAAAAGGGAATTCATCCTCAGTATGAAACTGTAATCGTAAAGTGTGCTTGCGGAGCAGAGTTCGAAACTCGCTCAACCAAAAAAGACATTCGTTTGGATATTTGCTCCAAATGTCATCCGTTCTTCACCGGTAAACAGAAGCTGGTTGATACAGGCGGTCGTGTTGATAGATTCAACAAGCGCTTCCAGATGCAGAAATAATTTGACGCAGCCGAGCTGGTTTCGGCTGCGCTTTTTCTTTAATTGCCAAAGTGAGGTGAGCTAATGGAATCTTATATAACTGTAGAAAAAAAGGCATCGGCAGAGTATGTAGAGAAGCGTTCGAGGTTTATCGCCAACGTTTTTCCCGTTTCCGCCGAGAGCGAAGCAACCGAAATAATCGCCAGACTAAAAAAAGAATATTGGGATGCAAGGCACAACGTATATGCATATATAATAAAGGAAGGTAATATCTGCCGCTACACCGATGACGGCGAGCCCTCGGGTACTGCGGGTGTGCCTGTGCTTGACGTTATGAAAAAACAGGGCATTGTGGATTGCCTCGTTGTAGTTACCAGATATTTCGGCGGAGTGCTTTTAGGAACAGGCGGTTTGGTAAGGGCTTATTCCACCGCCGCCATCGACGGACTTCGTGAAGCTCACGTTATCACAATGAAGCCCTGCTCTCTTTGTGAAATAGTCTGTGACTACGGCGACTATGACACCCTGCTTCGCCGTATAGGTGAAAGCGGCGGAGATATAAAGGATACCGACTTCACCGATAAGATAACCGTTCGCTTCGCAATGGAGGAAGGTCTTGTAGAGGGCTTCAACTTGAAGCTTACAGAAAGCTTCAGCGGCAGACTCTCCCTATCGGTGACGGGCACGGTTTTTGCAAATATTGAATAATTTTCAGAAAAAAGCAGAAAACAAAGGGTTTTTTGCTTTTTTCGCGTATATTATATCAGAACGGGTAAAAATCTCAACCTGTAAACCTAAAACTTTTGCAGAAAGGAAAGTGGCTTATGAGCGATTCCATAAGAGAACGTATAGAAGCCGAGGAGCATCTTGTCCTCTCCCCTCTTGCCGCCTTCAGCGATGCTTCGGACGACAGAGAGCATCCGGAAAAGCCCAGTGATATTCGCACCGCCTTCCAGCGGGACAGGGACCGCATAATCCACTGTCGTTCTTTCCGCAGATTAAAGCATAAAACCCAGGTTTTCCTCTCCCCCGAGGGTGACCACTACCGCACCCGTCTTACCCACACTCTGGAGGTCGCACAAATTTCCCGCACCGTGGCAAGGGCTTTGCGGCTCAACGAGGACCTTTGCGAAGCTATTGCTCTGGGGCACGATTTGGGTCACACCCCCTTCGGTCACGCAGGCGAAAGGGCTCTGAATGAAATCTTCACAGAGGGCTTCAAGCATTATGAACACAGCGTCAGGGTTTGTAGAAAATTAGAAAAGGGTGGCAAGGGCCTCAACCTCACCGCCTCCACTCTTGACGGTATCAGGTGCCACACAAGGGGTGAGGATTCTAAAACCCTTGAAGGCAGAATCGTTCGTATTTGCGATAAAATTGCCTATATAAACCACGATATCGACGATGCCGTCAGAGCGGGAGTAATCAGCGAAACCGATATCCCCGGTGATATCCGCGGTCATTTCGGCGATTCAAAAAGCCAACGCATCAATTCGATGGTTATGTCATTAATCAACAACAGCGATTCGGATATAAAGATGGCAGAAGCAGACGAGGAGATGTTCCTAAAACTCCACGGTTTCCTCTTTGAATCGGTTTATTTTAATCCCAAGGCAAAATCCGAGGAGCAAAAGGTGGCTGGTATAATTGAAAGACTGTACAACCACTATGTCAACAGCCCTCATCTCCTACCGCAGGAATGCCTGCCAATCATCGAAACCGAGGGTATTGAGCGCGCCGTGGTGGACTACATAGCAGGTATGACTGATACCTATGCCATCAAGGTTTATGAATCGGTGTTCATTCCGAAATCCTGGCATTTATAATGTTTTTATATTATTTCAAAAAAGAAAGGAGGCGGTTTTATGGCATATAGAATCCCCGACGAATTTTTAGCGGAGCTAAATCAGAGAGTAGATATCGGCGACCTTATTTCGGGATATGTAAATCTCCGTCAAAGGGGCAACCGAATGGTGGGTCTTTGCCCTTTCCACAATGAAAAAACCGGCTCCTTCACCGTTTTTAACGACACAAATTCCTACTATTGCTTCGGCTGTGGTGCAGGCGGTGGACCTATCACCTTCCTGCGGCAGATTGAAAATCTCGACTTCTCCGAGGCGGTCAAGCTTTTGGCAGACAAATGCGGAATGCAGCTGCCCGAAGCAGGCTACGATAACACCTTTGCAAAGCTGAAAACCCGCATCCTCGAAATCAACCGCGAAACCGCAAGATTTTATCATAAGAATCTTTTATCCGACGCAGGTAAACCCGTGCTTGAATACTTCTTATCGCGAAAGCTGAAGCCGGAAACCATAAAGCATTTTGGCTTGGGTGCCGCTCCCGACGGATGGGACAACCTATTGCGGCATCTCCGTTCCAAAGGCTATCGCGAGGACGAAATGCTGCAAGCCAACGTTATAATGCGAGGAAGCAAGGGCGGATATTATGACCGTTTTCGCAAGCGAGCGATGTTCCCCATCATCGACCTGCGAGGTAACGTCATCGCCTTTGGCGGACGAGCCCTACCTGGTGAAGACAGTAAAGGCGCAAAATATATAAACACAAGCGATACCCCTGTCTTTAAAAAGAGTCAGAACCTATATGCTCTTAATTTTGCAAAAAACAACTGCTCGAAGGGTATCATATTGGCAGAAGGCTATATGGATGTAATAGCTCTGCATCAAGCGGGAATAACTAATGCTGTAGCTGCTCTCGGCACCGCCTTCACAGACGAGCACGCTTTGTTGCTTTCAAGATACACCTCGGAAATCACCCTCTGCCTCGATGCCGATGCGGCAGGTCAGAAGGCAACCGAACGGGCAATGGGCATCCTTTCAAAATCGGGACTAACAACCAAGGTCCTTAGAATACCCGACGGAAAAGATCCCGATGAGTTTATAAAAAACAACGGTGACACGGCGTCCACCGCCTTCCGCGACCTTGTGGATTCGGCTATGAACAGCACCGAATACAAGCTGATTGAAGCGGCAAAGGGTCTTGACGTTACCACCGACAACGGTCGGCTTGAATATTTAAAGAAATGCACCGCCGTGCTTGCATCTTTAAGGGACGATATCGCCGTTGATTTATATGCAGGTCAGCTGGCAACCCGTTTTTCAATCTCTAAGCAGGCAATTCTCACCGAGGTTAAAGCCAAAGCCAGAAAACAGATGCGAAGCCAATCCACCAAGCGGATGAAGGAACTGATACAGCCGAAGTTTTCTAACTCGGACGTAAACCCCGAGCGGCATAAATATCTCAAGGCATCCAAGGCAGAAGAGGAAATAATTTCAATTCTCATCTACCACCCCGACTTGATAAAGGTTGCCGACGAGCAAATAACTGCCGACAGCTTCGTCACCGACTTTAACCGTCGGGTCTACAGCAGAGTAGCGGAGGTTTTACATAACGGTCTTACCTTTGACGTAACTATGCTGGGCGAGGATTTCTCGGCGGCTGAAAGCGGAAGAGTGGCCGAATATCAAAACCGCCTTGCAGGAAGTGATAACGGCAAGGAGGCATTGCTCGATTGTATAAAGGTGCTGAAACAAGAAAAAGAGGTTTCGGCTTCCGATATAGAAAATCTTTCGGTTAATGAGTGGGCAGACCGAATCAAAAAAATTGTGGAAAGTAAAAAGTGAGGTTAATGAATATGGAAAAGGAAAACAGGGATTTATTAGATAACAAATTGGACAATATCAAGGAACCTACCAAGGAGGAGTTGGAGGAAGAAGAACTCGATATGCCCGAAGACTTAGACGCGTTGGTTGACAACCCGGAGCTTCTGGACATAGACTTCGACGACCCCGCTACCGAATCTGCCGACACCGAGGTTGAAAACGCTGACAACGCCGAAACAATTTCTCTCGACGACCCCGTTAAGGTTTATCTTAAGGAAATCGGCCGTGTTCCTCTGCTCTCCTCCGACGAAGAGGTTGAATTGGCGGTGCTTATCAGCGACGAAAATGAATTTGCTAAAAAGCGTCTGACCGAGGCTAACCTTCGTCTTGTTGTCAGCATTGCAAAGCGTTACGTCGGAAGAGGTATGCACTTTCTCGACCTTATTCAGGAAGGCAACGTAGGTCTTATCAAGGCTGTGGAAAAGTTCGACTATTCAAAGGGCTTCAAGTTTTCTACCTACGCTACCTGGTGGATAAGACAGGCAATCACCCGTGCCATTGCCGACCAGGCAAGAACCATCCGCATCCCCGTTCATATGGTTGAAACCATCAACCGCCTCAAAAAGGTACAGAGTCAGCTTCTACACGAAAACGGCAAGGAACCCACTGAGGATATGATTGCTGAAAAGATGGAGCTTTCGGTTGAGCGTGTCCGTGAAATTATGAGAGTGGCTCAGGAGCCCGTTTCTATGGAAACCCCCATTGGTCCAGAGGAGGACAGCCGCCTTCAGGATTTCATCCGCGACGAGGATGCCTTAGCTCCCGATGAAGCAGCACTTAAATCCATAACCAATGCCGATATTGATGCAGTTCTCAAAACCCTTCTTCCCCGTGAGGAGCAGGTTATCCGCCTGCGTTTCGGTCTCCAGGACGGCAGATGTCACACCCTCGAAGAGGTCGGTACCAAGTTTGAGGTTACCCGTGAGCGTATTCGCCAGATTGAAGCCAAGGCTTTAAGAAAGCTTCGTCACCCTGTAAGAAGCAATAAATTTAAGGATAAATAAGGTGTAGTAATGCTATTAAATCTCGAAACAGACTATGCCATCCGAATCGTCAACTGTCTTGCAGAGGCAGACGGCAGGCTCGATGCCAAAACCATTGCTTCTAAAACAGGTGTCACCCCTAAATTCACCCTCAAAATTCTCCACGGACTTGTAAGCTGCGGAGTTGTTCAATCCTTCAAGGGTGCCAACGGTGGTTATACCCTTGCCCGTCAACCCCAGGATATAACCCTTTTAGAGGTAGTTGAGCTTGTTTGCGGTCCTTTGGAAATCAGCAAGTGTCAGCGTGGCAGTGACGGCTGCACCCATCCCGACGGGCTTTGCCGTTTCCGCGGAGTTTTCGGGGAAGTAAGCCAATATATGAAGGATAAATTTTCCGAGGTTACCTTCAAAACGGAATAACGGAGGCATAATATAAATGAAATACACATATAAAACAAATGGGACTTGCTCCCGTGTTATCGAATTCGAGGTCGAAGACGACAAGGCAAAAAACGTTACCTTCCAAGGTGGATGTAACGGTAACCTTAAAGGAATTGGCAGACTGACCGAGGGACTTTCGGTTGATGAAGTAATCGACCGCCTCGAGGGTATACGCTGCGGTTTCAAAAGCACCTCTTGTCCCGACCAGTTAGCTAAGGCCTTAAAAGAATACAAAGACTCAAAATAAGGTGATGAATTTTGGACGACAGAGATATTAAAATTGCGGGCAACCGTCCATCAAAGGACGTTGAAAAGCACATACTTAAATCTAATATGGGCGTTGATTCCGTCAGCGTGCGTATGGGCACCTCCCTTGGTTCTAAAATTGCTCAGCGCTTTGTTGCGGCTTTACTTGAAAAGGGTCCCGGTGTGGGTCAAGGCAGCGAGGAAATGCTTCTGCAAAGACAGATACTCCTATCCTTTTCCGCACTTTCGGGTTTTGAATGCTTCTGCAATAATTCCGACTATGCTGCCGCTGCAAAATCTGCTTTTTTAAGCTATCTCAAATTGAACCACCCCGAGCTTTACGGCGGAGCCACAGACAACGGTGCCCTATCCTTCTACTACCTCGCCTTCAGACGTGGCAGCGACGTGGAACGTCGCATAGGTCAGACCTTCGCTATGCTGTGCTCCCACGACGGCGACCCTGTTTATCAGGAATTAGGTGAAGCCCTCTACTGCTGGTTCACTTCGGTTGTTCGCCGCGAGGAAGCCGACATATCCCAAACGGAACAAAACTAAAAATGAAATTAACACCCAAAAAAATAAATCTAAAAATCAAAAATCTTCTTATGCTGCTGGTGGCGGGTATAATCAACGCCACCGGTGTCACACTTTTTCTGTATCCCGTGAAGCTGTATGACAGCGGTATTTCAGGCACTTCTATGCTTTTGGCTCAAATCACACCGCCCTATCTTACCCTGTCGGTATTTCTAATAATTCTTAACATCCCCCTGTTTTTATACGGACTGAAAAAGCAGGGACCAAACTTCACTATATATTCAATATTCAGCGTTACGGTTTACTCCATCAGTGCCTGGCTCATAACCGACGTTCTTCCTATAGACGTCAGTATCGCCTCCCCTTTGGCGGGAGACGATCTGCTTTTGTGCGGACTTTTCGGCGGTCTGATTTCGGGTATCGGAAGCGGTCTCACCATCCGCTACGGAGGAGCTATAGACGGCATTGAGGTTATGGCGGTTATCTTTGCCAAGAAGCTGAACATCAGTGTCGGCACCTTTGTTATGACCTACAATGTCCTGCTTTACATTGTGTGCGGTATTTTTGCCGACAGTTGGATTTTACCCCTCTATTCCATAGTCACCTATATGGCGGCACTGAAAACCGTCGACTTTATTGTTGAAGGTCTTGACCGCTCAAAAAGCGTTATGATAATAACCGAAAAGCCCCGAGAGGTAAGCGAGGAGCTGATGGCAGCATTCGAAACAGGATGCACAAAAATCTCGGCAAAGGGCGGCTACTCAGGCGGTGACAAAACTGTTATTTACTTTGTTGTAAACCGATTTCAGATTTCCCGTATGAGGACCATCGTTCACGATGCCGACCCCGAGGCTTACATGACTATCAGCGAAGTAGCAGACGTATTCCACCCAAAAAAGTAGACTATATATTAACTACCCCCGAAGTGAATATCACTTCGGGGGTAGTCTTTCGGATTTATTTTTCTGTCACTGCAAACTCGGGAGGTGCAACGGGGTCAACCAAGCCGTACTCCAACCAACTGCTATAATTCATATAAGCCTCATTATCATAACCGACATTTTCGTTTTGAGAACTTTCAAACCAAAAGGCTTTATGGATAAAGTCGGGGTTCTCCTCTATGAATTTGTCAAAAGCTTTAGAGGAAAGGTTTACTTCTAAATTGCGGTTTTCAAATTTATTTTCTTCCTTGTGTATAAGCTCCCCCGAAGGCTTGAAGGCATAGGTTTCGTAGAATTTAGCAATCAGTTTTTCCACAACCTTATTATAGCTGTCACTGTCCTTACCGTTTTTCAAATGCTTTTCGAGTTTTATCAACTGACCCACAGCCGCATCGCCGCAGTTAGATATGGTTTCAACATCAACGGTTGCTAATTTTCCGCCGATATAAGCTTCAGCGTTGTATGTCGCCACTATTCTGCCTGTACCTACACTGCCGATAAGAATTGTCAAAACCAAAGCTGTTATCATAGCAGGGCGGATTACAGGTAGTTTTTTGCAAATGCACCGCAATATAAGCACAATTCCCAGCACAAATAAGAACAGGAGAAAGCTGCTTGTTAACAGTCGAAGCTTTGTCATTCCGAAACGGTTTATATACATAACCATTTTTGCCTCTGCAGTAACAATAAGGAACATTGTAAAGGCACAAACAAAAATCTGAAACGCACTAAACAGCTTTGTCCTTTTGCAGATAAGCAACGAGCCGTGTACCAAGGTGAAATTAATCACTGATATAATCGCTATCTCGAAAAATCCTCGGCGGGCATATTCTGCCATCGTATAGTTTTCGGGAAGTATACCGCTTAAACCGCCAAATATATATGCAAGCTGAGAAAATAGATAAAGCAGATAGCAAAGCGAAATCGCTCCTAAGAACGAAATCCCCCACAGAGAATCTGCCCTCGGCTTCAGCTTTTGGCTTATTTGATAGTTTTCACCGAAGCATCGGTTGGCGAAAAAGTAGGTGTATATAAAAGGGGCTGCAAGCAATCCCAAAGCTATTTTCAATATCCAAAGGAAGAAATCTCCGCCGATGGTTTTTATCAGTCCCTCGAATGCCGCATCGGAATTAATTAACAGAGGAACAACAACCAGCAAAACAGGTAGGGCTAACAGCACGCCGCCGAAAACCTTTTTATATTGACCCGCCTTTTCTTTGCGACCTGAGAAAAGTAGCTTGACAGACCCCATAATATGGTCAAAAGTTGGTACGAAAACTGTATATAGAACAACCAACGGAAGCTTCAGGTCACCAAGGGATTTTTTACCCACCGTCAACACACGAAATAACGAAGCCTCTGCGAAGCAAAGCAGAAGGAAAAGAATAAATTTTATGAATCCGTCGGAGGTTAGTGAAAACACCACCGAACCAATCCCACACAAAATCAATAAAACCCAGCCGAATACACCCGCTCTTTTGGCACTGTTTTTTAGATATATACTACCTGCCACGAGAAAAAACAAATTTGCAACAGTAAATCCCAGGTTGAAGGAACCGAACAGAACCAACGTCACAAAAAGCATTCCGGATATAAGTGAGGACACTGCCATAGCGTAGTCCTTTGGAGAAAGCTTAATGTTTTGATAATCTTCCTTATTCATAGTATCCCTCCTTAATCATCGGGTTTGAATTTTAGTATGTCTCCGGGCTGACAGTCAAGCTCGCGACAAATGCTTTCAAGGGTGGAAAATCGCACAGCCTTAGCCTTGCCTGTTTTCAACACCGAAAGATTGGCGTTAGTGATGCCGACCCTTTCCGCCAGCTCACCTAAGGTTATTTTTCTGGCGGCCATTATCACGTCTAAATCTACAACTATCATTATAGCCACCCCTTTATATAGTCAAATCGTTTTCGCTTTTGATTTCAACAGCAGATTGCATAACGTTCTTGACGACGCGTAATATAACCCCGACAAAGCCCGCAGCAGCAGCTACAAAACACAAGCTTACGTATCTGTTCATTCCCCAGATACAAATTGCGGAAACTATGAAGCAACACCAAGAAATAACCCTCAATGCAGTTACGTTCTCAGCTATGAAGGTTTTTTCAGCCTTTATATTCAAAAGCATTTTTATAAGAGCCGCCAACGCCACCAAACCCAATATTGCGGAAGGATAGTAGCATATCAAAACAGTGCGGGTAACCATATCTACCACCTCTTCACCGAAGCCGTGCCACGCACCGAAATATCCCTCAGCGATTGTTGGAATCATAAAAAGGCTGACAATTAACGTAAGAGCTACACCAATGCAAAGTGTTAAAGATAAAACCACAGAATACTTAGATTTCCACATATTGATTCTCCTTTGGAAAATATTTCTTGTTCTTATAATAACTCGAGTTATATCGTTTGTCAAGATATTTTTATTGTTTTTCGATAATTTTTTATTGTTTTTCAAAAAAAGAACCCCGAAACAGTTTGAAGTCTGCTTCGGGGTTTGTATAATTACTTTGTCAAATTTTCCAGTATTTTTAAGACATATTGCCAGGTGCGATAGGTAGAGGAAACGGAAAGGGTTTCCTCGGTGGTGTGGACATCCCAGAGGTCGGGACCGATGGAGATGCTTTCCAAACCGTCGATGCCGTCACTGATAACACCGCATTCAAGACCTGCGTGAATAAGCTGAACCTCAGCCTTTTTGCCGAAAAGCTCAAGGTAGCTATCCTCCGCTACTGCCTGCAGTCGGGAATTTTCACGGTATTCCCAAGCGGGGAAGGCGATGTGGTGCTGAGCCTCAGCACCGTTATCTTCGGCTATCTTATATATTTCTCTGAATATATCCTCGACGGCGGAATTTTTGGAGCTTCTCACCATGCAGTCGGCATAAAAGCCCTTATCCATACCGATTATTGCAAGATTAAGGGAGCTTTCCACCATACCCTCAATATCGGGAGACATAGTCATAACACCCGAAGGATGGCGGTGCAGTATGTCCACAATCTTTTTGCTGTCCTCGATAGAGGCGGCAGGAAGTGTGGCGGTTTCTTTTGTGTATTCAATCTGCACCTGTTCGGTATTTACAGCCTCTGCCACAACCTCTCGTATGGCAGACTCCAAAAGCGAGATATTCTCGGTCATAAGGAGCTTGGCGGTGGCTTTGCGGGGGATGGCATTATCCTTGCTTCCACCGCAGATTTCTGCAAGCCTAACATCACCTATACGGGAGATTACGTCAAAAAGCAGCTTAACTGCATTGAGTCTGCCCTTTGCTATATCAACACCCGAATGACCGCCAGCAAGACCCAAAACGGTGAGGTTAATCCATTCTCCCTTAGTATCGGCAAGGGACAGTGGCATTTTTATCCCCGCTGTGGCGCCGCTGGCACAGCCTACAGTGATTATACCCTCCTCCTCGCTGTCAAGGTTGATAAGCTTGCGGGCAGAAATCCAGCTTCTGTCAAGCCCGTTTGCTCCGATAAGACCTGTTTCCTCGTCGGCGGTGAGCAGAATTTCAAGGGGGTTTTCCACATCTTCTTCCAGCAAAGCAAGGCAGAAGGCAAGGCCTATGCCGTTATCGGCACCGAGGGTTGTTCCGTCGGCACGTATATGGTCCCCCTCGATTACAGGGGTAATAGGGTCAGAGAGAAAATCAATCTCCTTGCAGTCAAGCTTTTCACAGACCATATCAAGATGGGCCTGCACGCAGATTGGCTCTCCTTTGCCCTCTTGATATATCATCACATTGTTGAGAGTGTCCCTTTTGTAGGGTAGATTGTGGGACTTGGCAAACTCCACACAGTAGTCGGCAATTTTTTCGCAGTTGCCCGAACCGTGAGGGATTTTGCATATATCAAAAAATATTTCGAAAACCCTTGTGGGTTTCAAATTTGAATGCATAAAACTTCTTGCCTCCGTTATTATTTAATAAGGCGAGCATCATACATAAGCACCTTAGCACCCTCGCCCGAGATTGAGATCTCAAGAGAACTGCAATCCTTGGTTACCATTGTGATTTCCTGGGCTTCGGTTTCGGCGGAAATTTCCACCTCGCGATAGAGGTATTCGCCGCCTACTGTAGCGGTAATCTCCACCTTGCATTTAACCGATTCGTCAATCTCCTTAGCCGCAACCAAGCTACATTTAAAGCTGGAGTATTCGCCGTCTATATAATATGTTGCGGCAGATTTAGTGCTAAGCAGTACATAGTTTGCAGCTCCCGAATGGTCGCTTCCGAAGGAGTCTACAGACTCGCCGCTTCCCCAGCTCCACTTCTTTTGTGCATCTGCATCAAGTTCGTGTAGGTATTGAGGCATTTTGCCCTCTAAGAGTTGCTGTTTTTCCTCGGCGGTCTTGCTGTCGGGAATTACCCGATCTGCCTCCTCCAAAAGCTCAGCGGCTTCTTCGTATCTACCCTCTTCTATATATCCGTCAATCTTCTCGCTGAATTGCTCGGTATAAAGCTTACGGTAATCCTCCAGGCTGTCCATAACGATTTCATCGGAGGAGTATTCCTCGTTGTTTTCGATGGCGGTCATAAGCACGGTGATTGCGGCGGCATAATCCTCGCTGAAGGAATGCTTATCTGCCGCATCAATTATCTCCTGACGGCTTTTGGTGTCCTCGGATTTTTCGTATTCCTTAATTCTTTTGCTGATGACCTTGTCCTCACCTAAAATCTCTAAAGAGGACTTAAGCAGTTTGACGGCAGATTTGTGGTTGCCGCCCGAAACTAAGGTTGCAGCCTCGCTGAGAATCGTGTTGCGATAATTAGAGATTGCCTGTGCCTTTCTGACATTTGCCTCTGAGTAATTTGGGTCGTCCTTTATAACCTTTTCGTATTCCTTAATGCTTAAGGCATAGTTCTTTTTGGCATAATAATTCTCGGCTTTAGTGAAGGCGGTTTTAGACTCCTTCATATCATTAAGCTTAACGCCGATGCTGTTAACCTGTTTTTTAAGCTCGGTAACGCCCATCTTTTCTATGGCATCAAGCTCGCTCTTAGCATCTTCATATTCTCGTGAGTCGGTTACATATCCCTCGTAAAGCTCGTTAAGTCTTATTTCAAGGAGCTTGTTGAGAGCGGTGGTTCCCTCCTCTGTGAACTTATCCTGAAATACTGCCACAGCCTCGGTATATTTACCTGTTTCAAGATTATCCTTTATTTTGCCCACACCCGTGTCAAAAACACCCAGGAAATACATTAGAGCCCCTACCATTATAAGCAGGGCGACAATAACCGTCAGAACAAAACCCTTTCTGAGCTTTTTCTTTTTAGGCTTTTCGGGAGCGAAGTCGGCTATTCTCACCGTTTCCTCCTCCTTAACAAAGTCGGTTTCCGCTCTGCGGGGTTCAAATCTTTCAAAATCTTCCTTGCTTACACCTGAATTGCTGAATATATCAACACCCTCTTGGTTAGGGCTCATTTTCAGTTTATAACTGCAAGCCTTACAAATACCGTTTTCGGCGGTAGTTTCGGTACCACAGTATTTACATATCATACACATTTCACTCCTTTGTGATTTGTACCCGTTTATTATATACCTAAGTGCTGATTTTGTCAATCTAAACGCTTGACAAAGCCGCATTGTGACT
>JAZNQM010000067.1:0-5358 GCA_045590175.1 Acutalibacteraceae bacterium | reverse complement strand
ATTGGTTTCTGCTACAGGCACCCTCTCAGGGGCGACCTTATCAAAAATTTATATCCAAAACGGGTCGGGGATTCGGGGGTTGACCGCGTTTATATTCTTTGTGTTTTCGGCTTCGGCAAAGCGACGGAAGAAATATCTTTCACTGTCGCGATAGGTTTTAATTTCCTCCAAAGCCTCCCTGTCGCCACACCTTGCGGCGGCGGCAAGAATGCGAAGATAAAGCTGTACCGAGTGGATTTCTGCTCCGTCGCGAAGGCTGATGTTTTTCTTTTCTTTAAGGCTTCTCAACGGCTCAATAAGGCTCTCGTCGGGCAGGGTTTCTGCCGCTATCGCCGCCCCCATAATCGCCTTGAAGTTAGGCACCACTCGGTTATGAACCTTGGAGTTCTGGTAAATCCCCCTTGCGGGATCGCCGTAGCCTCCGCCTGCCTCCATCAGCTCTATCACCCTTTTAAGATGCGGGAGAAGTTCACCCCTTTCGGGGTCGCTTTGTGCGGCAAGTCGGCTGAGAAGCACTGCAAGAGTGCTGAGTCTTTCGGCGGCACTGGGGGTGTTGTCGTATTGCGACAGCTCCTCCTTTAAGCTTTCCAAAAGCGGAGCGAACGCCTTGTGACTGCCTAAAGCCGCTATAACAAGGGCGAGGGGCTTTTCTCCTTGGAATCCTTTTTCAAATTCTTCTAAAAACTCGGGGTGGGCGGTGGCGGCAATCATACTTTGGGGATTGCCTTCCTTCACACTTTCCAGCAGCTCTGCCGCCGTGTGGCTGGTGGGTTGCAGGAGGTTTTCGGGCAGAAGCTCCATATCTTCAAAGAGGGCTTTTATTTCCTCAGTGTAGGCGGTCTCAAAGGGGAGATTATTTTTTGCCGCATTGCCGCCAATCACACCCGCCGCAAAGCCCGTATTCATAATATCGGGATTCATTCTCACAAGGCAAACCGCATCACGGGTGCCCGAAATTGCCTTTGAAATTACCATAAGTCCCTCGTCGGTTTCGGGGAGCAGAGCACGAAGGGGAATTCGTGTCAGCACCTCGGGGGTGCCTTTGCCCCTTATCCCCTTGAAAATCGAAGTGTAGTAGGCGGGGGAGCTACCCATTCCGTGGGCATCGTAGAGGCAGAGGGAAACCGCAACGGTATCCTCGAAGCTCTTGCCACTTAATATATCCCCCATATTGAGGGTGTATTTGCCCTTGATTCGACGGGATTCGCGAACGGTGAGCAGGGGCGAAAAATCGTAGTCCGAATTTCCGCTTTGGGTTATAAATGTCCCTCTTAAATATTCGCTGTATTTCTCGGTGGAGATGCTGTCGTCATCGTTTTTATGGACCGAATCGGCAAAGGGAGTGCCCGATTTTTCAAGCCCCCAGATGGAATAGCCCTGAGTCACAAAATCGCGGTGGTCTCCGCTTTCCATATACTCCACTCCCGACAGACGAGCCAAATCGGCATCGCCTGTGGCATCAATACACTTGTTTGCAACCACCTTTACAATGCCCTTTTCGGTAGCCAGCAGGGCACCGCAGGTGTCCGAGCCGCTCTTTACGGCATCAAAAACAATAGAAGAATAGAAAACCTTGTGAGAAGCGGCAATTTTCAGGTCGTATATCGCCTCTTTAACGTTTTGCCAAGCCGCTTTACCCAACTGCTTTTCGGTGGCTCCCAAAAAGCTTTTAACCTTCTTTGTGGCAAAGCCTCCTTGGTAGCCGTGCCAGAAGGCAGACACCATTCCGTGGGTACGGGTGCCGCCGGGAGTGGGCATAGCCTCCGCCGCCACAATACTGCATCCGCTTTTTTTGGCACCTGTCAGTGCCGCGATGCCACCTGCACCCAAGCCTGCAATGAACAGGTCGGCGGTAACGGTGGGGATATTATCGTGGGGAATTTTAATTTCGGGAATCTCGGCTCCCAAAAACTCGTCAAGCTCGTTTCCTGTGTATAAATCCTTTAAGGGGAAATCACCAAAAGCGGTGGAAAGAGTGTCCGGCTCGGAAAATTCATAAGCTTTGGAAAACTCTACTACCTCGTTTATAACCTCTGTAAGGTCGGTGTTTCTTATGTCCCCTGTTTCTATGCTGATAAACCCCGGGTAGGGCTTGGTTTTATGCGCTTCGGTGGGCAGTGCCTTCAGTGCGCAGCGGAACATAGCCGCCTCGCTGAAGCCACTGATATTGTGCCGAATATAGCCGCACAATTCTGCCGCCGTCAACGCCAATCGCTGTGTTACACCCTCAGCACTTGTCCTCGACTTGAACACCACACCGTAAGCGGTGGAGTCGTATATATCCTTGTGAATTTCAATATCGTAGGCATCGCCGCACTGAGGTATACGTTGATTGGGGAGATTTTCTGCGGCATCCTTTAGCCGCATTGAAAAGAGGTATTCCCTTTCCTTTTGGGGCTTGGGGCAGATATACTCGCCGCCGCTGAAATCAGCCACAGCGGAAGATTTTATTGCATAGGCTCCAAACTTCGTGGCAACCGCAACACCCTTTACACCCTCGCCACTTTTAAGCAAGCCTATGGGTGCGGCTTTGAGAT
Source organism: Acutalibacteraceae bacterium (assembly GCA_045590175.1). Classification (GTDB taxonomy): domain Bacteria; phylum Bacillota; class Clostridia; order Oscillospirales; family Acutalibacteraceae; genus UMGS1532. Next base: position 2,821 of record JAZNQM010000067.1, on the reverse strand, counting down.
AGATGTTAACACCACTGTCCCGCAAAGCCCCGAGGGCAACCTTTGAAGCCATACCCGCGGGCAGGCAGTATTCACCGCAGATTGCTTCGGGCTCTGCTCCCAATTCTGATAGGGCGGGCAAAAGCGGGTTATGGGCGGGGATATAGCCAAGCTTTGTTTCGGAAAATTCGCTCATCAGCTGTTCGGATGGGGTGACAAGTGCAACCTTTTTGCCAAGGTCTGCCACTCTCTTTGCGGTCAGCACCGCCGCAAGGCTGTTGCCAACCACCGCTAAATCATAGTGTTTGATTTTTGTTTCATTGTAAAGCATTTTGCTTCACCTCATTGAATTCAGATTAACTATAAGTATATTGCAGTTTTTTGTTCTTTTATAATGAAATTTTTCCTGCTCGGTCTCAGCTCCGATCTTCTGAGGGAGACAAGAATAGGATTCAGCTAAACATACATATATGGTAGAAATGAAATGTTGATAAATTCACCGTCTCGGTCGGTGCTTACACTCACAGATGTGCCTTCAGCTGAAACCTTTTCTCGTCGCCCCTTGAGAGGGGAGATGGGTTGCCGTAAGGCAAGCCAGAGGGGTAGATAGGCTAAACCTTACGAAGCTCCTGTCGTTTTATATGCAACTATAAAGCTTCATCTCGTAACATCGGTTAATTGCGAGGCGGGAGTTTATCTACCCCTCTGTCGCTAACGCGACATCTCCCCTCTCAAGGGGCGACAAGACAAAGATACTGCGAAAAACAACTATGTGGCGACAAGACAAAGATACTGCGAAAAACCACTTTTCTCGGCATCCTCGGAAGATACGTTCGGGACGGAAAATTCGTTGTAGCAAGGAACCGCTGTGAAGGGTAAGGCTTTGTGCCTACCCAACAGCGAGCGACACAGCTACGGCGGTACGTACAGGACGGAAAATTCGTTGTAGCAAGGAGTGGGCGACAACGACTATACTCCTTTGTATGTCGGTCGCCAAACGACACAGCTACGGCGGTACGTACAGGACGGAAAATTCGTTGTAGCAAGGAGTCGCTGTGAAGGGTAAGGCTTTGTGCCTACCCAACAGCGAGCGACACAGCTACGGCGGTACGTACAGGATGGAAAATTCGTTGTAGCAAGGAGCCGATGTTAACGGCCAGGCTATTTGCCTGCCGAACATCGTGCGACACAGCTACGGCGAATTTTCGGGTGCATCGCCTCGGGAGATAACCACTTGGTAGCCAATCCCTGCAACGGCGGCTTTCAGCTTCCCGAGTCCTTCGGCGGCTTCTTCGCCTGTGGCGATTTTGTCGTTGTATAGCAGATACTTTTCGCGATGGATTTTGGGCGACAGATTGGGCATCACCACGTTGGCTCCTGCCAGAATGCCCATCTCCCTGCCGCCTTCTCTTATTGTGCCGAGCGCCGTTGTAGCGGGCAGCAGAAGGTCTGGCTTTATAAGTCTTACTAAGGACAGCAAAAAGAGGGTCAGCTCCAAGCTGCCGTTTTCTTTATCGTAAAATGGGGTGTCCTTGTGGGTGAGGTAGGGTCCTATGCCGCACATCTCGGGACGGAACTCCTCGATGAATTTAAGGTCCTTTGCCAGGGTCTTTGCCGAGCCGTAGGGTGCGCCCACCATAAAGCCACAGCCCACCTGGAAACCCAGCTCTTTCAGATTTTTAAGGCAATCCATTCGGTTTTTCCAGCTCATTTCAGCGGGGTGAAGCTTGCCGTAATGCTCCTCGTCGGCGGTTTCGTGGCGAAGCAGGTATCTGTCCGCCCCCGCCTCGCGGAGCTTTTTATAGCTATCGCGACTTCTCTCCCCCAAAGAAAGGGTTATGGCACAGTCGGGGTATTTCGACTTGATTTTTCCGAGGAGCGGCACCAGAATTTCGTCGGTGAAGTAGCCGTCCTCTCCCCCTTGAAGCACGAAGGTGCGAAAGCCTAAGGAGTAGCCCTCGTCACAGCAGGAGAGGATTTCCTCGGGGGTTAAACGATAGCGTTGGCACTTCTCATTGCCGCCCCGAATTCCGCAATAAAGACAGTTGTTGCGACAGATATTGCTGATTTCAATCAGCCCACGGATAAAGACGGTGTTGCCATAGTGCCGACGTCTTGCCTTATCGGCTAACTCCGCGGCATATTGGCGGTCCTCGTGGGTGTAGTTTTCAATCAGATATTCGTATTCTTGGGTGGACAGTCCTTGCTCCCGCGACAGTTTATCAATTAGCTCGCGGCAGTTATTCTTCATTGTTTATCACTCCCGAATAGGCTGTCTTGGCGGTGACACCCTGCAGCCTTCCTAACTTTCCTGTCAGAGCACTGATGATGTCCTGAGGGGCATCAATGGCGATGCTTATAATATTTATTCCCTTCTCTCGGTAGGGCAGACCCATTCTGCCGATGATGTATTTACTGTAATCACGGAAAATTCCGTTGATTTGTCCCGAGTTCTCCTGGTTTTCGATTATTATGCCGATAACGGCAACCCTTGTTTGCATAGTAAAAACCTCCGGTTTTAGATGTTAGATGGTAGATGGTAGATGTTAGATGTTAGATGTTAGACATTAGATATTAGATATTAGATGTTAGACGTTAGTTGTTTGTTCTCATTGTCGCATCGGCGACAATATATCGCGTGGCGAAGTCACATATCGTTTTTGACGTTAGATTTTAGATAGTAGATATTAGATGATAGTTGTTTTTCGCAGTATCTTTGTCTTGTCGCCCCTTGAGAGGGGAGATGGATTTTGCGAAGCAAAAGACAGAGGGGTAGATAGGCTAAACCTTACGAAGCTCCTGCCGTTTTATATGCATCTATAAAGTTTCTTCTCGTAACATT
>JAZNQM010000066.1:0-23313 GCA_045590175.1 Acutalibacteraceae bacterium | reverse complement strand
CTTAGATTCGGGCTTAGACTCTACGGGGGCTACATAATCGTCGTCCTTTTCCTTGTCGGATTTAAGAACTGCACCGCTGAGGGCATCTACTTCGTAGTCGTATTCGAAGCCTAAAGCCTTGAAATCAACCTCGTATACCTTTTTGCCGTCGTCGTTATCAAGCTCAACTTTCACGAATTTTGCATCAGAGTTTTTAATGCCTGCGTGGTCAAGGGCAATGTTTTTAGCGTTACCCTTGCCGATTACTGCTTCGTTATCCTTCGCGGGTTCGTTTTCAACCTTGTCATCTTCGGGGATGTTGTAATCCTCAATATCTAAATCGGAGGAGAGAATCTTGCCGCTGTTGGTATCAATCTCGTAGTCGTATTCCGTGCCATCAAGATAGAACTCAACCTCGTATACCTTTTTACCTTTTTCGTTTTCTAATTTTTCCTTAACGAAAACTACCTTGGATTCGTCGACACCTGCATCGCGAAGGGCGATTTCTCTTGCCTTTTTCTTGGAGATTACACCGTTATTCTGCGATTGGCTGTCGGCTTCGGGCTTATCTGCCACCTGCTCATTAACATCCTCAACAGAATCTGCGATATTTTCCCAGATGCTGTCGTCTGGGTCGTGGTCGGCGATATCACTGATGTCTATCTTCTTGTTGGAAACGATGCCTGCTATATCCTTAAGGCTGGACTTTGCAAGCTCTGCGGCATCCAACTCGGGGTCTTTTTCAGCAAGCTTCAGAACAAAGTTAGCTTTACCAACCGATACACCCTGCTCTTTGGCAAACTTCTTCGCCTCGCTCAGCTTATCTTCCTTAGCGATGGTCTGATTGATGATAGAGGAGCTAACGTTATGACTGCGGAGAGTTTCGTCCACGTCTTTTTCTATTCGCTTCTGCAGGTCATCAGCGTGAGATTTATCATCATTTTTAACGGTGATGAGGATCTCGTTATCCTGACCCTCAAGATAACCGCCCTTTACCATTGCACCAATGATTGCGTTGACCGCAACGTCAACATCGGTGCCCTGAAGCTCCATATCACCTATTACATCAACCGCTTTAGCATTGACTGCTTCGGCTTCGAGAACGATGTCTTTACTGTTGGTTGCCAATTCGATACTGGGGTTTACGTCTATGTCTATAATCGAGGCAACGGCTAAATTGCTGTTGTAATAACCCCAACCGAAGAGCCCCACGGCTACTGCAACTGCGGCGGCTACTGCCACACCTGCTATCTTTTTGAAATTTATAACCTTACTGTTTTGCTTTTTAACTGTCATCTCAATCCCTACCTTTTTGGGTGCATCTGAGAGTCTTGCAGTTATCTTTTTATATTCATCCTTCGGTATCATTTCACTTACTGCCGCAAAGAGATTTTTCTTTATGTCATTTTCCTTCATTGGAGTCCCTCCCTTTCCAGCTGCTGTTTCATTTTCTTTATTGCTCTGTGGTATTTTGAAAGCACAGTGTTGAGTCCCTGCTCCAGAACAACCGCTACTTCGCGGAATTTCATACCACCCACTGCGTGGAGCATCAGAATCTGTCTTTCTTCGTCACTCAAAATTTCGAAAGCTGTCTTCAACACAAGCTTATGTTCGAGATTTGTTATATCGGAAAAATCTGCGGCTTGGTGTTTCACATTATCGTCAAGCTCCGAAACCTTGGAATGTGCTTTCAGCTTATTGAGACTTAGGTTTCTGGCGATGGTTAGTATCCACGCCATCGGTTTGCCTTGGGGGTTATACCTTGCGGCACTCGAATGAATGAGTAAAAAGGTTTCCTGCAAAACATCTTCTGCATCATATTTGTTTTTTAATATTGAAAGAGCGAAGCCGTATACACCTTCTGCAGTTTGTTGGTATAGGCTATGAAACGCATCCATATTTCCCTCGGCTATTTCTAGAATCAAGCCGTCGTCAAGGGGAATATCAGGAATTATTTCGCTTGATAATACTGTTACAAAACTTAGCATTTTTCTAACCCTTTCACTATAATAACATTCGACATCGCCGTTTTATTGCATTATTATAAAAAATTTTTTCGTTTTTATAATACCATATTATATTACTGATTTCAATTTTTTATTTAGAAAAATTCCGCCTGCAATTTTTCGCAAAATCACAGACGGAATTTTATTAGTCTAAACTATTGGCACGCTTTTAGGAGAAGCTGATGTCCCTGTCAAAATGTGATAAAACCTACATAAAGTAATTAACATCATCATTTTGCAACTTATTATTTAATGATTACTTCATGACCTGACTTGGCAGATTCATAAATTGCATCGATAACCTTTGCCATAACAATACCGTCCTCGCCCACTGCACGGGGAGTTTCTCTTGTGATGACAGAGTTTACAAAGTGGTTAATCTCGCCGTCGAATAAGCCTTGGAAGTCGAGGGCGGTGGGGGCTACAAACTCAACATTGGTGAGATATTTATTCTGCTCCGTGAAGATATGCAGCTCGGGGTCAATTTTAGCGCCACCCTTGGTGCCGAAGAGTTCAATCGTTCCCTTCTCCTCTCCGTTAAGGCTGAAGCTGGCTTCAACCGACAGCACGAAACCGTTGTCAAAACGAATGAGAGCCGAAGCTAAATCCTCTACGTCGAACACGTCGTCGGGACCGGCATTGTCTGACGTATAGTTTCCGCGAAGCTTTATATCACTACGGTCACCAAGTTTTTTGAAGGTGGCACCGTAAACCGATACCGGTTTAGGACTTCCTGCCATATAGCGGGAAAGGTCCATAACGTGAACGCCCAAATCGATAAGAGGACCTCCGCCAGAACGGGCAGAGTCACCGAACCAGCCCGTTGGGGCTCCTGCTCTGCGAAGATAGCAAGCTTTACCGTAATAAATCTCACCCAAATCTCCTGCATCTATAAAATCCTTAAGGATTTCAGCATCATTACCAAAACGACGGACAAAGCCTATCATCAAGATTTTTCCGCTTTCCTTAGCGGCGGCAAGCATAGCCTCTGCTTCAGCGGTGTTCATTGCCATCGGCTTTTCGCAAAGTACGTCCTTACCGGCATTGAGGGCGGCAATGGTACACTCTGCATGGGCACAGTTCCAGGTACAAACGCTGACAACATCAATTTCGGGAAGGGCTTCAAGCATTTCGTTTACATTAGTGTACAGACGGGTAACTCCATGCTTCTCGCCTTTCGCGGCGAGGGTATTCTCGTTTATGTCGCAAAATGCGTAAAGCTCAACCTTTTCGTTAGCCTTGTAGCTCGCGATATGCGATTCAGCAATGGAGCCTACACCAACTACAGCGACTTTAATTTTGCTCATATTCTTAGCCTCCGATTATGTCCTTCAAAAAGTTTACTGCCAAAGCAATATCCTTTGCGGGGTCAGACCCAACCTCGCGTTCGATTGTGAGGAAGCCCTTGTAACCGATATCATCAAGGGCGGCAAGGTAAGACTTGAAGTCTACACTTCCCTCTCCGAGAGGCACCTCGAGGAAGGATGCACCCATCTTGATTTCCTCCTCAATTATACCGTACACGATTTCGGGATCTTTATCAAGAAGCTTAATGCCGTCCTTTGCGTGGGTGTGGACTATGTAATCCTTTAATGTATATACAGCCTTTACAGGATCGTCTCCCGTAACCATAACAAGGTTAGCAGGGTCAAGGTTAACCGCAACACCGCGGGAACCGAGACTATCGAGAAATCCCTTTAAAACTTCAGCAGTTTCGGGACCTGTTTCAACAGCAAAGTGGGCATTGAGTCCGTCGGCATAATCTGCCAGCTCTCTACAAGCCTCCTGCATCACCTTGTACCTTTCGTGATTAGTATTTTGAGGCACAACACCGATGTGGGTTGTAACTATATTGGTTTCGAGATCAAGAGCCAAATCCAGAATACGCTTGGAATCCTCGACCAACTGCGGGTTCTTCTGAGGGTCGCCGAAACCGTGACCGAAGTCACCGCAGAGTGCAGAGATAACAAGACCCGAGTCCTTGACGATTTTGAGCACCTCGCGTCTTTTTTCGGGAGTCAATGCCTCGGGGGACATAACACCTTTGGTTGTGTATACCTGTATGCCCTTGGCACCTACCTCTGCCGCCTTCTTTACAGCTTCGGGAAAGGGCAAGCAAAAAGAATCTGTGATAACACCTATCGGGAAATTATACATTTTATGTTCCTCCTTAAAAAACTTTACAACTTTATTATACTACCACAGATGGATTAGTAAAGAAAGTATTTTGCCAACGATTAACACTATTTTGCTTTTTGCCTTGATTTGTTAATAAATTAATTGTATAATCAAAGTACAAAACTGTGAGGTGATAATTTATGCCCTACGAGTATCATTCCTATCCCGATTCGGATTTCAGAGTATTATACGTCATCGACGTAAGAATCAAAGCAGAGCCGGACGAGAGAATGCACTGGCATATCAATCCGGAATTTTTATATTTTCTGGAGGGCGAAGCAGTGGTGAGGTCTGACGAAACCGAAAGCTATGTAAAAAGCGGAGAAATCGCAATCATCTCCAGCAACAGGTTACACACCATAGATGCAACGACTCCTTCTTGTCGCTACATATGTCTTATTCCTGACATTGAATATTGCGGCGGTATTGCAGACTATCCTTTTAAATGCTCCGACCAAGCTGCAACAGATATTTTCAAAAGGCTTACTGCTGAATATGAAAATAAAGACAAATACTACAAAATTGCTATCAAAGGGTATATTGCAGCCTTAGCTTCCTGCATTGCCAGAACGCAAAAAAATGACGAAGATCAACCCAAAACCTCCAACAAACTCACCTTTGTAAAGGCGGCAGTGGAGTATATGTATCGCCATTTCTCAGAAAGCATCACCATCGACGACATCTGCAATGAAATCGGATTGAGCAAATACTACCTTTGCCATATTTTTAAAGAGGCTATGGGGGTGTCAATCCTCAACCATCTCAACTATATACGTTGCAGAAAAGCGAGAACGATGCTAAGAAGCGGGAAGTACAACGTTTCGGAAACTGCCTTTGAATGCGGGTTCCGTAATCTTTCTTATTTTTCTAAAACATACAATGGAATCATAGGTCATCTGCCCACTACTGACCTAAAAAAGCAGACAAAATAAGCTATATATATGCAAAAATATTGTCGTATTACAAGGAAAATTCAGTATTTTCATTTGACAAAAGAGTAAAAAAATGGTATAATTTTGTCATAGAATCAGGCAAATCGGTTGCAGAAATTAACTGCAACCTGGTTTATACCGATATCGGTATGAGTCAAATGGCGAGGTAGTATCAAGTGTTTAAATGCGGAGATTTAATTGTATATGGAAATAACGGTGTTTGTTGCATCGAGGAGATAGCTCCCCTTGAAAGCGAAACAGCCAACAAGGACAAGCTCTACTATGTGCTTAAAAATCTCACATCAAACGGCGTGGCGTACATCCCTGTGGACAGCAACGTCTACATCCGCCCGATTATGTCAAAGAGTGAAGCTGTCGCTTTGGTTGAAAAAATTCCCACCGTTACCACGGAAGCCTTCAAAACTGTTCCTCCAAGGGAACTGCAGAAGGTATATCGTGATGTGCTGAATTTCCACGATAACATAAAAACCCTCTCTCTCATTAAGCACCTTCGCCTTACCGCCAAGAAAAAGCAGGCGTTAAAGAAAAAACTCTCGGCAACCGAGGAACGTTTTTTGGAACAGGCACTGAAGATTATCGGCAGTGAACTGTCGGCAGCTTTGGAAATTCCTATGGATGAAGCTAAAAACTGCATCCTTGACCATTTGAACATCGACTGACTCAACTAATTTAATTGTACCCTTGTAGCAAAGAACGGAGGATATAATGGCTGACATAAAATTCACTCTCGGAGAGTGTAACGCTTCGGGTCGTAACTACCGCTTTAATTACGACAACGGAAGTTACCATATCATCGAGCTGCTGGAAGATAAGGAGAAGCCTCTCGAAACCATTAAGGACAGCCGTGAGGCATATAAAAGGTGGAACGAAATCAAGCGTCCCGAAAAATCGAAGCATTGATAAAAAGCATTTTGCAACCGAATGTATCAACCCATACATTCGGTTGCTTTTTTTGATTAATGCCTAAAATGGAAATCACAATATCGCTTATGCAGTTAATTAAATAAAAATTTACAAAATATATAATTATTTATCATTCTTTTGGGTTGTAATGAAGTCGTTTTTTTGTTATAATATTAAAGTAATTATATTAGAGTTGGAGTGGTATAATTGTCTATTCCCAAAATCTGCGAGTTATTTGACTTGGATAACACTGTCGCAAAGGGTTTATTTGACGGATGTGTCTACCCCTGGGAGGTTTTACCCCGCATAGGAGATTACATCGAGGCGCTGGGTCGTACCCTGCCCTCTGACAAATACGATAACCCTCGGGAAAAAGTCTGGATTGCTAAAGACGCTAAAGTAGCGGAAAGTGCATCAATCACCGGTCCTTGCATTATCGACAGTGGTGCCGAGGTGCGACACTGCGCCTTTATAAGAGGTAACGCTATCGTTGGCAAAGGCTCTGTGGTAGGCAATTCAACCGAGCTTAAAAACGTTGTCATCTTCGACAGCGTGCAGGTTCCCCACTACAACTATGTCGGCGACTCTGTGCTGGGATATAAATCGCATCTCGGCGCAGGTTCAATCACCTCTAATGTTAAGTCCGATAAAAGTCTTGTGGTTGCAAAATGCGGTGATGAGACGATTGAAACAGGTCTTAAGAAGTTCGGTGCAATGGTGGGAGATTTTGTTGAAGTGGGTTGCGGTGCTGTGCTCTGCCCCGGTTCAATCATAGGAAGAAACTCAAACATATATCCCCTTTCCCTCGTCAGAGGAACCGTTTCGCCCAACTCTATCTACAAAAAACAGGGTGAGGTTGTGAACAAACGCTGATTTGAGATATCAATTGGGATATCAACAAACTTCAGTAAAGGGGCGAAAACAATATGGAACTGTGGGATATCTTGGACCAGTCAGGCAGTCGTACCGGACGTGTTATTGCACGCGGTAAAAGACGCTTAATGCCCGGCGAGTACCATCTTGTTGTTCACATTTGGCCGTTCGACAAGGACGGCAGACTGCTTATTCAACGCAGGTCAACCGAAAGAAAGCTTATGCCCGGCGAATGGGCTGCCACAGGCGGCTCCGCTGTTTCAGGCGAGGATTCTTTAGCGGCTGCACTAAGAGAATTAAACGAAGAAATCGGAATTGAGGCAAAGCCCGAGGAGCTTTTATTTGCCCGCAGACTTAAAAGAAAGAATTCATTTCTTGATGTATGGTTCGTTAAGGTAGATGTTGATATAAACACCCTGAAGCTCCAGAAAGAAGAAGTGAGCGAGGTCAGATGGATCGGCGGTAATCAGCTCAAATACTTAGTCAAGCAAGGCAGATACCATAACTACGGCAGAGAATATTTCGAGCTTGTCACCAACTCCCTCAAAAAATTCACAACGGAGGATAAACTCTTTGAGCGAAAAGTTAAATAGCAAATGTCCTGTTTGCAACGGTTATCTCTTCGACGATGACGATATAGTCTATTGTCCCGTTTGCGGTGCTCCGCACCATAGAGATTGCTATAACGCTGTAGGTCATTGCGGACGTGAGGACGAACACGGCAAGGAGCCGTCCCTATCCGATGCGGAGCAAGCCTCCGCTGAAAAGCAATGTAAATATTGCGAAAAAAACATACCCAACGACACTAACTTCTGTCCCTATTGCGGCAAAATACAACCGCCTGCAGGAAAAGAAGAAACCGACAACGAGGGTTTCCCCGACATAAAGTTCGTAAACTTTCCTTTGGGTGAAGCAGGAATGCCAAAGCCCGACCCTTACGGCGGGTTAAACAAAGAAGATTCCATAGATGGGGTCAAAATAAAGGACTTGGCTAAATTCATTGTATTTGCTCCGGGAAAGCTTCTTCCAAAATGGAAACATTTCTCAGACGGCACAATGAAAAAGTCCTGGAACTGGATGGCGTTCATATCTCCTTACACCCACACCATCTTCAGAAAAATGGGTTTTCACACGCTGATGTACATCATTTTGGAATTAGCGGCATTTGTTTTGATGGCCCCCTTTCACTATTCCCTTGCATATATGGATATGCCCCTCAAAAGCACTGCTTTACAGGTAGTCGAAAAGTTTTCAGCCGACCCTCTGAAATACACTTCGGTGGATGCAATCGTGCTGGCTTTAATAGGTGTTCTATTGTTTATAGGTTATCGGATTTTTGCAGGTCTCCGCAACGATATAATGTATAAAAACCACGCCATCTCCACAATCAAGAAGATCCGTTCCGACCTTGACGCCGATGAAGAATACAATTTCTATCGCAAGGGCGGTGTGCGACCCATGATTTCGATGATTGTATTTTTAATCGTTTTTCAATTCGGAAGCTATATTCCTTTGTACATCGCAGACTTTTTATTCACATAAATCAAAAATGCGGCAGAAAATATTCGAGGTGACTACTTTTGGATAATAATCACGAAAATTTAATATGCCCCGTTTGCAAAACATCAAACGAGCAGGATTACAAATTCTGTAAAAATTGCGGTTCTCCCCTGTCAGCGGAAACCCGCAATGAAACCAGAGGAGAACAATATACGCCTCCACCAAATTTCGGCGGTAACTATGGTTATAATTCTCAACAGGGCAATTATTACAACTATTATAATCGCGCTCCCTACACCGATTATTCGGCTGTTGAGCCAACCTTAGAGGATGTTGACACAAAGAAAGTTCAAGCTTACGTGGGAACCGCCAAGCAGGATTATTTTATGCAGTTGTTTATCGCTATGAAGAGGCTTGGCAGAAAGCTCTTTGTCAGCTGGCCTGTTGCGATCCTTGGAACCCTTTTGGCAACTCCCTTTGCAGCTGCTTGGTTCTTTTATCGCAAGATGTATAAAATCGGCACAATCATCTGTCTTAGCTGCCTGCTTCTCACCTGTATTACCACCGCTCTGACATACAACAGCACCGTTGAATCTCTTAACGAAATCATAGCAGAGACAAAAGATTTATCCGATCAGGAGCTAATGAACTATGTGGTTACAGACGATGACTCAGAGTCCGCCACCTACAGTTACCCCGCCCTTGTGACCTACATCGCTCAGCTGCTCTCTTTGGCAGGCGTGCTTTATTTAGCCCTGAACGGCAACCATCTTTACTACAAGCACGTTACGGGTAAAATCAAAAAATCAGACTCTTTGTACGGACCAAAAGATTTATTCTTTTACAGTATGCAAGGAAGACCGTCCGCTGCCGCCGCTGTGCTTATCCCCTTTGGATTCAGTACACTGTGCAGTTTAATCACCTTTATTCCCTATTTTGAAATCGCTATTTCAGAAATTTCAGCCCAAAGACTTTTAGTTTTGCTGTCATTAATCTAAAGGAGTTGACTTATAATGAAAATTAAAAAAGCCGTAATCCCTGCCGCAGGTTTGGGAACCAGGGTTCTCCCTGCTTCTAAAGCCTGCCCTAAAGAAATGCTGCCTATTGTTGACAAGCCTGCTATTCAGTATATAGTCGAAGAAGCAGTTAAAGCAGGTATCACAGATATTTTAATCATCACCAACCGTGGCAAGGGTATTATTGAAGACCATTTTGACCACGCTTATGAATTAGAGGACAACCTTAGAAAAAAAGGAAAAGCAGATGTGGCGGACGTTGTTGCCGAAACTGCTAACCTTGCTAACATATATTACATTCGCCAAAAAGAAACCAAGGGTCTCGGACACGCCGTTTTGTGTGCGGAAGAGTTCATCGGCAACGAGCCTTTTGCCGTGCTTTATGGCGACGATGTTATCATTGGTGAAGACCCTGCAATCGGTCAGCTTTGCCGTGCTTATGAAAAATACGGCAAGGGTGTTGTTGGTATTAAAGAGGTTACCGAAGAAGCTATTATGCGATATAGCTCAATGAAGGTTTCACCCGTCGAAGACCGCATTTTCGAAGTGACCGATATGATTGAAAAACCTGCACGCGATCAGATTATGTCGCTTTATTCAATCTTAGGCAGATGTGTGCTCACCCCCGATATTTTTGATATTTTGAGAAATACACCAAACGGTGCAGGCGGTGAGCTTCAGCTTACCGATGCTATGAAAACCCTCGCACAAACAAAGGGTATGACAGGTGTTGATTTCACAGGCAAACGCTATGATATGGGAAATAAGTTCGGAATAATGCAGGCGAATATTGAGGTAGGTCTCAATCATCCCGAGGTTAAGGATGAGCTTAGGGCTTATATTAAAGAGTTAGCTAAAACACTGTAAAACTTAAGCTGTGCCACACCGATATTTTGTAAGGTGCAGCACAGCTTTTATATTTCTGAGAAAGGACAAGGCTTATGAATCGCGATACCATTGCGGCGATTTCCACCCCTTCGGGCGAAGGCGGAATCGGAGTTATAAGAATATCTGGTGATGAGGCAATCGGAATTTCCGACAAGGTTTTTAGAAGCTTAAACGGGAAAAAAATTGCTGATATTGAAGGCTACTCCGCTCTCTACGGTGGAGTTTACTGCGGCGAGCAGAAGATTGACGAAGCGGTAGCCTTGCTTTTCAGAAACCCCAAAAGCTACACCGGCGAAGACGTAGTGGAAATTTCGGTCCACGGTGGTAACTATGTGCTAAAAGAAGCCCTTCGAACAGTGCTTGACTTAGGTGCTAGACCAGCCGACGGTGGAGAGTTTACCCGCAGAGCATACCTCAACGGAAAACTCGATTTGATAGAGGCCGAAGCGGTTATGAACATAATTTCCGCAAACGGTATGAAGGCACAACGCTCTGCCCTGTCCTTACTTGGCGGTGCGGCATCAAACAAAATAAACTCAATCCGAGAAAGTCTTTTAACCGCCGCAGCAGGACTGGCGGTTTACTCTGATTACCCCGATGACGAGCTTCCCGAATTCAGTCCCGAGACACTTAACGCGGCATTGGGAAACGCAAAAACTCAGCTCGAAGAATTGCTTAACAGCTACGATGCAGGCAAAATTCTCCGCGAAGGTGTAAACGCTGTTATTGCAGGAAAGCCCAACGTGGGCAAATCAACGCTTATGAATCTTCTTTCGGGATGTCGCCGCTCAATCGTCACCTCGGTCGCAGGAACAACCCGCGATGTGGTGGAGGACAGCGTTACGCTTGGAGATATTCTTCTTCATTTAAGCGACACAGCCGGTCTCAGAAACACCACAGATGAAGTGGAAAAAATCGGTGTCGAGATTTCCAAAGAGAAAATTGAGTCGGCTGGGTTAGTTATTGCAGTTTTTGACGGCAGTATACCCGAAGACAAGCAGGATATGGAGCTTATCGAAATTTGCAAAAACCGACCTGCCATTGCAATTGTAAATAAAAGTGACCTGCCTCAGCAGTTTAATCTCTCGAGTTTAGAGGGCATTCCTTATGTTGTAATATCAGCAGAGAGCAACGACAGTCTCACCGCCCTCACAGAGATAATTACAACCGTATGCGGTCTTAACAAGTTAGATGGTAATGATGTTGTATTAGGCTCGGAAAGGCAGAGAAATTGCTGTGTTTCAGCATTAAAATACATCAGTGAAGCTTCTGATCTGTTGAATAACGGTTACACTTTAGACACCGTTGGCATCTGCATCGACGATGCTATGAACGAGCTTTTGTCCCTGACGGGAGAAAGAGTTACCAATGCTGTGGTAGATGAAGTGTTTAAAAAATTCTGCGTAGGTAAATAGCTATGGATACCTTTAACCAGTGGATGATACTTAAAAATGAGGTTAATTCCTGCAAGGGATGTTATCTTACCACACAGTCAAAACTTCTCCATCGAGGCGATACCGAAGCCAGAATTATGATTGTTGGCGACGCGCCAACTAACGATGACATAAAAGAAAACCGAATCCTTAGCGGAAACACGGGAAAATATCTCGACGGTATGCTGAGACTTATTGATATCGACCCTGAGGAGGTTTACGTCACCACTCTTGTAAACTGTCCCACAGGTGGAAAAGCACCCAAGCCAGCAGCAATCGATGCCTGTATTAAATGCTTACGAAAACAATTCTTGCTTGTGAAACCCGAAATTGTGATTTGTCTCGGAAGTGTTGTTGCACGTCAACTGATCGACCCGAATTTTTCACTCGAGAAGGACCACGGCAATTTAATCGCCAAGGGCAAAGTTATGTTTATGGGGACCTATCACCCCAGTGCTTTTTTCTACAACAGCAATCTGAAAGATGCAATGCTGGAGGATTTTATGAAAATCAAGGAATTTTGCCAGACTTATCCCCCCTACAGCAATTTAGATTAATGCATAATTTGCTCTGCTACCTGTTGACACTAACAAAAAAATATAGTATAATAGATGTGTTGATTAAAAGGGGATGTTTGTGCAACATTGCCGTTAAGAAAGGTGAAACATTATGAAGTTCAATATTAATAAGTTTTTAGAAAAGGGTCACACCAGAACAATTGTAAAAATAATTGATGCTGTTTTAATTTTAGCTTTATCCGCTGTTGCTTTTTATTATCTTTTCTTGATAATCAGCACCCCTACCAACGCAGAATACCTTGCTTCTGTTGGTTCAGACATTGTGTTCTTTGCTATATTCGCTCTTGTTGATTTTATTTTGATTATCCTCACAAAACCTCTCTTTGGTTTCACAAGCGTTTTCGACAACATTTCCGCACGCAGAACCCTTAAGGCAAGAGAAAAGGCAACCAAGAAGCAGATTGAGGAAACCGCAAAGGCAACCTTAGCCGCTGCTAAAGCTGCAAGAAAAGCTGAAGAAGCAAGAAAAAAGGAAGAAGCCAAGAAATAAGCTACATACACAATATTCAACAGCCGATGAAATTCATCGGCTGTTTTTTTGCACTTGTTGTGGGAATTATATTGAATTTGATGACAAAAAAGGCTCGGAAAACCGAGCCTTTTTAATATAATCTTATTGATTATTTCATCATTGAAGCAACTTCGTCTGCGAAGTTATCTTCACGCTTCTGGATGCCTTCGCCCTTTTCAAAGCGAACATACTCTACAACCTTGATTTCGCCGCCGAGAGCCTTAGCAGTGTTAGCGATGTGCTGACCAACAGTTACGTTGTCGTCCATAACGAACTCCTGCTCCATAAGGCAGATTTCCTTAAGCTGCTTAGCAAGACGACCCTGAACAAGACCAGCGAAGATCTTATTGTCGGAGATGTCTGCCTTGTGAGCAACAGCAACCTCTGCGAGAGTAGCGAGAGCTTCCTTAGAAATGAAGTTTACGAAATTCTTCTTCTGCTTAGAGTCAAGACCCTGGTAAACAGTGATGTCTTCGTCGCTCCACTTCTTATCGGAGATTACTTCTTCAATAAGGCTGTTAAGAATCGGGATGGGAAGAGAATCGGGCTTGTTGAGAGCACTGTCGATTGTGAAAGACTTCATTTTGCCGAGTTCTTCGTCAGAAATATCAGCCTTGCTTAAATACTCAGGATTCTGAGCAGCAATCTGCATTGCTATTGCCTTACCCATTGCTTTGAACTCAGGGTTTGCTGCGATTTCGTCGGTGGTGTCGAACTTAACGAGAACACCGATGGAGCCGCCTGCATGAACATAACCAGAGGTGATGCCTTCAAAACGAGCAAAACGACGAACGCTGAGGTTCTCACGGAACTTAAGGAAGATTTCCTGAACCATTTCTTCAACGGTTGAACCTGCCTCGTTCTTCATTGCAAGGAGCTCTGCAACGTCTGCAGGGTTCTGCTTAGCAACGATTTCAGCTACCTTTAAGGTGAAAGCCTTGAACTCGTCGTTGGAAGCAACGAAGTCAGTCTCGGTGTTAGCCTCAACAACTGCTGCGATGCCATTTTCGGAATAGGTTACAACTGCGCCTTCAGCAGCAACTCTTGTTGCCTTCTTTGCCTGAGAAGCGAGACCCTTTTCTCTGAGGTAGTCAACGGCCTTATCCATATCGCCGTCGCACTCTACCAATGCTTTTTTACAATCCATCATACCGCAACCAGTCTTCTCACGAAGAGCCTGTACGTCTTTAGCTGTAAATGCCATTTGTATATCCTCCTATAAAAGATAATATTAAAAGTAAAGATTATTCAGCGTCTGCTGCTTCCTCTGCTGCAACTGCTTCTTCGATGGAGGGTTCTTCATCGTTAGCAGCACTGCCCTGTTCGCCCTGACGGCCTTCGATAACTGCGGCAGCCATAGTCTGGGTGATGAGCTTAACGGCACGAATAGCGTCGTCATTACCGGGGATTACATAGTCAACCTCATCGGGGTCACAGTTGGTATCAACGATAGCGATGATCGGAATACCGAGCTTGTGTGCTTCCTGAACGGCAATCTTCTCTTTTCTGGGGTCAACGATGAAGAGAGCACCGGGAATCTTGTGCATATCCTGGATACCACCGAGGAACTTTTCGAGCTTTTCGATTTCAAGATTCAACTTGATAACCTCTTTCTTAGGTAAGAGGTCGAAGGTTCCGTCCTCACGCATGGTGCGGAGCTGATTGAGTCTGTCAATTCTGTGACGGATGGTGCGGAAGTTGGTGAGCATACCGCCGAGCCAACGTGCATTAACATAAGGCATACCGCAAGCGATAGCGTCTTCCTTAACGGAATCCTGAGCCTGCTTCTTGGTGCCTACAAAGAGAATTTCCTTACCTTCTGCAGAAAGCTCACGAACGAACATATAAGCGTCGTTAAGCTTCTTAACGGTCTTCTGCAGGTCGATAATGTAAATTCCGTTACGCTCAGTGAAAATATACTGAGCCATTTTGGGGTTCCAGCGTCTGGTGAGGTGACCGAAATGAACACCTGCTTCGAGAAGCTGTTTCATTGATACTACTGACATTTTTATTTCCTCCTTCAGGTTTTACCTCTGCTCCGCAAGACCGCCTTTTCAAGAAAATTTGGCACCCTCAGAACGGAGCATGCGTATTTTTTAGGCTATGAAGCCATCAGTACACTCCATAGCCTAAAAATTATACCACAACGATATGCAAAATGCAAGTATTATTTTTGCCAAATTGCGGTTAATTTATTGTATTGCTTCTAAACATATTGCCGAGTTCCCGGCGAAGTGCTTTATGTTCTTCTTTTTCCAGAGGGAAATCGTTGCCCAGCACAAGCTCAGCCGCCCTGCCTGCTTCCTTTAATACTTCCATATCGGTTGTTAAGTCAGCAATTTTAAAGAGGGGCAAACCGTGCTGACGGTTGCCTAAGAAATCGCCCGGTCCGCGGAGCTTCAGATCCTCGTCGGCAATCCTGAAGCCGTCGGTGGTTTCACACATAACCCCAAAGCGGCGGGTAGCCTCCTCGCCTTTGGCATCCGACACAAGAATACAGAAAGATTGGGCACTGCCCCTGCCCACGCGACCGCGAAGCTGGTGCAGCTGAGAAAGTCCGAAGCGCTCAGCATTTTCTATTATCATAACGGTTGCTTCGGGCACATCTACACCGACCTCAACAACGGTTGTTGCTACCAACAGCTTTGTTTCTCCCGACATAAAGCTACGCATCGCTTCTTCCTTTTCTTTTGGCTTCAGCTTGCCGTGGAGAAGACCTACGTTATAGCCGATGAAATCCTCGGTTTTTAACTTCAGGTAATACTCCTTGGCGGGGGCGATATCGTTCTCCCCTTCCTCAACCAAGGGGCAGACAATATAGGCACTGTGTCCTTCGGCGATGTGCTTCTTTATAAAGTTATACAAGCGAGGACGCATATCGGAATTGACCCTATAAGTCTTGATAGGTTTTCTGCCGCGGGGCGGAGCCGAAAGAATGCTGATATCGAGTTCTCCGTAGAGGATTAATGCAAGGGTTCTGGGTATTGGAGTTGCCGACATAACAAGCACGTGAGGTGCAGCTCCCTTATCGGCGAGGGCTGCTCTTTGCATAACACCGAAGCGGTGCTGTTCATCGGTTACAACAAGACCTAAGCGGCAGAAATTCACGTCGCCCTGAATAAGTGCCTGCGTGCCTACTACAACCTGAATCTCACCACTTTCGATAGCGGATTTAATTGCGGTTTTTTCGCTTTTTTTAGTGCTTCCGATAAGAAGAGCGACCTTAATATCGGTATTCTCATACATTGATTTTAAGGTGTTATAATGCTGCTCGGCAAGAATTTCAGTGGGTGCCATAAGAGCCGACTGCATTCCGTTGAGAGCAGCCGAATGCATCAACGCCGCAGCCACTGCGGTTTTTCCCGAGCCCACATCACCCTCCAACAAGCGGTTCATTTGACGGGCACTCATCATATCAGCGGCACATTCTCTGATTGCGGCTGTTTGAGAGTCTGTAAGAGTGAAGGGTAAAGCTGCAGCAAAGTCCTTCAAATAAAGCCGCTCCATCTTTATACCGCTTCGCTTTTTGTTGCCGCTTTTCAGCTTTGCAATGCCAATTCGGAACAAGAACAGCTCCTCAAAAATCAAGCGTTTTTTAGCCATTTGCAGGCTTTCGTTGTTTTTAGGAAAATGAATATTTCGAAGGGCGAATTTTAAATCACAAAGTCCGAATTTATCCAACACATACTGCGGAATCGGGTCAGCGGGTATAAACTCTAAAGCATTCTTTACAACCTTGCGGATGTTGGATTGATAAAGCCCTGCAGTGGTGGGGTAAATAGGGGTTATTGCGGCACTTTCGGTGGATACAATCTCGGGAGAAATCATCTCTCGCAAGCCTGCCATACCGCCTATTTTTCCGTAGAAAATATATGTTTCGCCCAATTTCAGCTTATCTGCTAAAAAGCGGTTATTGAATATAGTGACCTGCAACAGTGCGGAATCGTCGGTGGCGGCAAATTTATAAACAGTCATATTTTTACGGATGTATTGCTCCTTGACAGGTGCAACTATGCGGCATTTGAAGGCGGCGGTACTGCCCGAAACGGCGGAGTAAAGCTCCTTGATGTCGGAATAGTCCACATAGCCACGAGGGTAATATCTCAGCAAATCCTCGACAGTGGAAACACCTAACTTCTTAAAATCGGCGGCACGTTTTTCGCCCACACCCTTTATGTATTGTATATCACGCACTTTGCAGTCACCTCTTTTCTTTTTTATTTTATAAGGATTATTTAACTATAACGCCCAGCGATTCGTGGAAGGTTTCGCCCTTCAACACTTTTTCTTGAACCTTTGAGGCAAAACCGTTCGGAGAAGCGGCGGTTTTAAGCTTACGCTCGTTCATATCCCAAGTCCAGATATATTTTATCAATGCATTACTCTCGTCCTCAGCTACCACATCGAAAAGCTCAGCAAATTTCAATATGTTACTGCTCTCGGGCAGGACCTCGCGGAGCTTTGTATCCAGCAGCCAGGAATGGCAGGTGAAATATCTGAATTCATATTCGGGAAAGTATTGGCTGAAGAATTCCTTTGCCGCTTCGATGGATTTTTTGCAGTCCGCGGTTGACAGCTTTCCGTCAGCGGGAATGTGAACCTCCATTATAGGGTCGCCCTTTTTCACAGCATATTTCGGGATATCAAATTCCGAGCCTGCCATACGATACTGCAATCTGCCAACCTTGAAAAGCTGACCAGACAGATGTAGCTTCAACCAATGAAGCTCTCCGAGGTAGAGTTTACCGTTAATATCCGAATAGGTCTCGGTCCAACGAACAATGTCCTTGAGGGTGTCAATAAGAATATCTTCGGGAATTCCCCTCTCTTTATAAAGCTCAGCAAGCTTTTCGCATAGATACAGGTAGGTCAAAAGATTTCTGCCACCGTCTTTGCCGCTAACAGGATATTCCTCCACGGTTACGGTATCGGGAATTTTTATATCCCTTAAATACTGCTCAAACTCCTTGTCGAATTCCTTTGAAAAGCCTAATTTACCATACCATTTTCGAACCGTAGTTTCCACTTCGGGATTCACCGGAGACCAAGCGTGGGAGTTGTCGGTCTGAGGAGCGTTGGATTTATGCTCATCTGCGGAAACGCCAAGAAAACGCATAAGGTTCTCTTCATACAAAAGGCTTCTGTTTTCGGCTGATACCCCCAATTCATCCATCAATTCCTTGTCGATTTTAAGCCAGTTAGAGGTCCATTCCCCTCTGTATGTGTTAGCGCTGGCATCAGTGCCGAACATCAGGTTGTGTCCAACATCGTAGCCTATGGAAAACAGCTTAGAAAAAAGCTCTTTTCTATAAATTTCGGGGGTCCCGGGGGTGATATCAAGGAACATTTCGGCGGTGTTTTTTCGGTTTAAAGCATTTAAGAATTTGCCATACATAGCAACACATTCATCAATCCAGGGCCAGGAGCAGTGACCCATAGAAAACCGCAACCCCTCGATATCGATTAAGGACTCCCAATTTAAGGGGCGGTTATAGTTAGAGGAAACCTCACCGTCCCAAAGGATGCCCGAATGAAAAAACACAGGCTTATTTAGTTTTGCAATTTCTTTGAGAATTTCGATGCAACGCTCCTCGTAAATATAGAAGTTGTTGCAGATTATCTTAAAGCCCATAACCCCTGAATCAACTGCTGTATGTATGTTATTTATAAGATTTTCTTCGTCGGGGTGAATCCAAAGAACAGGAAAAAGTCTGCCTTCATATCCACGGGTCCACTCTAAAAGATTCTGAAGTCTTTCCTCAAAATCAAGCCCGGTTTCATAATTTATCTCGCGGGGGCGTATCGAGAAAAGACAACCGCCCCAAACCCCTGACTCCTCCATTCTTTTAAGAATCGCTTCGGGGTCGGGTGCGCCTTGTCTTATATGTATGTGCATATCATAAATTTTCATGAGAACACCTTGCTTTTTATTCAATGTATAAATTAATTATATATCAGTGCAACGGTTATTTCAACAAAAGTATTTAAATTTCCATAAGAAAAACTGCCACACCGAAACAGGTATGGCAGTTAAAAAATTATTCAACAGAAATAAGGAAATAGTAAACGGGCTGACCGCCGTCGATAAGGGTGACGTCGATATTGGAGCCAAGCTTTGCAGCTACAGCCGCTCTGATTTTTTCAGCCTTGCCCGCATCTACATCCTCACCGTGGATAAGGGTTACGTACATAGTATTCTTGTTGGTCAAGGACTTGGTGAGCTTAACAACAGTCTTTTCCAAATCAGTGTCGGTGAAGGTGATTTTGCCGTTTGCCATAGCAAGCAGCTCGCCCTTCTTAATCTGGTGTCCGTCGTAGTCGCTGTCACGGGCGGCATAGGTTATCTGACCTGTGCCCACGTTGTCGTAAGCTTCACGCATAGCGATGGCGTTCTGCTCGTAGTCACTCTCGGGGTCGAAGGCAAGCATTGCCGAAATACCCTGAGGGATAGTGCGGGTCTGCAAAACAACGACCCTTCTTGTAGCGAGAGGCACCGCCTGCTCAGCCGCCATAATGATGTTCTTATTATTGGGGAGAACGAACACGGTTTCGGCAGGGGTAAGCTCTATTGCCTTTAAAATATCGTCGGTGCTGGGGTTCATAGTCTGACCGCCGCTGACAACGGTGTCAACACCGATATCGTGGAACAACTCTTCAAGACCCTTGCCTGCACTGACGGAAACGAAACCGTAGGGATTTTCCTGAGGTGCGGGGGTGTATACCTCGGTCTTTTCAAGGTTTTCAGTGGGTTTGGGGTCCTTTGCATCGTGCTTGGCACGCTCGTGCTGATCCCTCATATTTTCAACCTTCATATTAACCAACTGTCCGAAGGTAAGACCCTTTTCAAAAGCATTACCCGGGTGGTCGGTATGAACGTGGACCTTAATGATTTCTTCGTCGTCTACCACAACCACACAGTCGCCGATGGTTTCAAGATACGCACGAAGCTCGGCGGGGTCTGAATTCTCGGACTCACGCTTAACAATGAACTCGGTGCAATAGGTGAAGGTGATTTCACCCTCATATTCTGCGGCGGCGTTAACTCCGCTCTCACTCTCGGCTTCGGGTTCAGAGGTTGCACCTGCAACGGTAATTACAGCACCACCGCTTAATACCTGATACATACCTTCTAAGATAACAACCAGACCTCTACCACCTGCGTCAACAACTCCCGCCTTTTTAAGAACGGGGAGAATTTCGGGGGTTTCTGCCAAAGCAACCTTGGCACCCTCTAACGCGGCGGCAAAGCATTCAACCTCGCCCTTGCCTTCGGATACTGCCTTTGCTGCATATTCGGAAGCTACTCTTACAACGGTAAGAATTGTACCCTCAGTGGGCTTCATTACAGCCTTGTATGCGGCTTCGGTACCGAGCGAAAAGGCATTGGCTATCTCCTTAGCACCTGCTTCTTCACAGCCCTTAAAGCCCTTGGCAAAGCCACGGAAAATAAGGGAAAGAATAACACCGGAGTTGCCTCTGGCACCGCGAAGCAATGCAGAAGCTACGGTATTGGCAACATCCCCCACCGATGCGTCTTGCATACGGCTTACTTCCTTAGAAGCATTGGAGATGGTCATTGACATATTGGTACCCGTATCACCATCAGGCACGGGGAAAACGTTAAGCTCGTCAACTGCACGACGATTGTTTGCGATATTATTCGCACCCGAAATTATTGCGTCGCGCAGGGTATTACCTTTTAACAAATTGGACACTCCTTTATTCGGTTACGATATCGTCGATTCTGACGGTGACCTTTGATACACTGATGCCTGTTGCCTGCTTAACCGTGTACTTAACAGCCTCGGTTATGCTGTTGGCGATAGTGTTTATGTTTATTCCGTAGATAACAGCAATATGCAAATCAACACAAACAGTGTTGATATTGCCCTTGACATTTATACCCTTGTCGATATAGTTATCTCGGTTGAAGGGCTTAAACACCTTCTGCTTCTTGCTGGGAACCATCTTTACAACACCGTAGCAGCTTTGCACAGCATTGCCGATAAGCTTGGCAAGATACTCATTAGAGAAACAGACGGTACCTGTTATGGTTTCGTAAGAGATCATTACTATTTCCTCCTTGAATTAATGAAGTAAAGAATTTATTTATCCTTTAATTTTACGTTTTCCAATCCTCCGTAAACGTCGCCGTAGGACGGATCAATGCCGCTGATGGCGGTGGAATAACTAACCATACCTGTTCGGTAGCAAAGGGGAATCAAAGGAAGCTCGTTTGCGAAAGCGGTTACAACCTGCTGTAAATCAGCATCGCCTTTGTAAAACTCTTCAACGGCGGCGGCAGTATCACCTGCAAAATTCTTTTCCTCGTCCGAATCTTCCGTTGCTTCCTCGTCCATATCATCCTCTGCCGATGAGATTTCGGAGGAACTATCCTCTGAGTCTTCCTTATCCTTTTCATAGTACACACCATAGGCTGCATCTCCACCCTTGGTAACAAGCTCGGAAATATCCATATTATTGCCTATTGCCACCTCAGCCAAATACAAATCAAAGTGCTGATTTTTCAGAGAGTAGGTGTAGTCCTTCCAGGAAAGGTTATCGATTTGAAGATATATGCCTGCGGCTTGAAGCTCACTTTTTATAAGCTCGGCAGCGGCGGTTCGCCACTGGTTTTCCGAATAGTTTATAAGCTTTAGAGAAAGTCTTTCTCCCGCAGAATTGACATAATATCCATTTTTATCTTTTTTATTATAACCTATTTTTGCCAATTGTGCAAGATAAACATTTTCATTTACTACAGTTTCTGCAGTTTGCATAACAGAATCCTTTTCGCACCAGTTAGGATTGAAAATGCCTGTTGCGGGAACGGCATTGCGGTAATAAGCGTTTTCTGCAATGGCTTTTCGGTCTATTGCCGCCGAGATTGCCTGCCGCATTTCATTACTGCTCATAATACCCGACTGCATATTAACCCCCAAATAAACCAGATTATTAAGGTTTACCGTTTCATATCTTCCGCGAAGTCCGGGGATATCGCAGTTGGACAGGTCGGAATAATAGTAGGAAATGTTACCAACCTCAAGATTGTGGGTCAGAGCATCGTCGTCGGGAGTGTTTATAAGATTTATGGAAGCAAGGGAAGGCTTGCCACCGTGGAAATTCTTATTTGCTTTAAGCTTCGTTTTTTCGTCGTTGATTATATATCTGCCCGAGCCGATTGGTGGAATTTCAATTTTATCGCTGCTTTCCTCGGTGTCTGTTCCCTCTTTATATACGGGGAAATTGAGACAGTTGGCAAAGTAAGGATCTTGTTTAGAAAGGGTAAAAACCACCTTGCTGCGACCCGAAGCCTCGACAGATTCAACATCCTCTAAATTATATCCATATCGGGTTTCGGATTCCATAGCCTTTTCTGCACAGTAAACCACATCGTCGGCGGTGACAGACGAACCATCCGAAAAGGTGGCGGAACGAAGACGTACGGTTACGTTTTCTTCGTCGATGTCAATTTCTTCCGCCAAGGAAAGGACAGGGGAAAATTCATTGTCAAGCACCACAAGGCTATCGTACAACAAATTACCCAGCTCGCGGTTGAGCCCTGTTTCTGCGGCATAGGGACAGAAGGAATCGGTGATGCTGCAAGCAACCGATACGCCCTTTCGTTCATCCTGCTCCTTGAGGGCTGTTTCAATCTCACTGACGGTGGATGAGGGCACGCTCACATTAGAAGAAACGTTGCCCTGCATTTTACCGCAGCCCGAAGCAATAAACATAATTAAAAGTGCAAGCGAAATAATTCTAAGCTTCAAATTAATTCCTCTTTCAAATAACATTAATAAGCTGATGGTCCGTTACGGTGCCGTCCCGCTCCACCGACAAAAGCCAACCCGAAAGGGAGGATTTGCCGTCGGCATTCTGAAATCTGCCCGGGATTTTATCCTTCATTCGGGTGATTACAATTTCGGGTTTTACACCTAAAACCGAATATATGGGACCCGTCATACCAATATCAGTAACATAAGCAGTTCCGTCGGGCAAAAGCGCCGAATCGTTAGTTTGCACGTGGGTATGGGTGCCGAAAAAGGCGGTCACCTTGCCGTCGGCATAGATGCCCAAGGCTCTTTTTTCGCTGGTTGCTTCGGCATGAAAATCAACAATTATTATCTTAGCACCCTCTCCCCTCGCCTTTTCTACCATTTTGTCAAGGCAGTGAAAGGGGCAGTCGGCACTGTCCATATAAACCGTGCCCAAAAGATTTATAACGGCAATTTTAGTGTGACCCAAATCGGCAATACACATACCTCTGCCCGGAACTGTGTCGGGCAGGTTTGCTGGGCGAAGAAGGAACTCATTCTCCTCCAGCATCTCATAAACCTCGCGACGTCGGAGGGTGTGGTTGCCGCCTGTTATAACATCGGCACCACTGGTGAAAATATGGTCGGCACTGTGGGGGGTGATGCCGTTGCCTTCGGCGGAGTTTTCGCCGTTCACAATGCAGAAATCTACATTATATTGTCTTTTAAGTTCGGGG
>JAZNQM010000065.1:0-2771 GCA_045590175.1 Acutalibacteraceae bacterium | reverse complement strand
ATAGCCACAATTACTATGAGTTTAGCTGTGTTCTGACGGGAGAAGTCAACGTGCTTTATGACGATAAAAAGTTCAATTTTAAAAACAATTGTTTTATCTTGAGCCCTCCCAATACCAGCCATCATATCATAGTTAACCAAGGAGAGTATTTTAGATATAATTTTTATTTTCATAAAGTGGCTTTGGATAAGTTATTGGGTTATTCTGTGAAACTCGACAACCTGTTTTCGCATGGCGGTATTGCATTTAAAATGCCTGAGTATGTACCTGAGCGTATAGCAAAACTCGGCGAAATGTTTATGGAAGAAGAGAAGGAAGAAAACCTAAAGCTTATGCTTGGCATATTGCTCAATGTTGTAATTGATAGTATGAAAGCGTCGGAAGAACTCCAAAACCACAATAACTATATAGACGAAGTGGAGCGTATAATTCTTCAGGAATACGGAAGTAAGCTTGTTGCCACAGACTTAGCCAATAGATTTTATATAAGCCGAACCAAGCTTATGACCGATTTTAAACGAAAAACAGGCAGAACCCTCACCGAATACATTACCTTTGTGCGATTGGAAATGGCAAAGGAAATGCTGATTTGCGGTACAAGTATATCAGAAACTGCTATCGCCTGCGGCTTTGTAAATGCCGCCAATTTTACAAGACTCTTCAAAAGGCATTTTAATATGTGCCCCAAGGACTATCGAAAAAACTTTTCGGCTTGAAATAAGTCGGTAACCGCTGTATAATTGTAATAAAGATTTTTTAAGAGGGGAAAGTAAATGTCAAAGGAAAGACAATATAAATCATCCGAATTGATAAGGCGATTTATGCCATACTATAAAAAGTATATCCCCACGGTGATTCTGGATCTGTTTTGTGCAGCACTTACCACAATCTGCGAGATAGTCCTGCCTTTAATAATGAAGACCATAACCGATGCCGGAATGAATGGCTTTGCCACCCTTACAATAGGTTTTATTTTAAGAATAGGTGCCTTATATCTCGTACTGCGACTGATAGATTCTGCCGCTTACTTTTATATGTCTTATGTAGGTCACGTTATGGGTACCAGAATGGAAACCGATATGCGCCGCGACGCATACGCTCATCTGCACAAACTTTCGGATACATATTTTAACAACACCAAGGTAGGACAAATTATGGGCCGTATCACCAACGACCTTTTTGATGTAACGGAATTTTCCCACCACTGTCCGGAAGAATTTTTTATAGCAGGTATCAAGGGCATCGTTTCCTTTGTGATACTGATGAATATCAACATTCCCTTAACCCTGCTTATATTTATTATAATTCCCATTATGATTGCTATATGCCGCAGACTAAATGCCCGTATGCGCTCTACCTTCCGTGAGCAAAGAACAATGGTGGGTGAGCTTAATGCGAGAATCGAGGATTCTCTCCTTGGTCAAAAGGTTGTAAAGGCCTTTGCCAATGAGGATATTGAGCAGGAAAAGTTCAACAAGGATAATAAGAAATTTTTCTCAATCAAAAAGCTTTCCTATAAGTATATGGGAACCTTCGCCACAACCACAAGGCTTTTTGACGGCATAATGTATGCTGCTGTGGTTATTGTCGGTAGCATCTGTGCCATACGCGGCGACATCACCGCAGGCGACCTGGTTGCATATCTCCTTTACGTCACCACCTTTATTGCCACCATACGCAGAATTATCGAATTTTCCGAGCAATTCCAACGCGGTATGACAGGCATCGAACGTTTCCTGCAGATTATAGATGCCGACATTGAAATATTCGACGAGCCGAATGCAGTACCCCTCAGTGACCCCAAGGGGAATATTGAATTCAAGGATGTTTCCTTCGAATATACCGACGACCACAACAGGGTTTTCTCGGGGTTAAACCTTTCTATAAAGAGCGGTGAAAAAGTGGCTTTTGTAGGGCCCTCGGGTGGTGGTAAAACCACACTTTGCAATCTCATTCCCAGATTTTACGATGTAGAGTCGGGTGAAATTACCATAGACGGCAAGAACATAAAATCCTATACTTTAAAGTCGCTTCGCGATAATATAGGTATGGTTCAGCAGGACGTTTACCTTTTCTCTGGAACTGTCTATGAAAACATTTCTTATGGTAAACCGGGTGCTTCCATGGAGGAGGTTATAGATGCCGCAAAAAAAGCAGGAGCTCACGAATTTGTGTCGGCGCTTAAGGATGGCTACGATACCTATGTAGGGGAGAGAGGAGTCAAGCTTTCGGGTGGTCAGAAACAGAGAATCAGTATTGCCCGAGTTTTCCTCAAAAATCCGCCAATTATCATTCTTGACGAGGCAACCAGTGCCCTTGATAACGAGAGTGAGTATGCAGTAGCGAAATCCTTAGCAAGGCTTTCGGAAGGAAGAACAACAATAACCATAGCCCATCGTCTTTCCACCATCCGCAACTCCGACAGAATTATGGTGCTGACCGAGGAAGGCATCGTCGAGGAAGGTAATCACGACCAACTTATGAAACAAAAGGGAATGTACCATAAGCTTTACCAGATGGCAAGTGAATTAAAATAATAAAAAGGGATCGCATCAGCGGTCCCTTTAATCTTATGTATTTATAAAATTTTATTAGCTTTAATTGCCTTATACAATTCCTCTGCCCAAATCTTGCAGCCTTCAGCATTGGGGTGTCCGCCGAATTTTGTTTTATGGGTGTTAACTTCATCCAGCTGTAGGAAGGGTGCGATGTCGAAAATCATATCAACCCGCTGGGCTAATTTGGTTTTTATGAAGTGGTTGACGTTATTC
>JAZNQM010000064.1:0-4960 GCA_045590175.1 Acutalibacteraceae bacterium | reverse complement strand
CCGAGCTGTTTATTTATTAAATAACTTTTTTAACCAAGCGGCAATTTGCGGAAATTTCGGAGCAAGCAAGGTGCCGATAAGCACCAGCAAGGCAACCACAATAAGAAAAATAATCCAACCATTTATTGGCTGTTCGCCGGTTGGAGGGCTTAATAGATAGTTCATATGCATACCTCTTTTCTCTATCTTCTAATATATTATCACAAATATACTTAATCGTCAAACAAATATTAATAAAAAATCGACGGTTTTCCGGAGAAAACCGTCGACATAAAACTTGCATTCATTTAAGCCGCTTTCTTGGTAGCAAGCAATTTGATAACGAAGAGTGTTGCCAATGTAAGCACCAGAGAAATTGCAAGAGAGATATATACGTTAAGCACGAATGCGGCAATTATGTAAGAAACAACCGTTACAGCTGCAACTGTGAGAGCGTAGGGCAGCTGGGTCGAAACGTGGTTGATGTGGTTGCACTGTGCACCTGCAGAGGACATAATCGTTGTGTCGGAGATGGGTGAGCAGTGGTCGCCGCAAACAGAACCTGCAAGACAAGCGGACATACCCATAATACCGAGCTCGCTTCCAACAGGGAAGATGGCGGTAACAATCGGGATAAGGATGCCGAAGGTTCCCCAAGAAGTTCCGGTCGCAAAGGAGATACCGCAAGCTACCAGGAATATGATAGCAGGGAGGAAGCTCTGGAGCTGACCTGCATTTTCAAGAGCCCCTGCAACAAAGGTATCGGAATCAAGGAGACCGGTCATATTCTTAAGAGAGGTAGCCATTGTAAGAATGAGGATGGCGGGAACCATAGCAATAAAGCCCTTGGGAACACATTCCATTGCCTCTTTGAAAGAAACAAGGCGACGGGCGATAAAATATATGATTACAATGATAAGAGCTATAAGACCGCCCCAGGGAAGACCAACTGTTGCATCTGTGTTACCGAAAGCATCGGCGAAGGAAAGACCGCCTGACTGACCTATGTAGTAAAGAGCGTAAACACAAACAACAATAAGAACAACGATGGGGAATATAAGGTCTATAACGCGAGCTCTGGGGTTGGAAACAACTTCATCTTCGTTGTTTGCAGAACCCTCGCCGGTGGTGAAAAGGTCACCGCTTTCGGCATTGAGCTCGTGCAATTTCATAGGACCGAAGTCAAATTTCATCAAGGTAATTGCGATGATGAAAACGAAGGTCATTAAGGAATAGAAGTTGTAGGGGATAGCTCTGATGAACATGTCAAGACCGCTGACACCTTCGGGAGCATACTCCGAAACAGCTGCTGCCCAGGACGAGATAGGAGCTATCATACAAATAGGGGCAGCGGTTGCGTCGCTAAGATATGCTAACTTAGAACGGGAAATTTTTGCCTTGTCTGTAACGGGACGCATAACAGCACCAACAGTGAGGCAGTTGAAATAGTCGTCGATAAAGATAAGAACGCCGAAGCAGAAGGTGGCAAGAGCAGCACCTATTTTGCCCTTAACACGACGGGCAGCCCAGTTACCGAAGGCCTGTGCACCGCCTGCCTTGTTAAGCAGAGCAACAATAACGCCTAAAATAACAAGGAAAACGAAGATACCGGCAGTTCCGGAAACAGAAGCAATCAAGCCGTCGTTGATGATAGCATCAACAGTTTTGATAGGACTGAAGCTTGTTGCCAGTAAGCCACCGGCGAGTATGCCGACGAACAGCGAGGAATAAACCTCTTTTGTGATGAGTGCCAAGCCGATTGCTATAACGGGGGGGAAGAGGGACCATAATGTACCTACAGGTGTGGAAATGTTTCCTGTAAAAGCACACAAAACACCAAATCCCACAACGAAAGCAGCAATCAAAAGCTTAGGGATGATTTTTTTTGCATTCATTAAATACAACCTCCATATAAATTATAGATATAATATACAATATATATAGGGACGTGTCAATATTAAAAGTCGAAAATGTTCAAAAAAAGTTTGTATTTTGTTAATAATTATAGTATAATACAATTGTGAGAAATACATAAAAATCCGCAAAATTTACCTTTTGATTTAACAATCCGCTAAAACATAGCAATTTTTTAAATTAATGCTTGACAATTTACATTAAAGTATATATAATATTAGCTGTGACAATTTGAGGTGAGTCTATGGTTCTTGATTTAAAACAGCTTTTTGGCACAACAAACGGAGCCAAAGAACTCAATGCTGAATTTGATTTAAGCGATGTCGAATTCTCTGGGGTATTCCCGATAAAAGCTCCTGTCAGGATTACTGGCGAAATCCTGAGCAAAACCGGAATTGTTTCCCTCGAAGCCTCCATAGAGGCTGATTATTCTGCCGATTGTGACCGTTGCGGCACACCCAGTACCAAGCATTACAGTATTCCTGTAAGCCGTGTGCTTGTAACCGAACTTGCAAACGGGGAAGAAAGCGATGATATGTTGGTCCTGCCCGAGATGAAGCTTGATCTCTATGAGCTTGTGCTGACAGAAGTCGTGCTGAACGTTCCTTCCAAGCATCTTTGTAAAGAGGATTGTAAAGGAATGTGTCAGCAATGCGGAAAGAACCTTAATGAAGGCACCTGTGGTTGCAACCAAAAGGAAGTTGACCCACGGCTTGCGGTTCTTTTAGATTTGTTAAAAGATGACGAATGATCCTACCAAATCTTCGTCGAGGCATTTAAGATATTTTTAAGGAGGTGCCAATATGGCAGTACCGAAGAGAAAAACTTCAAAGGCAAGACGCGATAAGAGGCGTTCAAATGTATGGAAGATTTCAGCACCTTCCATAGTAAAGTGTTCACGTTGCGGTGAGTATAAGAGAACTCACAGAGTATGTCCCTCTTGTGGATATTACAACGGCCGTGAGGTCATCAAAGTAGAAGACTAATCCTCAAATCGAAACGCCTAATACATTTGTATTGGGCGTTTTTTGTTGAAAATCAAGGAAAGGGGTGAGGAAATGTCGGTAGAGGTTATGGGCGTTGAGAAAGGCTCGCCCGCCGCCAAAGCAGGTATTAAGGCAGGAGATACCCTTATTAGCATCAACGGCAATGAAATAATGGACGTGCTGGACTATCGCTTTTATCAAAATGAAACCCGTTTGGTTTTGGAGATACGACGAGCAGGCAAGATGAAAAAGCTAAAACTCAAAAAGGATGAGTATAGCGAATGCGGTATGGAATTTTCCACGTATCTAATGGATAAACAGCATTCCTGTAAAAACAAGTGCATATTCTGTTTTATTGACCAGATGCCCGAAGGTATGAGAGAAAGCCTCTATTTCAAGGACGACGACTCAAGACTTTCCTTCCTTTTCGGTAACTATATCACCCTTACCAACATCACCGAACACGAGGTTGAGAGAATAATTAAAATGCACATCAGCCCTGTGAATATTTCGGTTCACACCACCAACCCCGAGCTTCGCTGTAAAATGATGAACAACCGCTTTGCGGGAGATGCTTTGAATATTCTTTACAGATTATCGGATGCAGGAATAGCCCTTAATTGTCAGCTTGTGTTGGTTCCCGGTATTAACGATGGCAATGAGCTTCGTCGTTCCCTAGCAGATTTGACTAAATGCGAAAACGTTGGTTGTGTTGCCTGCGTTCCTGTGGGACTTACTAAACACCGTGAAGGCTTAGCTCAGCTTAACTCCTTTGACAAAGCTTCCGCAAATGAGGTTTTGGATATTATAAACGAGTTTGGTGATAAACTTTATAAAGAACGCGGTGAGCGGGTTTGCTATGCTGCCGACGAGTTCTATCTTTTAGCCGAAAGACCAATCCCCGAAGCCGAGTTTTACGGAGATTTTCTCCAGCTGGAAAACGGTGTAGGACTTTGGACACTTCTGAAAAGCGAAGCGGAATCCGCTATCTCCGATGTGAAGATTGCTGATTTTGACCGAAATATTTCGATTGTAACAGGTGAGCTTGCCGCACCTCTGCTTCGTGAAATTGCAAGCAATGTAGCTTCTCGAATCCAGGGCGTTTCCTGCGAGGTTTTTCCAATAAAAAACAACTTCTTCGGTCCTAAAATCACTGTTGCAGGTCTTGTCACTGCAGGGGATATAATCGACCAGCTGAAGGGCAAATGTTTGGGAGAAGAGATGCTGATTCCTCGCTCAATGCTTCGTCAGGGCGAAGATTGTTTCCTTGATGATGTAACACTGTCGGAGCTATCGGCAGAGCTAAATGTGAAAATAACCCCCGTTGATAATGACGGATACGACTTAATAGATAAGATTTTAGGGAGGTAATAGGAATGGCAAAATCCGTTGTAGCTGTAGTTGGCAGACCTAATGTAGGGAAGTCCACTCTGTTTAATAAAATTTGCGGAAAACGGCTTTCGATTGTTGATGATACACCCGGTGTAACCCGAGACCGTATCTACGGCACCGCGGAGTGGAACAATCGCAGCTTTATGCTTATCGATACCGGCGGTATTGAGCCCGACTCAGGCGATGTGATTCTTGCGGAAATGCGACGTCAAGCCAATTTGGCAATAGATATGGCTAATGTTATCATATTTGTTGTGGATTTAAAATCAGGCGTAACTGCCTCTGACTATGAAGTAGCTTCTATTCTTCAAAAAAGCGGCAAGCCTGTTGTCCTTTGCGTGAATAAATGCGATACCATTGGCGATACCCCCTTGGAGTTTTACGAGTTTTATAATCTTGGTATCGGCGACCCTATTGCCGTTTCTTCTGTACACGGTCACGGCACAGGTGACCTTCTCGATGCAGTGTTTGAGAATCTACCCGAAATAAATGACGATGAGGAAGACGGCGAGGTTATTGAGGTTGCGGTAATCGGCAAACCTAATGCCGGTAAATCCAGCCTCGTTAATAAAATTTCGGGTGAAGAACGTTCTATCGTTTCCGATATCGCAGGCACCACCCGTGATGCCATCGACTCCACCATCGAGAGAAACGGCGAGAAGTTCATCTTCATCGACACGGCAGGCATG
>JAZNQM010000063.1:0-8100 GCA_045590175.1 Acutalibacteraceae bacterium | reverse complement strand
GAAATGATATATTTAGAGCTTTTCCTTACCTTCTTTAAAATCGGACTTTTCACCTTCGGAGGCGGCTATGCAATGCTGCCCTTCATTCAGGAGGCGGTTGTCAACAATAAATGGATGCCGGAAGAGGAAATCGTCAACTTCATTGCCGTCAGCGAATCCACCCCCGGACCCTTCGCGGTGAATATTTCCACCTACGTAGGTGCCGAGATGGGCGGTATCTTCGGTTCGGTGTGTGCCACCCTCGGAGTGGTGATGCCCTCCTTCATTGTCATTATGATTGTGTCGAGAATTTACGAAGCCTTCAAGCGAAA
Source organism: Acutalibacteraceae bacterium (assembly GCA_045590175.1). GTDB lineage: Bacteria > Bacillota > Clostridia > Oscillospirales > Acutalibacteraceae > UMGS1532. Next base: position 7,789 of record JAZNQM010000063.1, on the reverse strand, counting down.
CAAAATCGTTGCAGGCTGTATGACAGGTCTTCGCCCTTGTGTTGTAGGCCTTATTGCCGGGGCGGTGCTGGACGTTTTCTTCACCGTTTTCCTGCCCACAGGCTGGGACTTCTCCCCCTCCTCCTACTACACCATCGGTATTTCCGCCTTGATTTTCGCCACCACCTTCCTTCTGCAAAAAAAACGGGTTCACCCGATTTATCTTATCCTTATTTCTGCCACCCTTGGTATTGCGGCGGGGTATATAGGCAAGGCTATTAATATATTCTGAAAAAACAAAGAGGTGTTTTTGTGCGTTCAACCATAGCTTTAACTGCAATAGCGGTGTTTTTGCTTTTCGCTCTGCTCTGTTACGTCTGCTTCCGCATTGCCTGTATCAGAAGTCAGAATGTGGACCGCACCCGCGACCCCATCCCCGAGGGCAGCCCCCTTTCCCCCTATCGCCACCGCTTTCTGGAGGCAGGCGAAATGCTTGACGGACTTACCACCGAGGCTTGGGAGATAGAAAGCTTTGACGGGCTTCGGCTTCACGGAGAATTTTTGGATGCAGGCAGTGATAAGACCATAATTCTTATGCACGGCTATCGCTCCCATTGGAGAGGCGACTTCGGTATTGCCCTGCCCTTCTACCGTGAGCTTGGCTTCAATATTCTGCTTTGCGACCAGCGTTGCCACGGGCTTAGCGAAGGCAGGTACATCACCTACGGTGTCCACGAAAAATACGACTGCCGCGATTGGGTGCTTGAAGTCATCCGCCGCCGCGGAGAGGATTGTCAGGTTTATCTCAGCGGTATGTCAATGGGTGCCGCCACGGTGCTTCTTGCCACCGAGCTGGGGTTACCTGCCCAGGTTAAGGGCATTATTGCCGACTGCGGCTTCACCAGTGGCTACGATATAGTGAAGCTCACCACCAAGGGCATCAACCGCCACATCCCCTGCTTCATTGTGGATTGCATCAACTTTTGCTGTCGCATTTTTGCAGGCTTCGACCTTAAAGAGGGCAACACCCTGACGGCTATGAAGGTCTGTGACAAGCCTGTGCTTTTCATCCACGGCACCCACGATACCTTCGTGCCCTGCGAAATGACCCTACGCAACTATGCTACCTGCGTTTCCCGAAAGGAGCTGCTCACCGTCCGCGGTGCGGAGCACGGAATGAGTTATCTTTTAGAAGAAGAACGCTGTCGTCAGGTCCTCAAAAGCTTCTTGGAAAAGTGCTGAGTCCTAAAAAGTTATGCACAAAATCAACCTTTATAAAAGAAAAAAGAAGATCCGTAAGGGGCGTACAATTAAGGACAGTTTTAAGATTGGTTCTCATCGCCCACCTAACTGCCGCCCAGGCAGCAATCAAGGAATGAAGGAATTAAGCTGAAACCCAATAAAATCAAGGGTTTCGCGACTTCTCCTACAGGAGTTGTAGCTATATAACAGCTATTAAACAAGCAATCGGCTCCCCGTATTCGAAAGAACATGGGGGTTTTTGTAACAAAATAATAGGACAATTATGTTAGTGAAATGTTTTTTGAAATTTAAAGAGTAATATATGTGATTAAAAAAAACACTTGTATTTAGACGAAAATATGATATAATATAGAAGGGATAATGGTTGAAGAATATAATATAATTGAATGAACAAACTATGTATGTAGGTTGACATTTTATATTATATATGATATTATATTATTTATCCCGTTAATTGAAAAGGAGGTTTTTTGTATGTCAGCCGAGTTGAGACGATTAGGCTCTAATATTGAAAAAGCTTCACGAAGTAACTACAAGCAGATTGAAGAATTTGCAAACGATACTAATTTGTCTGTGAGAGATGTTCACCGTCTTTTTGAAGGCAGATTGATATTATCCCCTTTACAGCTTAAAGTGATTTCTGAGAAAGTCAATACACCGTTAAAGGAATTGCTTGATATTTCAGGTGAATATACTCTTGTTGAGTGTATGGGTCGCTTTAAAGATGAAAAAAATGAAGACAAGATTCTTGATTTGATTGATAATTATATTGATCTAGTTGAAGCTGTTTTTTGATTTTAGAGGGCATTTACAGGTCGTAAATGCCCTTTTTCTATAGGGAGTGATTTCAAATAATGGATACAGAAGAGAAGAGAAAATATTTTGATGAAATAATTATCGATGTAGTTGATGAATGTCGGAAAGAAAACGATATTGTTAATGTCGTAATTCGCGATGATGTTTTTAAAATTTTAGAAAGTCATTGCAAAGTGATTTATTATCCACTTGAGAATGAGGATATAAATGGATTCCATGTAACTAGAACGATATGTGGTGAAAGTTGTCATTTCGTATTTATTAATACTTGGAATACGCTGGAACGCCAAGTGTTTACTGTTGCTCATGAACTTGGGCATATTTGGAATGCTTATTCTAAGATTAAAGTAAAATTTCCAGAAATAGACGAATATGTGAGAATTACTGTTGATGAAATAACCCAAGAACCTCCGGAGGAGTTTGTTTCAAATCAATTTGCAGCACAACTATTATTACCTAAAGAGCAGTTTATTAGTGCTGTAAACGAGGCATTGGAGAAGTTGGATTATAATGGAAAAACTATTTCTAAGATGAATATGCTTAGATTAATAGCTAGTTTAATGGATACTTTTTTAGTAGACTACAAAGCTGTTACCAAGAGACTTTGCGAGATTGGGCGACTTAAACCAGAAGTATATACTATTGTTAAAAATTATGAGTATGAATCTGATTTTGAAGAAACTTTTGATAGTATATTAAAACAGGGAGGTCACAAACGTTTGAACAAACGTACAGAAAATAATAGAAACATTTCTCATTTAACAGATGTTATTAGACAAGCAGAAAAACAAGGGTGTGTTTTGTCTTCTACAATAGAGAATTTAAAAACTGAATTTGAGATAACAACAACCGAACCTTCAGACCAGGATAGTGTGGTTGTGTTCTAAGGATGTGGTACCAGTGGGGAAAGTAGTTGTCGATACTGATTTTCTCAATCATATTTTAAAAACTACTAATGGTGAAGATATGATGCAAAAAATCGTTGACTTTTATGGATACGAATTAGTGATGCATCCGTGGGTATATGAAAGAGAAATTAAGAACATAAATACAACAGTTGAAGCCTATGTGCAAAAAAATGTTGTTGTATTAAATTACACAGACTTTCTGAAAACTGAGGAGGATGAAATGCTTTATGATATTGTGTTTCAAGATCTTCATCGGGAAATGAATCGCGGTAAAACTGTTGATGAAGGTTACAGGTCATTTAAGACATATAATAAATCGGGTATGAATCTTGGTGAAATCCACTCTGTAATTTTATCTAGGTTTTCTGGAATACCCTTGTTGTTATCTGACGATCATAATGCTAAAGAAATTGCTGCTAAAAAAATTAATGCTGATGGATATGAATTGAATGTTGAAAAATCCTTTGATATAATGTGTGATATAGTCACAAAAGATAAAAGTATTTTGGAACTAGAAGATATTATTTCAGTAATAAGAAATCATAAACAAGAATATCAGAAAAATTATATAAGACAAATAAAGGAACTATATAAAAATTAAACAATTATTTGCGGCGGAGTTGTTATAGAGTACATAATAAGATAGTTGTTCTTTTGGATGTAAATGAAGGGGAACAATTTTAAATATAAATCTAAAAGACTTTTAAATTCAATTATTCAGGAGAGAGCGAAAATGATATTATCAGATAAAACATTAACTAAAATGCTTGAAGAAAAAACACTTATTGTTGAACCGATTGAAAAGGAACAGATTCAGCCTGCAAGTATTGATATTCGTTTAGGTAATACATTTAGTATTGTAGAAGATACATCAACAGGTATTATAAATTTAGAAAATGAAATAAAATACAAAACAATAACAAGTGACTCATACATATTGTTACCTAACCAATTCGTGTTAGCAACTACTATGGAATATTTCGATTTGCCTGATGATTTGACAGCATTTGTTGAAGGTAGAAGCTCTCTTGGTAGAATGGGGTTGTTTATTCAAAATGCAGGTTGGGTTGACCCTGGATTTAAGGGTGAAATTACACTTGAACTTTATAACGCTAATCGGTGCGCAATAGAACTTAAAGCAGGCAGAAGAGTTGGTCAGCTTGTTTTTGCAAAAATGGATGAAACAGCACTCAATCCGTATAACGGAAAATACCAAGGACAGCGTGGGGCAACAGGCTCAAGAGTGTTTATGGATAAGGAAATTAAGTAATCGAATTCCTACATTTCTTCCCTGCTCCACAGGCTGCAATTAGTAGTGAGCAAGGTTAAGGGTTTTAGGTTCTCCTAACAAGTGACATTTAGGCGCCTAAATGTCCTGCTTGCTACGGTATGAGACAAAATTAAAAGATGCACGAAAATTTCGTGCATCTTTTTTACTATCCTTTGGAGTACGTCTCTTATGACTCTTCTTTTTGTTTTTGAAATGAAATACGTGTTTAGAACGGGTCCTTGACGGTTTCGTTGCCCTGAAGCTCGTCGGTGCCTGTGTCGGCAACAATCTTTTTGAGGTTGCCCTTTTCAACATAATAGAATCGGTTGGCACCGTCCACGTCGAACTCAACACCCTCGGGGAAAGCCGCGGAATGTATTCTCTGCACGTTTTTGGTTACGTAGAAATATTTAAGACTGTCGCAGCCTTTGAAGTTAAGGGCGGAAATCACTGCCATACCCTCGGAAAGACCTACACTGCTGAGCTTTTTGCAATCCATAAACGTACCCACAGGCAGAAGCTTTATGGACTCCGAAAGGGTGGCATCCATAAGTCCCTCACAACCTCGGAAAAGGAAGGTTCCCATCTCGGTAACGGTGTCGGGAACGGTTATGCTTTTAAGGTTTTTGCAGTTCTTAAAGGCAGAGTTGCCGATAACCAGCAGTCCGTCGTAAAGCTCGATTCGTTTAAGCTTGGAATCCTGGAAGGCATTGTTGCCGATTTTGAGGGTATTGCTTCTGGAATAGAACACCGAACCCTCTTTATACACAGGATAGCGATAAAGGGTGGAGCCATCGAAGGAATACAGCACACCGCTTTTAGCGGTAAGGGTAGTATTGCGTTCGCTGACCTTAAATGCCTTGACGTAGCCCAACGCTTCCAGGTCGGCTATACGGGAAACCTTCGCACCCAAAACCAAGGTAACATCCTTGCCCTTTTCGCGAGGGTTAAAGCCGCTGATGGTGACAACCTCGTCGGGAATACGGATGGTAGAGTCGGTGCTGTTGCACTTAAGCAGTATTCCTGCACCCTCAACAACAAACTCCTCCTCTGCCTCCTCCAGCCATTTACAGCCCTCAAAGGAATCAGACTCGGCAAGCTGCAGATTGTCGGGGATAACCACCTTTTCGGCGGTACAATCCTTGAATGCACGGGAGCCGATGTAGGTGGTCTGCTCGGGAATGATGACGGTTTTACACTTAACACCCTCAAAAACCGAGCAGTCTATAGACGCTACGTTGTCGGGGATAGTTATGGTGCTGTCATCGCCCTCATATTTGATAAGCACTCCCCTGCCCACCACCAGAAATTCCGCGGTGTTATTTTTATACCAGGGGGTATTCTTAAAGCTGTCGGCACCTATTCTCTGCACGGTGGAGGCAAAATCCACCTTTTGCAGCTTGGTGAACTTCCCGAAGGCACCCTCGCCGATAACCTGCACTCCCTCGTGGATGGTGAGCTGGGTTACGGTGTCGTTGGTTTCCGAAAAGCTTTCGCCGTTGAGCCGCTCAACCGTTTCTCCGTTGAAACGCTTGGGGATTATCAGATGCTCTCCCTCAAACTCCTCGGGGTGGAAATAAAGCACACCTGCACCGGTTACGGAGAACCAGGGGCTTTTGGTTTCGTTCTGAATTATGGTGCCGTCTACGTTTGCTTCCTCAGAATTGGCTGACTCGGAGGCGAAATCGGGGGGGACCCAATCTCCACTGTTTTTATTTGCAGGGTCTACAAGAAAGAAAACTGCCCACAAAACTGCCAAAAGCACCACACAACCCATTATTATATGCCACTTTTTGATAACAACATCCCTCTTAGAGCGGTGGGAAGTGCCGTCACCGGAATAAAAAACACCTTCGCCGCGGGTGTCGTACAATTCGTCTATATATCTTTTTTTGGATTTTCTCTTATCACTCATATTATCCCTACCATAAAATATTATGTTATTGATTTTTAAGACGATAGAGCATTTTGCCTTTTACCGTACCCTATTATTATACCTAAACAAATCCTCAGTGTCAATCGCTTTTATATTGCGACACATTAAAAAGCAAAAAATTGTTGTAAATGCTATATTAATGTGCTATAATTTATCGTGTAATTTTATGTGAAGGAGATTTGGATTTTTATGTCAGGACATTCCAAATGGAGCACAATCAAAAGAAAGAAAGAAAAAACCGACCAGCAGCGCGCCAAGGTTTTCACCAAAATCGGCAGAGAGCTGGCAATTGTTGTTAAGGCAGGCGGTCCCGACCCCAACGTAAACTCAAAATTAAAGGATGTTATTGCCAAAGCTAAGGCTGCAAACGTGCCCAACGATAATATCGAAAGAATAATCAAAAAGGCTGCAGGTGAAACAGGCGGCGATAACTACGAGGATATAATCTACGAGGGCTACGGTCCCAACGGTGTAGCCGTTGTTGTTGAAACCCTCACCGACAACCGCAACCGTACCGCAGGTGACGTTCGTCACTACTTCGATAAGTTCGGCGGCAACTTGGGTCAAACAGGTTCGGTTATGTTTATGTTCGACCGCAAGGGTATCATCAATATCGAAGCCGAGGGCAAGGATGAGGATACCGTTATGGAGGCAGCCCTTGAGGCAGGTGCCGAAGATTTTGAGGCAGACGGCGACGTATTTACCATCTCCACCCACCCCAACGAATTAGGTGCCGTTCGCGATGCCCTGGAAGCCGCAGGCTACGACTTCGTCAGCGCGGAGGTTGAGTACGTTCCCAACGTTGAAACCAAGCTCACCGACCCCGACTCCATCAAGAATATGGAAAAGCTTATCGAAATGCTGGAGGACAACGACGACGTTCAGGCAATCTGGCACAACTGGGATATGGACGAGGAATAATCGCCCCCTTCCCCACTTTCAACCCACAGAAAAATATATAGACATCAAAAGAGGCTGTCTCGCTAATTAAGTGAGACAGCCCCTTCTTTTGGTTTTGTTATTTTGATTTTTTGGATTTAATCTTAAAGGTAAGGGTTTTGGTGCCCGAGTAGTTGCCTTTGAATTTAACCTCCACCTTATAGGTGCCCACAGCCTTTCTGCCCTTGGGGTAAGAAACAGTATAGTGAGTACCCTTTTTGAGGGTTGTGCCTGCCGCGTTTTTTACGGTAACCTCAGGGGTTCTCTTCTTCCCGTTGTAGGTATATTGAGTGGTAGACAAGGTAGCCTTGCATTTCTTGGCACTGATGGGATTAATCTTGAAGGTCAGGGTTTTGGTACCCGAATAATTACCCAACATCTTAACCTTTATCTTATAAGTACCCGCATTCTTTCTGCCCTCGGGATAGGTCACTGTATAGTGTGTACCCTTCTTAAGCTTTGTACCGCTTGCGTTCTTCACCGTGACGGTGGGGGTTTTCTGCTTGCCGTTGTAGGTGTAGGACTTCTTGGACAGGGTTATCTTGCAGGTTTCAACGCTTATGGGGTTAATTTTGAGGGTCAGGGTTTTGGAGCCCGAATAATTACCCAACATCTTAACCTTTATCTTATAAGTACCCGCATTCTTTCTGCCCTCGGGATAGGTCACTGTATAGTGTG
>JAZNQM010000062.1:0-2751 GCA_045590175.1 Acutalibacteraceae bacterium | reverse complement strand
CCTTGGCTCACAGAACGACATGGCTACGATCCGACTTATATCAAGGGCTTGGATAAAAGATTTATCAACACCGATTTCACCAAGCTTACGGTAGAGGACTGTGCGGCTCCCAAGGCGGCAATGTCCCGCCCCTATGAAAAGGACTATGACTACGGCTTCGATAAGCCCGCTTCCGAATTTACCGTTACCCTTAAAAGCGGCAAGGAGTATTCGCTGACGGTTGGTGAAGCCTTTACACACGGCGGTATTGTAGGTTCTTATCTTAAATGCTCCCTTTCTCCCGACACTATCTATATCTTGTCGGAGGAAAACACCAAGTATTACACCCGCGAAATGGTTTATTACGTGAATAAGTTTGCCCCCACAAAAATCGAAAAGACCGAAGAAAACGAAAAGTATTTCGATGAGTCAATCCCCAAAATGGACTATTTTGAATTCTCGGGCAGAAACTCCAGAGCAGACTACCGCTTTGAGATGAGCCACAGACAGAATTCCACCATCGACTATATGATGGTTTCTCCCTACGAATATCCTGCAAAATCCGATAAGGTGAGCTTCGCACTGAGCATGATAACCGAGGATTTAGAGGCAGAGGATATCTACTATTTTAATAAAGACGGCATCTCCGACAAGGTGCTCGCAGACTATAATTTAGACGACCCTGATGCCACCGTGAAATATAAAGTGGCGGGGGACGAGGTTGTTATAAAAGCCTCCCAGTCCAAAACCGATAAGGTTTACTATGCCGTAACCGTAAACGATGGACCTATCATCTATAAAATCACAAGCCGCAGCTTTGAGTATCTTGAACAGGACCCCTCTTACTTCGCCGCCGAGTCGGTGTTGCTTGAGGATATCGGCGGACTCAAAGGCTTCACCTTCAAAAAGGGCAAGGAGTCTTACAAATTCGATATAAGCTCTAAGGAAAGTGCCGAGGGCGAGGTAACAATTTCGGTTAAGCAGGACGGAAAAACCATCAACTCCGACAACTTCTCCAACTTCTATTATATCTTGTTGGCGGTTAATCCCATTGTGTCAGAAAACAGTCTTTTGCAGACCCGCCCCGAGGGTGTGGAGGAATATTTCTCAGTAAAGCTCACCCATTCTTCGGGCATTTCCGACCCCGATATAGAATACACGGTTTATAAAATTCCCGACAGTTCTTCGAGATACTATATAGAAATGAACGGCAAGCCTATGGGACTTTGTGCCACAGACTATGCCGATATGCTGTTCGAGCATATAGACGACGTCCTCAACAACGTAACTATTGAGGAAATCTAAATGTCTTTGAAACTCTCCCTTTTTCGTCGCGGCAAAGGGGGAGAAACAAGAAAGCAACGCCGCGACGAGAGGAGAAAATTTATGACAGAAGTTGTAGGTGTAAAATTCAAACCCGAGGGTAGGATTTACTATTTCGACCCTCTGGGCAAGACCTATAATATGGAAGACCGCGTAATTGTGGAAACTTCAAGAGGAATAGAGTGTGGCTTCATCGCCTCCTCAAACCACGAGGTTGCCGACGAAACCATCATCAAGCCCTTAAAAAGAGTGGTTCGCATCGCCACCGACCAGGACCTTAAGCGTGCCGAGGATAACCGCCGCCGCGAAAAGGATGCCTTCCCCGTTTGCGAACAGAAGATAGCGGAGCACGGACTTGATATGAAGCTGGTGGACGTGGAATGCTCCTTTGATAATTCAAAGCTGCTTTTCTATTTCACCTCCGACGGCAGAGTGGATTTCCGCGAGCTGGTCAAGGACCTTGCCGCCCATTTCCGCACAAGAATTGAACTCCGTCAGATAGGTGTCCGCGACGAAGCAAAAATGCTGGGAGGTCTTGGCATCTGCGGACAGCCCTTCTGCTGCTCCAGATTTTTAAGCGACTTCCAGCCGGTTTCAATCAAGATGGCAAAGGAGCAGGGTCTTTCCCTTAACCCTACCAAGATTTCGGGTACCTGCGGCAGACTTATGTGCTGTCTTAAATACGAGCAGGATGCTTATGAATACCTTAACAAGCTCACCCCAAGGCAGGGCTCCCACGTTCGCACCCGTATGGGCGAGGGTGTGGTAACCGATGCCAACCCCTTAACAGGCATTATCCACGTTAAGGTAGGGGAGGACGGCATTCCCACCGCTATGCACCGCGACGAGGTGAAGTTCATCCGCCACGGCAAGAAGCAGAATACCCCCGACCCCGAGGAAGAGAAGCTTAAGAATTTGGAATAACCTGCCGAAAATCCCTGTTGGAATTTTGGGAATTAAGGGGTAAAAATTACCCACTTGCATATTTAGTGCGATTGTGCTACAATATATTCAATTAATTAACAAATGGAGGTGTTACGAATGGCATACAAAATTTCTGACGAGTGCATCAGCTGTGGCGCATGCGAGGGTACCTGCCCTGTAAGCGCTATCTCTGAAGGCGACGGCAAATACGTTATCGACGCTGATACCTGCATTTCTTGCGGTGCATGTGCAGACGGTTGTCCCGTTGGCGCTATCGCTGAGGAATAATCCTTTGCGGAACATACAAAAAAAGAACGGCTTATCTTTCGGGATAAGCCGTTTTCTTTTGTGATTGATTTATTTGTTAGCGGGCTTTGTGAGGGCTTTTGCCACCGCCGTTACAACGATAATACCAAGAGCCAAGGCTGCCGCTAACTGTAGGGTGTAGATGCCTTTGGAAATGAATTTTTCAGAGATACCGCTGAAGGCATAGACCATTGTGTAGTAAAGCGAGCCGCCGGGAAT
>JAZNQM010000061.1:0-11294 GCA_045590175.1 Acutalibacteraceae bacterium | reverse complement strand
TCTGCTCTTGCAATCGGCGGTACTCTCTATCTCTTAGACACTGCTTGGGGCTTTGGCTCTGCCGAAATTGCCGCTCCTCAGGCAACCCTTATGAAGATGATTGTTGAGGGTGTTACACAGGGCAACCTCCCCTGGGCTCTTGTTTTCACAGGTGTATTTATTGCAGTTGTTGTTGAGCTTCTCGGCATCCCTGTTCTTCCCTTTGCAATCGGTGTTTACCTGCCTGTTCACCTTAATGCCTGCATTATGGTCGGCGGTGTTATCCGTCTCTTTGTTGACAAGATTAAAAATGCCGAAAGAAAAGAAAAGGTTGCCAACCGCGGCATTCTCTTCTGCTCGGGTATGATTGCAGGTGAAGGTCTTGTGGGTATCCTCCTTGCCCTTCTCGCAGTTCTTGGCGTTGACAAGGTTATTGACATCTCCCGTTTTGTTGCACTTCCCACCTGGGCAGGCAACATTGCAAGCCTTGTAGTATTCGGTCTTATCATACTCTGTCTCTTGAAGTTCTCCCTTTGGAAGAAGGATAAGAATGAAGAATAAAAACATCAGCGGCGAGAACTATTTAGAGCGTAAGCCTCTGCGTCAGCCCTCACTTCAATATACCGAAGCTGAGGACGGCTTGGTCACCCTCAACAGAGAAAACACGGGGTTTATGAACAAATTAGCTCAAAAGTTGTTCCGTAAGCCTCCCGTCAGCTACATTCATTTAGATGAACACGGCAGTTTTATATGGCTGCTTCTGGACGGCGAAAAAACGGTTGAGGAAATCGGCATACCCCTAAAAGAAAAATTCGGCGAGGATGCAGAACCTCTTTACCCGAGGCTTACAAAATATCTTTCCATCTTAGAAAGCTACGGCTTTATTGAATGGGCAAAATAAATTATTAAAAGCGGTCGGCTTTTCAGCTGACCGCTTCAGCTTTGAATACATTTGAAGGTAATTATATGCAAAATCTGATTTCCAAAGACCCGGGTTTTTACAAGCGGGTTGCAAAAATTTCAATCCCCATCGCCCTGCAAGGACTTATCACAACGGGTGTTAATATGATGGATACTGTAATGGTGGGGGCGGTTGGTGAAACCCAGCTTTCCGCCGTTTCCCTTGCTAATCAGTTCATCACTATTTTCCACATATTCTGTATGGGTATTGGTATGGGAGCTTCGGTGCTGGTATCCCGATACTATGGTATGAAGGACAACTCCTCCCTCAAGAAAACCATCACAATAATGCTTCGTTTGGTGCTTCTGATGGCGACGGTTTTCTCGGTAGCAACCGCGCTCATCCCCCGCCCTATTATGCTGATTTACACCACCGAAATCGGGATTATCAAGTATGGTATAGAGTATCTCAAATATTCTATAATCAGTTATTTTTTCTTGGGTCTTTCCCTCACCTGCACAATTGTGCTCCGCAACGTGGGTCAGGTTAAGATTCCCCTTTACACCTCCATCGGTGCCTTCTTTGTGAATGTAGGTGCCAACTACATATTCATTTTCGGCAAGCTTGGTATCCCTAAAATGGGTGTCGCAGGTGCGGCGGTGGGAACACTTATTGCCCGCGTTTTTGAGTTTGCAGTTATATGCGGCTATATGTTCTTGAAGGACACAGAAATACGCTACCGTATCGCAGACGTTTTCCGCCCCGTTGGTAAGCTTTGGCGGGAGTATATCAGAATCAGTATTCCTGTGCTTATAAGCGACGGAATTTTAGCTCTCGGAAACAACTCGGTGGCAATGGTTATCGGCAGACTTGGAGAAAGCTTCGTGGCGGCAAATGCCGTGACCGCAGTGGCTCAGCAGTTAAGCTCGGTTATGATTCAGGGCTTCTCCCAAGCAGGTGCTATCATCACGGGCTACACTCTCGGCGAGGGCAACCGCGACAAGGCTCAGAAGCAGGGTTATGCCTTCCTTGGTATCGGCTTCATATTCGGCATTGTGGCGGCGATTATAATAACCCTTATAAGCGTTCCCCTTATTATGATTTACGACCTCTCCCCCACCACCTCGGAAATCGCCCGAAGTCTTATGCTTTCCATCAGCATTATTATCGTTTTCCAAGCCACCAACAGCATTATGACCAAGGGTGTGCTCAGAGGCGGCGGCGATACAAAGATGCTGATGCTAACCGACAATATATTCCTCTGGGTGGCTTCTCTGCCTTTGGGAATTCTGGCGGGACTTATATTCCATCTGCCTCCATTCTGGATTTATTTCGCCCTGAAATTCGACCAGGTATTAAAAGCCGTCTGGTGCGTTATCAGACTCAGAAGCGGTAAATGGATAAAGAAAATCCGAAGCGAAAAGGAAATTGAGGTTTCTGAAAATCAGGCTTGATAAAGCAAGAAATATTATTTAAGCAAAAACACTTTTTGAGGTGATTAAATATGAAGGTAACTCTTATCGGCGACTCTATCAGACAGCAATACGGTCCCCGCGTGGCTGAAATCTTAAAGGATGAATTCGAGGTCTGGCAACCAGCGGAAAATTGCAGATTTGCAAAATACACCCTTCGCGGTCTTTTCGATTGGCGAAACGATATGGCGGGCTCTGATATTGTGCATTTTAACTGTGGTCACTGGGACCTTTGCAATCTGTTTGGCGACGGCCCCTTTACTTCTGAGCAGGAGTTTGTTGACACTATGCTTCGTGTTTTAAAATTACTGCAGGAAAAGCACAAGGTTATTATCTATGCCACAACCACCCCCGTAGCACGGGACGGCTACAACAGAAACGATGTTATTGAGAGATATAACGAGATAATCGTTCCCCTTCTTCGCGAAAGAGGGGTTATTATAAACGACCTGCACGCTCTTATCAAATCCGACCTGCAGCGGTATATGAGCGCTGACACCATCCACCTGTCCGAAGAAGGAATTAAGGTCTGTGCAGCCCAAGTTGCAGATTGTATAAGAAAAGCGGCAAAAAGCATACAGGGATGCGACAGTACCACCGCCGACACCGAGGAACCCGAAAAAATCGGTGCCCCTGTGCTACTGTAAAAACATATCTTTGCATTAAAGAAAGCGAGGCCATCAAGCCTCGCTTTCTTGTTGGATTTTATTCTTCGGATGTGGGAATATCCTCGTTTGAATTTTCGGCTTCATTCTCGCTAAGGACCGATGGTGCCGGCGCATCGCCTAATTCTTCAGGTTGAGGAGAGGAAGGCATTTGAACCGCTGCGAATGCTTTTCTATATTTTCTCATTCGCAAGTTTATTCTTATTATACTCACTATAACAGGTATTTCCATACATACAAAAGCGGAATAGGAAAGTGATCTCACAGACACACCCGGTTGGTAAGAACCAAATACTAAAAACAAAAGCACAACGGACACAAGCACCCAAATTGCTGCTACTATATCAATCGCAAGCAATCGTGGTGTCGAGCAACTTGGTATATGATATTGTCCTGCTCTTTCCGCCTCTGTTGCTTTCTTTAATTCCCTGCTTAATTTCCTGTTCTTTGCCAGCATATAAAACTTCAATATGAGATTAAAAGCAGTGAAACCCGAAGTTAAGCTAAAATAAATACTATATAGTAAATGCTTTTTATAAAACGCCGCACCATATAAATACATAAAAGTATCACCGAACATTATGATACTTTCTTCGGGCTCAAAGTACCAAATAAACGGGAAGGCTATAGCAATAAATACAAACAGATTATACGCAATAAATATAAGCTGCGAAATGGTATACAGCCACGTTCTTTTTAGTCCATTATACATTACTATTCCCTCCATGCTATGGAATCTTCTAACGCTGTAAAGCTCTCATGTAAAAACTCTTGCACTACCTCCGGTGTGCAGTAATTATCGCAGAACGTCACTTCTAAAATAACGGCATATCTTTCATATAAAACGCCTATGCATGCATTTAAAGTTCTGCACTTTGTCTTCGTGGGAATTGTATACACCATATCAGCCTTTACATTTTTACCCAAGAAGGTGAGGTCGTGGGTAAAATAGTCACCATCTATTGTGTGGAAGTTTTTCTCAACAAGAACTTCATTAAGATTTTTAAAGTATTGGGTAACGCTGGACTCAGGCAACCAATTAATAGGTACCACATATAAATGAAAGAACTTATGCTGAACACTGCCGCCCTGTAAAGCAATAATGTCATCCGATACATTTTCAGAATTTTGAATCTCCCAATTGGCAGAGAAGTTTCCCTTTATTCCAAAAAACTCATTAGTATAAGTACCGCCGTAGAATTTATCCGCGTTGGGATCAGCGGTGCTGTCGAGGGGTTTGAAGCTGCCTCTTATATCCATCTCTCCACCCTTACAGCCTGAAAATATCATTAAAAGCATCACAATTAGAGATAAGATTCTAATATGTATTTTCATATTTTCAACTCCTTTGAGTTAATTATACCACAGAGTTGTGCCGATTGCAACCACCTAATACTAATATAGTTCTATATGCACTATTTGTTTTGAATTTTCGCCATATACTACCTTAGCATTAAACAGGTCGGTGCTATGCTCAGAGAAGCCTCTTGCAGACTCAACCTGCAATCCGTCGAGAGAATATACGTCGGTATATCTACTGCTTTTGTCGTACATATATTCCACCCTTCCCGTGTAGGTTTTAAAAGATCCACAACTTATATCCTTTAGTGGTGCCGATAATTCTAAAAAGGTAATAACTATCAAAATTGTTTCGAACACAAGGAACAAACCCATAGTGGAAAGTAATCTTATCTTTTTACTGATTTCTATTTTTTTGAAAAGTTTCGATAACAGAACACAGGCTACTACCAAAACCACGGTAACCACAACTGCAATAGCAAGGTCTACATATACACTCTTCAACAAAATGTTTTTATATAAATCCACCGTTGTATCATCCTTTCTGATTTAATATTAATGCGGGGAGTAAGAAATTATCTTTTGTATTTTTCGATGTAGGCTCTGGGGGATATGCCGTATTTTCGTTTGAACATTCGGGAGAAGTTGTAGATGTCGCTGTATCCTACCGAATTGGCGGCGGTGGTGGGGGTTTCTCCCTGCTCCACCATCAGCTGCTTTGCGGTTTCAAGCCGTAGGTTTAGCAGAAATTCCTGTGGTGACACTCCAATATTACTTTTAAAATACGAGGAAAAATAGCTCCTGTCAAGGTTAAGTCTTTCGGCAATTTCAGTTACGGTTATGCCGTTCATATATTCGGATTTTATACAGCTGATTGCCTTTTCGATATAATCAACCTCATTCTTATCCCGCTCGAGTATAAGTGCCATCAGCTCCCACAGCTTTGCTGAAAGATATGCACTTCTGCCGCTTTCGAAATCTCTGCAATGCTGCATTTGCAAAAAAAGCGACTTGGCTTCGGGCAGATGCATTTTTGAATGCAGGGTTGCGGGCAAGGCATCCTCGGTGGTGAAGCCTATCCAAATATAATGCCAAGGGTCGATAGCATCGGCTTCATAATAAGTTTCTATATAAGGTGGAATTGTGAACATATCCCCCGCCTTTATGTTGTAGGTTTGACCGCCTATTCTGAATATTCCACAGCCGGATACAACATAATGCAATAACCAATGGTCGCGAACGGCAGGTCCGAAAGAGTGGGACGGATTACAATATTCATATCCAAACTGCATCGGATTAAGTCCTTCATAGCCTTGGTTTACAACAATTTCTGAAACATCCATTTAAAAAGCACCTCTTGATTAAACAACATTATGCCAAGTTATATATAACATAATACTATTTAATTCACTAAAAGTCAAATGTATAATTAAATTAACTTAATATATGGAGGTTACCTTTATGAAAATTACAATTATGGGTGCAGGAAGCACCGTATTTTCTCGAAATGTTGTTGGCGACTGCCTTTGTACCGAGGCTTTGCGCGACAGCGTTTTCGCACTTTACGATATCGACCCTCAGCGTCTTGAAGAAAGTCGCGTTATTTTAGAGGCTCTGCGTAAGGCTTGCGGCGGCTACGGAAAAATCGAATGTTACTGCGGTGTAGAGAACCGCAAAGAAGCACTACGCGGCGCTAACTTTGTTATCAACACCATTCAGGTTGGTCTTTATGACCCTTGCACCATAATCGACTTTGAGGTGCCCAAGAAATACGGCCTGCGCCAGACCATTGCCGACACTTTAGGCATTGGCGGCATTATGCGTTCCCTTCGTACCATTCCCGTTATGGCCGATTTTGCCCGAGATATGGAAGAGGTTTGCCCCGACGCTTGGTTCTTAAATTACACAAATCCTATGGCAATGCTTTCGGGCTATATGCAGCGCTACACAGGTGTTAACACCGTTGGCCTTTGCCACAGCGTTCAGGTTTGTACCAAGAGCCTTTTTGACACCTTGAAAATGGACTACAAGCCCGAGGAATGCACCGAGCTTATTGCAGGTATCAACCATATGGCATGGCTTCTTGAAATCAAGGATAAGGACGGACGTGACCTCTACCCCGAAATTAAGTCCCGCCTGAACGTTGCCCTCGACGACCCCGAATGCGGCAACAAGGTTCGTATTGACTACATAAAGCATTTCGGCTACTACTGCACCGAATCCAGCGAACACAATGCCGAGTACAATGCCTTCTATATCAAGGATAAGTATCCCGAACTGATTAAACGCTACAATATTCCCCTTGACGAATATCCCCGCCGCTGTGTAAACCAGATTGAAGGCTGGAAGAAGGAATATAAAGAGCTACTTGAAACCGGCGTTAAGGAGCACGTTCGCTCCCACGAATATGCCAGCGGTATCATGGAGGCTATCATCACAAATAAGCCCTATCAGATTGGCGGTAACGTGCTTAATAACGGACTTATCACCAACCTGCCAAAGGAAGCCTGCGTTGAGGTTCCCTGCCTTGTTAACCGCAACGGTGTTAATCCCTGCTTTGTGGGTGACCTGCCTGTGCAGTGCGCCGCAATGAATATGACCAATATCAACGTGCAACTGCTTACCATCGAAGCCGCAAAAACCCTTAAAAAAGACCACATCTACCAGGCCGCAATGCTTGACCCACACACTGCTGCAGAGCTTGACATCGACACTATCAAAGCAATGGTGGACGATTTAATCGAAGCCCACGGCGACTACCTGCCCAAATATCACTAATTAACAATAGGATAAATTCGCTAAATTAAACCAAATAAAACGGCCCTTGATTTCTGCAATCAAGTGCTTTTTTTCTTGCCTCCCTCTGATGAGGGAGGTGGATTTTGCGAAGCAAAAGACGGAGGGAGAAAAAATGTAGTTGTAGTCATTTATGTATCTCTCCCTCAGTCATTTTTCGCAAGAAAAATGACAGCTCCCTCGTCAGAGGGAGCCAAGGAAGGTTTCTGCATAAATACCCCAAGGAGGAGCCGTGATTAGATACAGTTTTATAGCGACACACCAAGGAAAGCCGCGGAATTTTAATTGGGTATTTATTTCAATATTCTTCGGTTTTTAGGGTTTTGGTGTCGAAGGCGGTGGTGTAGGTGAAAGATGTGATGTTAGTTACTCCCAAATCTTCCATCCACTTTTGGGTTTGGCGGCTGGTGAAGGGGCCTGTATCGGGCTTGCCGTCGCCAAGGTAGGCTTCGTTATTCCAAAGCCAATCGGGGGTGGACCAGAAGGCGAATTTGGGGCTTATAGCCTTGTATAATCTTTCGGGGGAGCCGCCCTGCCCGTGGTGAGAAAGCTGCACGGCGGTGGCGGTAAAATTTTTGCCCGAAGCCATAAGCCTATCGCTTGCCGCTGTGCCTAAGTCGCCTAAAATCAGGAAGGAAAAATCCCCCTCGGTGATCTTGAAAACGCAGGACTGATTGTTAATGGCGTTGGTGGTAAGGTCGGGGTTGGCGTCTGCCAGCACCTCCACAGTCATACTGCCGAGGTTGAATTTTTGACCTTCTTTGATCTCGAAAAAGCGGGAGTCGAGGGTACGAGAAAAGGCATTCCACTCTAAAACCTCAACCTTATCATCGCAGTTAAGGGATCGTGCCCAATCGTCGGACAGCACCGAGGCACCTATTTTTCTGTAGGTAATGCCCTCGGGATTTTTAATAACTTCAATGGGGGCACGAAAATGGTCGGAATGAGGGTGGGTTATAAGCCATAAATCAATATTCCCGCCAAGGCTTTTTACAATTCTTTTAAGCTCTGCCGCGTCGCCCTGCTGACCGCCGTCAATCACCAGCACCTCGCCGCTGTCGGCGGCTATCACATAGCCCATCATCTGATAGCGGGTGGTGTTGGTAAGCTGAATAATTTTCATTTACTCTTTCTCCGTTAAAGTGTGGAAATAGTAAAGGGGCATTGCACTCCAGCCGTGACAAAGGCTGGATGCACCTCTGCAGCCTGCACCGTGCTCATATTCCCAAAGGGTGGTATCGTCGGAATGGACCATTGCACTGTAGGTTTTTTCAATATCCCACAGCACCCAATCCTTATATTTTTCGCGGTCGACTTTAAGCACCGCGTCGTATTTATAGCACATCATAGAAAGGGAGGAACGGACAAAGCCTGAATATCCGCCCGACATACGTTCTGCCAACAGTTCAGCCTTTTCGCCGTCGATAGCACCACAGAGAATTGCCCAGGACTGACCAAGCTCGGTGTAGGACTTGCCCTCGCCCTCAATCGTGAAGAAGGAGTTGTCCTTCTCATCGTAGAAGGTTTCCTTGATGCGGCGGTTAAGGTCGGTTGCGATTTTACCGTAGCCACTGTCAAGACCCATAGCCGCTTCCATTTTCTCCATACTTTGCAAAGCGATGGATAAAAGAGTGTTAAGCAGCAGGTCGGGTCTACCCATACAACTGTTGATTTCGCCGATTTTATAGCCGCCCGAGAACATATCGGTCCATTCGTAGAAGTTCCAATAGTCCTCGCCGTAGAACTGAGCACAAAGACCGTCTTTCATATTATCAAGGAATATTTTTATAAGGCTTTGCAGTTTGGGATAAACCTCACGAATTAAGCTCAAGTCTCCGCTGTGGCGAAGATACTCTTCACACTGCACAAAATAGTGAAGCGAGAAGGAAGGAATTACAAGGTGACAGCTGGCGGGATAGCAGATTGAAAGCAGACCGTCGGGGCGGTTGTCCTTCGCAATCAGTTGCAGATTGGCTCTCGGGAATTCATATTCACCGAAGGCATAATATCCGCAAAGCATCTGGTTGCGGCTGTCCATTGTATAAAGTGCCTGCTCACGCCAGGGGCAGTCCTCGTAATGCTCGTGCATACAAAGGCGGAGAGTATTAACACACTTTTCATAAAGTTTCCTGTTTACCTCGTTTAGTCCCTTTGGCACAGGCTTTACATCCACGGGATACATTGTGGGGACCATAGAGATTCTGATATCACTGAGGGGCTTTTGGGACATAACCTTGAAATAGCGGCATGCAATACGACGCAAGGGATTCATATAAGAGTTCTCCCCTACCCTTGTGTGGTAGTGGAAGCTGAAGTCACGGGGACCGATAATATTGGGTACATCCCCACCCATCAGCCGCTCGGTGAAGTTGATTTGGAGCTTCTGTTCGCAGTCGGCTTCCAGCTCAATTTTAAAGAAGCCTGCACACTCCACACCCAGGTCGTAAATCACGGTGGTGTCGTCGATTTTCTTTACAGGCTTTGCAAAGACCTCGTTGCCAAGCTCCAGCTTTTTGCAGGGACGGAGACGAAGGGGCAGCTGCTGATTTACCTTTACCGAACCGCTGAAGCCCTGCAAATCTCCCATTCTCCAATTATCAGCCTTGTTTGCAAGGTAATAGAAGCTGTATGCCAGCTGGGGAGTGAAGGACTGTTCAACATGCTGAGCATATTCGGGGCTGAGGCGGGAAAGAGTTGTTTCGTCACTTTTTGCCACAATCTCGCCGTCGCAGGTAATCTCATAAGCCAGAGCCGCTTCACCGCGGAAATACATCTGAGCAGTCTCAAGACCTAAATACCACACCAAAATCCCAACGTGATTTTTTCCCTCTTGGCAATGCTTGGTTATGTCAATTTCGTCATACACCTTATCATAGGGGAAGTCGGTATACTGGTCGAACTCACAAAGCTTTCCGTTTATATATAGTGCATAGTTACTGTCGGCGGAAATGCGAAGGGTTACACTGCCGCCGCTGTAATCAAAGCTATCATAAAAATCTGCATATTCGTCGCGACTCGGAGAGTCACTGCACCATATCCAGGTTGGATTTTGCCACTTATTCATAATATATCACCTTATGCTTTAAATCCGACCTTCAGAACCTAAAGGTCGGATTTGAGAATAACTTAGATTTTGAAAATGCCGAATACGTCAAGCACCGATGAAACAAGGATTAACACAATGCAGATGGGTGCCAGATACTTAATAACGAACACAAGAAGCTTCTTGCCCTTGAAGGGTGCGGTTTCCTCTGCTTCCGCAATGATGGCGGAGGGCTTGAGGAAATAGCCGACAAACACGCAGGTAAGGAATGCAACGATGGGCATAAGCACACTGTTGGAAATGAAGTCGAAGAAGTCAAGGAACTGCAGTCCGATAAGCTTAACCTCTGCCCAGATGCTGTATCCAAAGCTGGATACAAGACCCATTACAATACAGAAAATTATAACGGCAAGGCAGGACATTTTTCTGCCGATTTTCAGCTTGTCGCAAAGCACCGATACCACGGTTTCCATAAGGGAAATGGAAGAAGTAAGAGCGGCGAAAAGTACAAGCAGGAAGAAAATAACACCGATTATTGTGCCGCCTGTCATACTGTCAAAAACCTGAGGAAGGGTTACAAACATAAGGCTGGGACCCTTGCCGAGAGCGGCTTCGTTGCCACCCGAGAAAGCGAAAACAGCAGGAATTATCATAAGACCCGCGATAAAGGCAATACCTGTGTCGAAAATCTCAATCTGATGAACGGATTTTTCGATATTAACGTCCTTCTTCATATAGGAGCCGTATGTAATCATAATGCCCATTGCAAGAGACATTGAATAGAAAAGCTGACCCAGTGCCGCCAAAACGGTTGTGGCGGAGAAGCGGGAGAAATCGGGAACTACGTAGTAAAGCAGACCGTCGATTGCCCCGGGAAGGGTGAGAGAATAAACCGCGATGATGATAGACAATACAACCAATACGGGCATCATAATCTTGCTGACTTTTTCAACGCCCTTATCAACACCCAGCAAAACTACCAGTGCGGTGAGTCCTAAGAAAACAAGGAACCAGATGATAGGCTGAGTGGGGTGGGAAATAAAGCCACCGAAAAATTCTGCACCTGCAGTTTCCTTAGCACCGCCTGTGGAAAAATCGAAAAGGTATTTGGTTACCCATCCGCCGATTACACAGTAGTA
>JAZNQM010000060.1:0-22662 GCA_045590175.1 Acutalibacteraceae bacterium | reverse complement strand
TTTAAAGGAAGTCGTGCGGAAAAGATTTGACATTCCCTACTTTTCACAACACGACTTGTTTTCGCAATCACAATTTACGGAAGTGAGTTCCTTTAAGCAGTTATCTGCAACCTCTGCTCCCTCTACTGAAATGGAGTAGTGCATCCATTTACCTTCTTTGCGTCCAACTACTACACCGGAGTCACAAAGGATCTTCATATGGTGAGATAAGGTAGGCTGGGTGACGTTGAGTTCTTCAAGCAGTTTGCAGGCGCACTTTTCGCCGCTTGTCAGCATTTTTAAAATGCGGATACGGTTTTCGTCGCAAAAGGCTTTGAAGATCAATGCCGTTTTCCTTTCGTCCACTTGAAACACCTCCCATAGGCGTTTATCTATATATTATTATATGCAACGCATAGATGTTTGTCAATAGGATACGATGCTTTTTGCAGTAATGTTATCTTTGAAGGGTGACATTGATTTTATGTGAGAGTTCGAATTCATACGCAAAACTGCCGAAAATATCTTTTTTATAGTCCTTACACAAAAATCGACAAGTTTCGACAGAAGCTTGTCGATTTTACTTTTTCACTATTAACTCTTCACTTTTCACTCTTCTCTTTCGAAACTTGTCGATTAGGTAATAAGTAATAGTGAATAGTGAAGAAGTGCTGATGAAGCTTTTCTCCCTTTAGTCGAAAAGCATTATATTTTACTAGGGTTCGAATTCATACGCAAAACTGCCGAAAATATCTTTTTTGTAGCCCATAGACAAGGACAACCGTAATCTTAGGATTGCGGTTGTTTTCTTTTTATCTCCCTTGCATCGTAGCTTGATATATAATACTGTCTGCCAACCCTTGTGGCAGGAAGTTTTCCAGTCTTTATATATTTATAAACCGTCTTTAAACACATATCAAGATAGCAAAGGCACATACGCTACATAATATGCCTTACTGTAACGGTGTGGCACTTATAACACATCGGCAGCAGGAGAGGTGTTGTCTTTGATGTAATTGTGTATTTATTGACAATAATTCCCACATAATCCCTTTTAATATCAAAAACATACTCGCCGTATTTATTAAAGTCATTGCAGCACTATTATTTATGTGGTATGCTTGGGGGTGCAACAAAGACAATAAATTCATTATCAATGAACCTTTTAGTGTGGTTTTTCGACTATATAAATGAAACCGGTTTTAAAGAACTTATAGGAGGTGAGGCAATGTCTAAATTTGAATATTTGCTTTTCTGTAACCAATTGGCTGTTGAACGATTTGTGAAATTTAAAATTCCAAATGTCTTGGATGCGGAAGATATACTGCAAGAGGTGTTTTTAACTGCATTTAAGAACTTTGGGCAACTTAAAACAGAAGCATCTTTCAAAGCGTGGATAATAGGTATTGCACGAAATAAATGTAATGATTATTTCAGAAAAAAATCCAAGGATTTGGAAATACCTATAGAAGAATTAAATGAATTCGGCCTTTCACAAACACGATTTGGATATGTTGAGAATAATCCAGTCAGCGATGTATTGGCGGCACTTGGTGATAAAGATAAACAAATTCTTTATCTTTCATATTGGAAAGAGTTGCCTCAAGCGGAAATCGCCGAAAGGTTGGGGATTCCTGTTGGAACTGTCAAAAGTCGCTTATATACTGCTAAACAAAATTTCAAAAGAATATATCCAAAAAATACTTTTATCAGAAAGGTTGATGATGTTATGAATAAACTACCAGATAGATTACCTGATTATAAAATTACACCGTTATCTAAAACACTCTTTACTGTAAAATGTGAGGAACTTCAAGGCTTGAGTATTATACCAAAACTCGGAGAAAAAACAACTTGGGGATTGTATGATTTTGAAACCAAAAAATGCGATGAGTATTCTGAGGTTAGCGTAATAGGCAAAGCGGAAATTCATGGTATTGATGGTGTTGAAATAACGAGCATTCAGCACGATATAAAAAACAATCGTGTAAATGAAAGAGCATTTGTTGCTCAATTAACAGATACACATTGTAGATATTTATCAGAAACTCATCAAGAAAACGATGTGAAAAAAACCATTACATTTCTTGATGGTGAGGTTTTTATGAATAACTGGGGTTTTGGTGAAGATAATTGCGGAAACGAAACTGAATTAAAATCCAAGGGTATCATAAACCGCATTGGAAATACCATTACCAAAACAGGCGAAACCGAAGCAATAGACGTTGTAGGGTGTTTCAAAGTTGAAATAGGTAAAAAGAGTTTTGATACAGTATGTGTAATGGAGTTGGGACATTTTAACAATGCGATTGCAATAGAACAGTATATTGATGAAAACGGACGAACAATTCTTTGGCGTAGATTCAACCGTGATGATTGGGCAATTAATCGTTATAAAAAGAAGTGGAGCGAACAACTTCCTAACAACGAACAACTTATTATTAACGGAGAAAATTATGTTCATTGGTATGACTGCATAACGGATTATATACTTTGATTATAAATCAAACTCATATACTATTGGGCTCCTGCTATAGGTGTAGTGTCAAGCGGACTGTATGACACCAAAGAAAAGGCTGTTAATTACGCTATAGAAGCGATAAAAAACAGAAGCAATCAATAATCAAGCTCAGCAAAAAAGGAACCACACGCGAGGTATGGTTCCTTTTTCCTTTGGTTCTATTGTTTTTTAACTCATCATTTTTTATTAGTAATCCGTTAAAACTTCATTAAGCTTATCCATCTGCTCCGACGTAGGTTCGGGGAGGTGCTCCAGGGGGAACTTCAGTCCCAACTTGTCGTATTTCACTTTGCAGATTTTTCTGAAAGGAAGAAGCTCTACCTTATCGACACAGGGGTGGGATTTTGCTATTTCCCTAAGCTTCAGGATATTATCCTCTGTATCATTAAGGGTGGGGATTATTACCTGTCGCAGGGTGGTGGGTATCCCCTGCTCGTTGAGATATTCGAGAAACTCCAATGGCTTGCGGACAGTACAGCCCACATATTCGAGATAGTCCTCGTCGTTTGTATATTTCACATCCAGCAGGACACGGTCGGATTCTCGAAGAAGCTTTTTTGCCTTTTCGTCGAGAATACTTCCCGAGGTATCAAGGCAGGTATTTATCCCCGCTTGGTGGCACAGCTTGAACACCTCATAGGCGAACTCGCTCTGCAAAAGAGGTTCACCGCCCGAAAGGGTTATGCCCCCTTCCTTGCCGAAATACTCCTTACAGCGTTTAGCTTTTGCCACCAATTCCTCAGGAGTATAGGCAGTGCCGCAAGAACACTCCCAGGTATCGGGATTGTGACAGCAGCTACACCTGAGATTGCAGCCCTGCAAAAAGGCTACGAATCTCACACCCGGACCATCCACAGTGCCGAGGCTTTGGATGGAGTTTACATATCCCTTTATCATAAGCTTTCGTGGAAGGTACGGCTTATAACCTCACGCTGCTGCTCACGGGAAAGCTTATGGAAATTAACTGCATAGCCCGAAACACGGATGGTAAGGTTGGGGTAGGCTTCGGGGTTTTCGTATGCCTCCATAAGGGTTTTGCGGTTAAGCACATTTACGTTGATGTGGTGTGCCTTCTTCTTGAAATATCCGTCTAAGATAGACACAAGGTTGTCCACACGTTCTTCCTCTCCCCTGCCCAGGGCTTCGGGGGTGATGGAGAAGGTGTTGGAAACACCGTCGCGGCAGTCGTCGTAGCTGATTTTTGCAACCGAGTTAAGGGAAGCCAACGCACCGTTTTCCTCGCGGTTGTGCATGGGATTAGCACCGGGGGCAAAGGGGGCGGAAGCCTTTCTGCCATCGGGGGTAGCACCTGTGTTCTTGCCGTACATAACGTTTGAAGTGATGGTGAGAACCGACAGTGTGTGAATTGCCTGACGGTAGGTAGGGGTCTTGCGAAGCTCAGTGATAACGCGGTGTGCCATATCCTTAGCAATAAGGTCTACGCGGTCGTCGTCGTTGCCGTATTTTGGGAAAGTACCCTCGGTTTTGAAATCGGTGACAAATCCGTTGTCATCGGTCAAGGGAGTAACCTCAGCGTACTTGATTGCACTGAGAGAGTCAGCCACAACCGACAGACCGGCAATGCCGAATGCCATAAAGCGTTCGACCTCGGTATCGTGGAGTGCCATCTGAAGCTTTTCGTAAGCATATTTATCGTGCATATAGTGGATGATGTTCATTGTGTTTACATACAAACGGCTGAGCCATTCGATATAAACCTGGAAACGCTCCATAACGGCATCGTATTGCAGTGTTCCGCCGTTCATCGGCTCCATCTGAGGACCGATGTGCATACCGCTGGTGGTATCGTAGCCGCCGTTGATGGCAATAAGGAGAAGCTTTGCCAGGTTGCAACGGGCACCGAAGAACTGCATCTGCTTACCCACCTTCATTGCGGAAACGCAGCAGGCAATGGCATAGTCGTCGCCATATATGGGACGCATAATATCGTCGTTTTCATACTGAATGGAGTCGGTGTCGCAGGAAACCTTGGCACAGAATTTCTTAAAGCCTTCGGGCAGTGCTTCCGACCAAAGCACGGTGAGGTTAGGCTCGGGTGAGGAGCCCAAGGTATAAAGGGTGTTAAGCATACGGAAGCTACTCTTGGTAACCAAGGTTCTGCCGTCTTCACCCATACCGCCAACGGCTTCGGTTATCCACATCGGGTCGCCGCCGAAAAGGTCGTTGTATTCGGGGGTGCGAAGGTGACGTGCAATACGAAGTTTGATTACGAAATCGTCCATCAGCTCCTGAGCTTCCTCTTCGGTGAGGATACCGTTTTCAATGTCACGCTGGATATAAATATCGAAGAAGGTGCTGACTCTACCCAAAGACATTGCGGCACCGTTCTGCTCTTTAATTGCTCCTAAATAGGCAAAATAGGTCCACTGAATTGCCTCGCGGGCATCCTTTGCAGGCTCACTGATGTCGAAGCCGTAGAGAGCTGCCATTTCCTTCAGATATCCAAGGAAGGAAATCTGCTTGTAAAGCTCCTCGTCAAGACGAATCTGAACAGTATTAAAGGGCTCATTGGCAAGAGCAGCCTTGTCCTTTTTCTTTTCTTCAATAAGCCTGTCCACACCATAAAGGGCAACGCGACGGTAGTCGCCGATAATTCGACCTCTGCCGTATGCATCGGGGAGACCTGTTATAACGTGGCATTTTCTGGCGGCGCGCATTTCGTCGGTATAGGCACGGAAAACACCGTCGTTATGGGTGGTTTTATATTTGAACTCTTCCTCCACCTTATCGCTGAGCTTATAGCCATAAGCCTCGCAGGCCTGACGAGCCATACGGATTCCACCAAAGGGGTTTACTCCACGCTTAAGAGGGCGGTTAGTCTGCATACCAACGATAATTTCATTTTCTTTGTCGATATATCCTGCCGAAAAACTGGTGAGAGAGGTGACGGTGGCGGTGTCGATATCAAGCACTCCGCCGAATTGACGCTCGAGAGCAAACAGTGCCTCCACCTTTTTCATCAATCCCTTGGTTCTTTCTGTTGCAGATGCCAAAAAACTGTCGTCACCCAAATATTCCTTATAATTAAGCTGAATAAAATTGCGAAGGTTTATCTCGTTTTTCCATTCGCCGCTTACAAAGCCTTTCCAATTCTTGTGTTCCATAAATTTACCTCCTTGGTATCAAATGATTGGTTCGATTTATGCCTTTCGCTATAAAAGACCCGAACCCTAAAAAACAAAAAACGGGCCAATCAGCTTTTACAGTAAAGTAAAACTGATTTGCCCAGACGGTCGGCTTATTAACTTTTACATTCCACCGCGGTTAACCGCGTATAGAGTGGGTGGAGCTATCCGCTCGCTCTTTTTCCGTCAGTTATGTAAAAGCTGTATCTTAATTATACATATACCTATACTGTTTGTCAACAAAAATCCGCAACGAAAATACAATATTTTGTATTAATATTTTTATGCAATATCTACATTTAGTTGTTTTCAGCAGTTGAAATTGTAGCTGATAGTTGTTATAATGTATGTGTTAATTTGTATTTACGGAGGAATATTATGAACTGCAACGATAAAGCACCTGTCGCACAGGTACATCTGGATTTCCACACATCCCCCAATATAGCGGGGATTGGCTCCAAGTTCAATAAGGAGCAATTTCAAGAGGCTTTAAGGCTCGGTAATGTGGATAGCATAACCGTGTTTGCAAAATGCCACCACGGACATTGTTACTACCCAACAGAGGTCAGTACTATGCATCCGAATTTAGATTTTGACCTGACGGGTGCTATGGTTGATGCCGCTCACGAAATCGGTGTTCGTGCCCCCATATATATAACTGCAGGCTGGTCGTATTTAGATTCTGAAACTCACCCCGAATGGATCGCTGTTAATAGAGATGGTTCTCACTGCCGCACAGTATCTCTCAATGAGAATGCCGACATTAACGACCCCAAGCCTCACTGTGCCTGGCACACACTTTGCCTTAACGACGGCAACGCATACACAGAACATATTTATAAGCTTACTGAAGAGGTTTGCAAGCGATATAAAGATTTAGACGGACTTTTTTACGACATCTGTATTGTTGGTGACTCATGCTACTGTGAAAGATGCAAAGAAGGTATGAAGGAAATGGGTCTCGACCCCCAAAACGAAGAGGATGCTAAGAAGTATTTTATTATCAAGCGTTCTGCATTTATGGATAAGTGTATGAAGATTATGAAGAAGTATCACCCCAACGCTACCATCTTCTTCAACTCCGGCGGTGCAGACCAATATAAACCCCATTACCGCGATTATCAGACCCATTACGAGATGGAGGATCTGCCCACTGCCTGGGGCGGCTACGACAAATTCCCAATGAGGGCAAAATATTTTGCAAAGTTGGGTAAGCCCTTCCTTGGTATGACCGGTAAATTTCACCTTGACTGGGGTGAGTTCGGCGGCTTCAAGTGTAAGGAGGCGCTGAAGGCGGAAATTGCAACTATGGCTACATACGGTGCAGGTTGTTCCATCGGTGACCATATGCATCCCGACGGAGAAATGGAAACCGAGACCTATCGCAACATAGGTTTCGCCTATGATTACCTCGAACAGATCGCCCCCTTCTGCTACGGCGGCAAAACCAAATGCGACATCGGTATTTTGATTTCCGACAAAAAGGAAACCGCCGATGCCAACGAAGGTATTTCCAACATACTGCTGGAAAACCAGCTGGACTACGACATCGTAACAAACTATAATTTCAGTGCTTTTAGTACCGTTATTGTAGGCGAGGGTGTAGTACTTAATGATAGCGGTGTTGCCGCACTTAATGAGTATATAGCAAATGGTGGCAAGGTATTGTTCTTTGGAGATTCCTTAGTGAAAGACGGCGAGTTCCAGATTGATTGCGGTCTTAATTTCTTAGGCGAGTCAGAATATGATTGCGATTACCTTCTCCCCTCGGCTCCCACCAACGGAATACCCGATGCTCCTATGCTTTGCAACCTTCCCGCCATAAGAACTGAGAATCTGGATTCAGAGATTTTTGCAGAATTTATAACACCTTATTTCAGACGTACCTACGCTCATTTCTGCGGTCATAAAAACACTCCTCACAACAAGGATTCACATCATTATCCCGCCATTGCAAAAAAAGGTAACGTAGTTTATGCAGCACACCGTCTGCCCCGTCAATATTTTGAGTTTGGTTCTCTTTACCACAAGCGTTACTTTATGCTGGCTTTGAATCTCATTCACGACAATTCTCTCAAAATTGAGGGTATGGGTTCGCTTGGCAGATGCACTATGATCGACCAGCCAAAGAAAAGCCGCTACTGTATCAATATGGTTTATGTCAGTCCCGTAAAACGTGGATGTGCAGAAATCATTGAGGACATAATGCCGATATACAATATTTCGGTCAGCCTTAAAACAGAAAAACAGGTTAAGAGGGTTTATCTGGGTGTTAGTGACGAGGACTTAGAATTCACCCTGCAAAACGGAGTTTTGAAGTTCACACTGCCGAGGCTCCAATGTCACGAGTCAATAGTGATTGATTACTGAACTTTATAGTTTGTGAACACAAGCAAATATTATGTTCCTGTTTTCAAACGCAGAAAGAAGCACGACCTACAAATGGGTCGTGCTTCTACCTTTTGAACAACTACTTATTATCTGTGTTATTTCCTTGTAAAGATATAACTTCTGAAAAGTCGAGTGTCAGGTGTACCCTGAATTCTTGCAATTCCTATGCCACCGGTTCCCACAGCAACAACAGTTTGACCCGGCTCACCGGGAATTACTTCCACATCCACCTTGAAAGTGTAGTTTTGGTGATATTTTTGGACAAAATATGTACCTACCAACGCAACCTGCTCCGGCGTTGCTAATTCGCCTAACTGAAAGTCTTCATATCTGTATACAGCATAGCAATATGTTGCGGAATTGAATAATGCAATACCTTCAAATCCAACAACAAAGCTGCTTGCATTATGAATATTATTATCAATCCGTTTAAACAAATCAATCTGTTCAAGAATCATCGCATTGTCTGACTTTGCTACCAAATACACCTCTGATATCTTTTTTGCAATCATCGGACCTATTGCAAGAGGAAGTATAAAACAAAATAGATATATAACAATTTTCACCAAACTGAATGAAGCCAATGAAACAGCAATACCGATGATTGTCGTTACTGCGGCATAACCACCAAAAATCAAACCGAAGAAACTCAATACTTTGATTATTGAACCGTTTTTTGAATATGGAATTTTAATTCCCCAAATTTCACCGCCATATACACAAGAGCTAAATAGGATTGACATACCCAAAAGCAGGCCGCCTAACACAACCACAAGAAAAACCAACGCCGGTGGCATATTCTTTGCACTATATGCCGCCAATACACCACCAATAACAACTAACAAAAATTTTATTCTTTGCATAAGATAACCCCCTAAAATTATATCCTTATATAAGTATATACTTATATAAACGAATTGTCAAGAGTTTTTTAAATCATTAAAATAGTAATAGAGGTGATTGTGTGATTAAAATTTGCTTAGACAAAACCTTGAAAGAGCTGAATGTCACCAGATACGAACTGTCAAAGCGAACTGGTATACAATACCAGATAATAGACAACTATTACAAAAACAAAGTAAAAAGATATGATTGTCATATCTTAGAACGAATTTGTGCGGCTTTGAATTGCGATATTGGCGATGTAATTAAAATAGAAAAATAGCACTTGACACATTGATAAGTCAAGTGCTATTTTCTTTTGGAAGTCAATACTCGGTTTTATTATTTGTTATTTTCCTGCGGTGTTGTATTCTTATTAGTCTTTCGTTTGTCTTTAACACGAATAATAACTATTATCGACCCCACCACGATACCGATGGGAGCAAGAAACGGAATTGCACTCACCACGAATACAAAGGCTGTCACGACTGCTGCCCACATATCGCCAAAGTTGTTTTTTAGGTTGTTGCCGATTTCCTGCCATACACTTTGCTTCTCAACAATTTCGGTGCGTTCTACCTCGTTTACTGTGATGTTTACGGTGGTGTAGTCGACGAGATTGTCATAGGTACGTAGCTGCGATTTTAAGGTCTCAATCTCATAAATAACGTTGGTCAGCTGACTGCGGACGGAGATTATATCTTCTACGCTTGCGGCATTTTCCAAAAGCTTTTCGAGGGATTTCTTCTCGGCTTCCAGTGCCTTGACACGGCTTTCGTTATCCACATATTGCAGCGTTACATCCTCAGTAGAAACTGCACGACTTACAACAACGCTGTTTTTCGATATGTAGTCGCCAAACTTACCGCTTTTTTTGGAGGGTATTCTCGCTGTAATTTCTGCCCAGCGGGAATTATACGAACCTATTTCTCTGCCGTCGACTTCGCTGGCTTCTATATAGCCTCCCAGCTCCGACACTTTAGCGTTGATTTTGTCTATCAGCTTGTCGAACTCCTTGGTCTGCAGAGTTAGGTCTATGGTTTCGATAATTTTACGGTTAGTGCTGACAGTATTGTTCTTTGTTGACACATCGGTACCGCTGGCTGAGGTAGAGTTTTCGGGAGCAACCGAATCCTCGGTGGCTTCCATATCGTCGTATTTGTAGGAATACTCAACCTCCTCCTTAACTCCCGCGTTAAGGCTTACACTTTTTCTACCGCAGGCAGAAAGGGTCATGATGCCCGAAGCAGCAACGATAAGGACCAATAAAGTAGATACAAGTTTTTTCATATTATTACCTCCTAAAGCTAAGCTTCATATATTATACGACCCAGAGTCAAATTTTCCTAAATTATTTTCCAAAAAATTTAGGACTGCCTCGTTCGCCCACGCCTCATAGGGCAGTATTTGTTTCTCGAACAAAATTCCCTGTATTGTTGCCTAAAGCCTCGAAAGGCGACAGCCTTTCTATATTTTATGGCTTAAATACAGGAAAATTTCTGTACCTACGAAACTGCGAAGCACCTTAAAAAGAAAATTTTCAATGACAGAAAAGGCAAAAACCTCCGATAACGCTGACGCGTATCGGAGGTTTTTAACACATTATGGCACGAAAATTTCACTTTTTAAGGAAATACATCCCTATGGGGTGTGGGCGTTCAGAGCAGTCCTAAAAACATTTAATTGCATTCAGCCTCCAGCGGTCCTGCCAAATCCTTAAGGAAGAAAAGCCTGCCCGGAAGGGTTGGAATATATGAGGAGGTTATCCAGGGTGTGGCACCGTAGCGAAGGGTCATCCAAAGAGACATTCCCTGCCACTGCATACCGCGACCAAGGGTGCCGTCTGCACCACCGATGGCATAGTCTGCCTTTAAAAACAGACCGGGACCAATGGTATTGGCACGGCAAGGAACCAATGTAGTTCTTGATTTAAAGCTGGTCAAGGCATTCTGCTCAACGGTTAATGGGTGAATCTTTGCACCTATTCTGTAGGGTGCCTTTTCCCATTCAGCGACAGAGTCATAGTCTGCGGCGAAGGTGGGCACCCAGAAGGCGATGTGACACATTCTCCCGATGCCATATACCAGCACAAGCTTTGCTCCCTCGCCTTTTAAGGAACCTATCTTCTCGGGGTATGTGGGAAGATTTTCCTTGGTGGCAAAGTTTCTGTGACTTTTAGGGACAGTGAGCTCGCCCAAGGGATTAAAGAGAGCCTGCTCCATTGCGTATTGAAAAGAGCCGGTGTTGGTTGGTTCCAGGGTGTTTCCCTCACCGTCTGCCCATTCGTCCATATTGAAGGTGTATACGTGATCACAGGGGATTCCCCACTCCTTAATGAAGTATACCACCCACTTATACATACCCATAGGTCCAACGGGGAGAATGAAGGCAATCTTCTCACCCTTTTCACGGGCCGATTTAATCTGCATTGCAATTTCGTGACCCATATAGGTTTCAAACTCGGCAAGACCGTCGCACTTGATAGGGTTGAAGCCCTCGTTCCAATGGGGCTGTCTTTCGAGAATTTTTTCGGGGGCATCAATGCAAGCGTCGATTTTCTCGAAATCCCAGCCTGCGGGATAGAAGCCCTCCAAAGCTGAGCCTTTTACGGTAGAGTTAAAATTCATAGTTATTCTCCTTTCTTGTTTCTTAAACCTGTTATTCTATCAGGGTAGATAGCGTTTGGTGGTGCCCTTTAAATATACCTGACATTGGCGAAAGCCCTCGGCAAAGTCGGCACCGCACTGGAAACCGCGGTAGCGACAGCAGGTCTTTACCATATCGGGAAAGTCGATGTGGTCGTGGTCACGCATCCAGACAATCTGGGATTCGTGGCACTCCAACATCTGAAGTTTTTTATCTATGTAGGGGGAAACGTCCACATATTCAGTGGGATTGAAGTTCACACCGCAAAGGGTGTCCATATAGAATATCGGCACCATTTTTGCACGTCCCTCGTGCGGTGTGTGATAGTTAGGAAGGGTAGCGGCAAAGGAAGCATCAAACACTAACTTAGAGGTTGCCACATGATCGGGCATATAATCCTCGGGGTCGTGGGTGATGATGAAATCGGGGTTCACCCTTTTGATTACATCCACAACCTTATCACGGGCTTCCTTGTTATTGTCGTAGATGTCTAAATCGTTAAAGCCGCCGTAAATCACCTCGAAACCGCCGATTTCACCGCTGCGTTGAGCCTCCTTGGCACGCATTACCGTAAGCTCGTCGGGGGGGATAATTTCGTGGCCTAAATTCCCGCTGGACAGATGGCAAACCACCACGCGGTCTCCCCTATCCTTGCATTTAAGAAGGGTGCCTGCACAGGCTATCTCCATATCGTCGGGATGGCAGGATATTACTAAAACTGTCATAAGCATACCTCCAAGGTAATTTTAGCATATAACAGGCTCAAATTCAACGCTTCTTGTCTCTATTTTGACTAGAGTAAAGCTTGTAGCTTTAATTTAGAATCTATTCTAAAAAGAATAACCCTCAACGCTGTAATAAGCCATATTGGTTTGCCTTACGTCAAGTCTGCCGAAGCAGGCACAGATGGGGATGTCACTCTTTACCCACACGGTATACTGCACAGACTCACCTAACCTAAAACCCTTGTCACCCATGGGTTTATCCAGACGGATGCAGGTGGTTCTCATTCCGTCAAGCTCTACGAAAATTCCCGACTCGGGCTCTCTGTCCTCAAATACAAAGGTCAGTTCTATATTTGCCTTTTCGTCGTTAAGATTTGTGAGCATTAAAGCCTCGTGGCCCTCAAATTCGGGGTTGTCACCGTGGGGCGGAAGGTAGCCGTCACAAAAGACCCAATTATTTTTTCCGATTGCCATTTCTTTTCCTCCTTATTTAGAGCCGAAAATCTTGGGGATAGCCTTGTCATTGTATATAGTCATACGGCGGGCACCATCCTTGGTAATGAGGTAGCAGTCCTCTACACGGAAGGAACCCCACTCCATACCCTTAAAATAGGCATCGATGCAGATTGCCATATTCTCTTCAACAACACGCTTGTTGTCCACTGTAAAGGTGGGAGCCTCACACTCTAACATACCTGTACTGTGAAGGCTTCCGTAGGGGCAATAGTCGATGTAGCCATATTTAGTAAGATAATCGGTATAGGCATTAAGAACAACGTCGCAAGGTGTGCCTGCGGTCATTTTAGAGGAGGCATAGTTAAGGGCTTCGTAAGCACAAAGCACAGCATCTTTAATCTTTTCGGGGATTTCACCCAGTACCAAGGGGCTACAGGTTATACCGTTATAGCCCTCATAACAAACACCTGCCGCAAGGTTGATGATTTCGCTTTCCTCAATCTGTCTTAATGTATTTCTGCACATACTGATATATGAATTCTTAGGTCCTGTTGCCACCATCGGTGCGAAGGACTGAACGTAGCTTTCGGCACCAAGACTCATCATTTCTGCTTCGAACATACCCTCGATATGTCTTTCGGTCATACCAACCTGAATTTTAGGCACAACATTCTCAAACATCTCGGAAACCATATTCCAGTTGGTTTTGAGGATTTCAATTTCGGCGGGGCTTTTGCGGATTCTCTGCTCATAGTGAACGTCGTCAAAGTCAACAATCTCAGCCAAAGGGAAAACCTTTTTGAGCTTTGTCATAATGATTGCAGGGAAAATAAGACGACCGATAAAGCCGATTTTCTTAATATTAGGATGCTGAGCCTTTACCTGCTGGAACAATTCTTCAAAATCAAGCTGACCCTCGGTATCGTATTCAAAACCACTTACCTCGCCGATTTCGGGAAGGATGGCAATTCGGCTGTCGGGCAGAGCGTTCTGCACCTCACAATAGTCGAAGGATGCCTGACCGCTGCAAACAGTGACCTCGCCGCTTGCAGGGATAACGATTGCGGAGCTTTCATTTACGGGAGCAAAGCCGCAGTAGTAACGGACAATGCCGATTTCCAAAAGGTTTGAAAAGCCCACAACCAAATCTACGTTGTTTTCTACCATTTTCTCGCGAAGTGCATTTACTCTGGCTAAGTATTCTTTTGCTTCAATTTTGGGATAGTTCATTTTGCATTCTCCTTAAATTAAAAAGTTTTTTGGGTTATCCATAAGCAAAGACATATAGGTTTTTTCGTCTATGCCGTTTTCCATTGCCATTAGCTTCACGGTGCGAAGAATGTGGGAATAGCCTGTGCCGCCGAATTTTCTCCACATAGTTTTAAGACAGATGTCGTTGGAAAGCAGAATTTGATTTTTATAGCCCCGGTCGATAAGCTGCTTCATCAGTCTTATACGCTCCAGGTCATAGCAGAAGCGTCGTTTTTCGGAAACATAAAATTCCTTGCCGAAGTTATCAAACTCTACGTATACCCCCATATCCAGCAGCTTCAGGATATAATCGGGACGAAGCCATACATCTATGTGATCGATACATATTTTCTGAAGGCTCATACCCTCTGCCTTCAAGATGTTTACTATGTCGATACCGTTTTCTGTATACAGGTCGGTGTGCACGTGTACCGCCTTGCCTGTTTCTGCCGCCACTATTCCTGCAGCTGTAAGGACTTTTTTCTCGTCGTCAGTGACCGTGGCGCTGGTACCAATCTCGCCGATCAGCCCCGCCTTTATACCGCTGTCGCCGATACCCTCAAGAATATCCTTTCGCATTTCATCGGCTAAGGTTTCCACCGAAGCCTCCTTAACATAAGGGAAATGGGCTTTGTGGTAGTAATGACCGCAGCCGAGAATGATATTTACCCCTGTCTTTTCTGAGACTCTTTTTAAGGCTTCAGGGTCTCTGCCGATTTCGTCAAGGGTGCAGTCAACGATTGTTGTGCCGCCCCACTTTTTGAAATCCTGCAACTCCTTTACCGCATCCTCCTCCCCTTCCAGAAGGGCATTATCAAGGATTGCATAAGGGTCGGAGAAAACCTCGCCTCGGTTTTCGGCAACGAGCTTAGAATAGAAAAGGATGGTATCCCCCTTTGGCGGTTCAACGCAGGAACGCATATCAATAAAGATGTGCTCGTGGGGAGAAACTACTCCCAAATCATTCCCCTCGATAGGTCCTAAAACTGTTTCAATCATTTTGACACCTACTCTATTTCAATCTGACCCTGCTCTTTAATATAGGCTTTCAAAAGAGCGTTGGTTTCAAGGTCTGCATCTCCCACTGTTGAAGAGCAGAACACAACACCCTCAATTTGCCTTTCACGAATCAGGGAAAAATAATGGGACATCTGCTTATCAAAAAGCTTAATATCCATCGGCTTTTCGCCTGCATAGTCCCAAAGGTATATGCCGAGCATAGTGGGTTTATCTTTAACTATATCGGAAAGCATTTCAAGATACTGCTCCATATTAACGATGTCTTTGCACTGCCAAATCCAGAAGGTTACACCGTCGAAGCAGTCCATATATGGCTCCAAATCGAAATCCAGCTGATGGGCATATAAAACGCACCAGAATTTAAGACCGTGGCGGTTGAGGGTCTGCTTTATTTCCATCAAAACCTCGGGAGGAAAACGCTCCATTCTTTCTTCCGAAAAGAAATCGTCAACAATTCCGCCTGTGATGTTCTCGCCCGACTTCAGTGCTTCGATTATATCGTTTGTGTTACCGAGGCGGTCTTCTGGCAGAGGAGTGGAAAAATCACCCAGCACCGACCATATAACCTGGTTGAGCCCCCGAAAACGTTTTGCTAAAGGACTAAAGGGAGGTTGGATGTTTCCGCCGTAGGACACCATAAAGGAGTTCTTTATTCCGTAAACCTCGCCAAATTCCTCGGGTGTCATACCGCAATTAAGCTTTGTGATTTCATTATGAGATCCTTCTAAGTGTCCCCAATTCCAAAGCTTCTCAATGAGTTTTGACATTTTTATCCACCTTTCGCATCTTTGTTCTATATTCCAGCGGGGTCATACCCACTTGGCTTTTAAAAAGCACATTAAAATATTTAAGTTCACTAAAGCCGAGTGCCGCCGCAATGGAGGTCACAGTATCTGAAGTTTCAAGAAGTATGCGTTTGGCTTCGGTGATTTTTAACTTGTTGAAGTAGGAAATAAGGGTCTCCCCGGTTTGCTCCTTAAAGGTTTTGCAAAGAAAGGAGCGGGAATAATTAAAACGGTGACAAATATCGTCCAAATAAATTTTTTGGTATATATTCTCCCTAAGATATCTGATAACCACATCGGTCAGCTCCTCGTAGAAATTCTCCTCTTTTAAAAACTCAATACCGGAGTTTTCGTTAGACAGCTTGCGAACAAGGGAAATCAACAGATATTCAAGTTGCAGAAGCAATGCCTGCTGACCGCCGAAAACAGGAGCGGGCAAAACCTCCAGGTGGTCGTTTTCATTCATTCTAAAGGTAAGAGCACACTCTTCCTTAATTCTGCTTATACAATCGGTCTCGCAGCCATCCGGCGAATAAACCCTTTCACCGAGAGGCTTCAAGGAGCCGGAAAAGCTTTCAAAGCAGACAACAAAAACCTTGGATTTATTTCCACTTTCCGAACGATATGAATGGTGCCTGTTAGGGGAAATAATCATAAGTTGATTTTCTACAAGCTGAAAATTTGTATTCTCAATGGTCAGGGTTATTTCGCCTTGCTCAACATAACAAATTTCCCAGAAGTCGTGCTTTTCAACGTACTCCTTGTATCTGCCCTCAAAGTCCAGATACTCAAGAGCCAAAAACTCCTTAACATCAACTACATTATGTATACCGTGCCGAAGGTAGGTTTTCATATTAAGTCCCCCTATTATCCGTTACACCATTTTAATTTTACAATATAAGTTTTTTAGTGTAAATCTTTTATAGTGTATGAAATATTCTAAAATTTTCTTTAGTTAATTTTCAAAAGAATATTCTCCACCTGTATTATATATCCTGATCTAAAAAAATCAAGTAGTAATCCGCTTTTTATCTACAACAAAACAACCAAAAGACCCCGAATAATCAAATCGGGGCCTCTTAAATAAAATTTTTCTCTAATCTTTAAATATCATTTTGTTTTAACGCATAATTTTAGCTGTCACATATTTAACACAACAATACAAATTGTTTCATCTTTTAATATGAATACCCGACAACAATAGCGATTCATAACATCCTCTTTTAAGGGTGCGTTAGTGTATTTCGTATATACATTACTTATAGTTTCCAAACAAGAGTTTGCATTTTCACCTTGCGTAGAACTAATTTGTTGCCAAAAGTCCTCGCTATAGTTATTGCGTGCTCCTTCTAAAGTAATATAATCTGTGGATTCTACACTTTCACTCAACACAAAACCACTCGACTCTAACTTTCGCGTAAACTTCTCATTATCTTGATTAAGAATAAGTTCTAACAAAACAAGGTCGCCATATTTTGTTTTAGAGTGCTTAAAGTCTATTATCTCATATCCATCGATTTCACTAATTAACTCGCCAATCTGCGAAAAACTATACTCTGTAATCGTCAAGTTGCTCTGCTCTGTTTCACTACTTATGTCATTTGTTTTACAATAAGAATGAACAAGCAGTGCAGCTAATAAAAAATTAATAGCGATGCTGATTATCGCAATTATCTTCACAAGCTTCATATAGTACTCCTTACACCATCATTAAATTGTTTTTCTAATCATAATTTACTTTAGCAAGAAAATCAAGTTGCTTATATCCGATTCATATTGGTTTTATCGCCATAAGTCGAACTATATTACTTTTTCACAAATAAAAAATCCAAGTCCGAAGACTTGGATTTTTTGGAAAGGTAGCACAAATTCGATGCCCTTTGAATTTTTGACCTATGTGTTCGAACCCCTACATATTTTACAATTTCTCTGCAAAGCAGAATTATAGATATACTTACTTCATAATTGTAAAAATAATAGGAATCGTTATAACAGCGAGCAAATGAGAAATAACCGTCATTCCTGCTGCAACCGAAGTATCCTTACCACAAGCACTCGGAATAACGATTGTATTTAATCCAAGCGGCATTGCCAAAGAGCATAACGCACAAATATACGCTGTTTCAGACATTTTAAAAAGCGGAACAATCAGAATGAAAATCAATGGGATAATAATAAGTCTAATTATTGAAACAATATATATTTTTATATTTTTAAATGTTTCTTTCAGCGAAACCGATGATACCACAATTCCAGTTAAAATCATAGCAATTGGGGACATACAATCACCTGATACATTTATAATTGACACAATCCACCGAGGAAGCGGTATGCGTATAAACCCTATTACAATTCCTATAATCAATGCAATAAACATTGGATTAACAAATGATTTTAAACTATCCTTAAATGTTTGCTTTTTAGCCGTATCCGTTATAAGAAGTCTTGGCACACCCCAAACATAGATAAGCACCCACAGCGGCAGTGTGAAAATGAGATATTCAAAAAAAACATCAGAAAAAACGGTGCTGACAACCGCATTCCCCATAAATCCAAAATTTGAAAAAGATAAGCCGTAGGTATAAATCTTTTGAATGTATTTATCCTTTGTAACTAATTTAGAGGTTAAAATTGCAATCGGTATTGCAACAAACGCTAAAAGAAAACTTATTACCAACAACTTCCAAGAAGCACTAATTTTTTCTATGGTAAAGTTTTCTATAAACGTACTCATAACCAGCGCCGGTATAAAAACGGTATTTTCAAGTTTTGATAAAACAGATGATGAATTTTCAGACAACACTTTGCACTTAACCAGTATGTACCCTATGATTATAAATCCAAAAAGAAAAACGATTTGATTTAATGTAGATATAAAAACATTCATTTGTTTATTTTACGCTGATCAGCGACTTCCCCTCCCATTCTTTTGCCGGGGTAACTCCTATAATATCAGCTATTGTCGGCGCTATGTCAAGAATACTTACACCACTAAACTCTCTGCCGGGTACAAATTGCGGACCATGAAAAAACATTGGTATTGTCATATCCTCATACATATCGCTTCCATGTGCTCTATCATGCCCACCGTGATCGGCTGTTACAATTACGGTATATTCTCCGTTTGTTTCTTCAATCACTCTTTGAACATTGCTGATTGCACGGTTAATATAAGCAAGATATACCTCACTCATCCATCCGTTGTCATGCCCTCCCTTTTCATCTGTTTCAACCATATAAAGAAACACAAAATCAGGCTTTGCTACCTTAATATAGCTAAGTGCTCTGTCGGTTAACATTGCATCAGTATGACCAAATGAATACGCATTTGTATATCCGGATTCCGTAAGAGATCCCGGTCTGGCTACATCCCGAATCGGTTCCCAACCATAATACATAGCAGATACCTTATCTGCGCTTTCTAACTGTTCAAACAAACCGCTAATCGGTCGCACCTGCGGCATATATGTATTAGTGGTCGTTCCGTGTCTTTCCGGTGGAACGCTATGAAACATTGACATATGGCAAGGAAGTGTAACAGACGGAAATACTGTTCTTGCTTCAAACGTATAAGATGCCATTTTCTTTAGCTCATCAACATAAGGATTTTTACATTTTATAAGTCCATCGGGACGCATACCGTCAATTGAAATTAAAATAACTTTATTTTCCATATTTTTACCCCTTTCACATTCCATATCGTATATCATCTAGTGCTGAATTTCTTAAAGAAATATGTTTTGAATAATCTTCGTAATTAAGAGAAGCTATTGAAAGCATAAGCGCGTCAATTACACACATATGTGCTATACGGGCTGATACAGCTTCGACAGGATAATTTTTTTCATCAGCATACACCGAAATTGAATAATCGCTCTCTGTATATAAAAGACTTTTCGTAAAACTGGTTAATGCTATCGTTGTCGCACCCGCTTGCTTTGCAGAGCGCATTGCATCAACAACTGCTTTTGTTCTTCCACTGTGCGAAATTCCAAACGCAACATCGCCGTTTTTCATATTGTTTGCCATAACATTCATCTGTAAAATGTCTGTGTAAGCATACGCCTGAACATCAAGTTGAGAAAACCTATACGCTGCATCAACTGCAACCACAGAAGATGTACCCACGCCGAATATAAAAATGCGTTGCGCTGATGCAAATCTTTTTGATATTTCATCTATTTTTGAAAAATCAATCATTTGATAGGTGTTTTTAAGAGTATTTATGCCCGAATTAAAAACCTTATTGAAAATCATCTTTGGAGTATCTTCTTTATCAAATGGAATGTACTTTTCATTGTGACCTTCCTGTCCAACTCTGGCAGCCAAAGAAATTTTCAATTTCGCAAAGCCTTCCACTCCAATAGATTTACACATGCGATTAACCGCTGACGGAACTGTACCACAGGCACTTGCAAGCTCTTTTGATGTCATATTAACAATCTTTTCGGGAAATTCTAAAATATAAGACGCGATCTTTTGCTCTGTTTCTGTAAGATTTTTAAACACATTATGTATTTTTGCAATAACCATATTTTTTCTCTCTTTCGGAATTTATTTCTATATATATTATAATTATCAGAATTTATTTCTATAATACTATAACTATTCTTGTTTGTCAAGATAAGATCATGTGTATAATACCTGCTCTCTCTGGTTCAAGTCTGGTTTAAAACCGCTTGGCATCTACCCTTTTGTTTCAAAACTGATTTTTGCAAAAAGCCCTCAAACAATTGAAAGAAGCGAACAATTTAGATGTCATCTAAATCATTCGCTTCTTTTGGCAGCGGAATAGGGATTCGAACCCCAACAAACAGAGTCAGAGTCTGTCGTGCTACCGTTACACAATTCCGCTATCTATTGAATTGCAAAAGTTTTGGAACAACCACAGGTGAGTTCTGCCAACCATTACACAATTCCATCATATTTAATTTGCTGCTTATTTCCCAACAGCAAGTACTATTATACATTATTTCAGCGGTTTGTCAAGTGTTTTCAAAAAAATATTTTTAGATTTTGAGCAGTTTTAATTTTTTGATATTTCAATACAGTCGAGGTTCTTCTTTTTCGAGAATGTGTTCTAAGGTTTCTGTAAGCTTCTTCAAGTGTATTGAAAACTCGTGACTCTTGTCCTTAGCCAAGTTTGGCAGCTCGGATATGATTACCCTGACGCTTTCAAGTTTATCCTCGGAAATTAACTTTTCTAATACCTTCTCATTGTTCTTCCAGCTGTTTTCCAATTCATTTGCAGTAAACACAGCATCAGAGTATTTCTCTTTTTTATATAGTGATGATATCTTTTTAACGTATCTGCCTGTTTCTTCGTATACCTTATTAAGGTAATATCTATTAAAAAAGCATATCCCTAAAGTTATAGCAATTAAAACAACCGCAGCCCACAATCTTCTCATTTCATATCACCTTTTCGAATTATTGTGTTTTCACCTTTTGAATCCAACACCATCATAAATACATCCTCTGTGTTAACTTTTTTTGCATTTAATATTTTAATAACATCCTCTTTTGTTTTGCCGATGTTGGCGAGTCCTCTATTTAGTATTTTACCGTCGCTAATAACCAAAGACGGAAAGCTACCTTCGTCGGGCTGCTTACAGATATCC
The DNA here is from genome assembly GCA_045590175.1 of Acutalibacteraceae bacterium. Classification (GTDB taxonomy): domain Bacteria; phylum Bacillota; class Clostridia; order Oscillospirales; family Acutalibacteraceae; genus UMGS1532. Next base: position 1,239 of record JAZNQM010000060.1, on the reverse strand, counting down.
CCTTTTGTTGCCGTCTGATAATAAGGCTTTTGCAAAACGCTTAATGCACCGTTGCTTTCGAGTAACGCATATTCCACCTCGTTAATATCGAATATTCCTTGTATTCTTAAGAGCTCCACCAAATCAGGTACCGTAATTCGCAGTTTTTTCATAACTCTTCCGTCGATTTTTCCTTTGTTTATAACCAATGCCGACCTGCCGTTTGTTAAAGTGTTTACAAAATGACTTTTCATTGCTATTACTGATATTACAATTTCGAGTATTATAAGCACAAAAACTGACACGATTGCCAAAAGCAACGGGTTAGAAGGATCCTGAATCGGAATAGCGGCAATTTCGGATATGAGTAAAGTCACAACCAAATCCGAGGGCTGCATATCCCCTATCTGTCGCTTACCCATTATACGCATTGCAAACACTACAAGCAGATACAAAACCATCGTGCGGAACAGTATATTAAACATATAATTCTCCCTTTAAGTCGGATATTTTCTCTTTATAGGTTTCCCCGATTATACATCTGAATATACCATACCTACAGCTGATGCTCCACAAAATTATTAGTGTGGCAGGTTTAAGTACTCCTATGGTCATAAAAAGAAAAAGCCGGGCAATAGCGCTACTGCACTTTGCTCGGTTTTGTTCTTGTTGCGTCTAACACAACACTTAAAGAATGTCTGTCCCTGCTTCTTGGTTAGTGGGTAATTTTCAAGATTCCGTTCAAACGGTCTTTATAATTAAAGTCCGTGTTTTCCTGAATAAGACCATTTACCTCCAAGACCTTGATAATGGCAAGATATGTGTCCCATCCCATAGGGGCGACATTTCTCTCTATATCAGAAATAGTCTGCCTGCTCTTGCCGATTTTGCCAGCCAACTCGCTCTGCGAAATGCGAAGCTGTTTTCTAAACTTAGGGAGTTCGCCAATCAACTCTTTAATTAGGATTTGCCGTTCTTCGCTAATCTTAAATTCCGGCATAACATTACCTCTCTCCAAAAAAACTACAAAATCTATACATATATTATATAATTTTGAAAAAAATATGTCAAGAAAATTTGGGCATTATGATAAAATTCGTGAGTTTTGCCAACAAAGGATGTAGTCACTTGACAAAAAAACCGCGTAATTTGTGCAATTAGGAAATACTGTACAATTCCTTGTCGCTTTAGGATATTAGGCAATTTTTAAACATTACGTACAAGAACAGCAAAACGGGAGGGGCCCCCCGGCCGCACGGC
>JAZNQM010000059.1:0-5512 GCA_045590175.1 Acutalibacteraceae bacterium | reverse complement strand
CCTCCGCGGTAGTGGGGAGCATTGAAAATAACCTTGCCGCCGCTTGTTTTCACTGGGAGCTTGTAGGTTACCTCGCCGCCGTAGAAGGGCAAACCTTGACGGGTTATATCACCAAAGCAAAGCTTTTGAGGTTTATCTGTGATAACCTTCTTCTTGCCTGCAACCTTAACACCGAACTCGCCCAAGAGATAGCACCATTCAAGGTTTGTTCTCACACCAAAGGGCAGGGTTACTTCGATTATGTTTTCACCCTTGCGGAGGGTTCCTAAGGGCAGGACACCTATGCTCTTATCCACATACCAGCCACTGGGCTTCGCGGTGATTTTCTCTCCGTTGAAAACGACCTCGGCAATATCGGCATCCTCCAAAGCAAATTTGACGTTGGGGAGCTCTATCTCACTTTCTACACGGAAGCGGAGGGAGGCGGTGTGAACGGGAGGCTCGGCAGGCTGTACCCAAGGCTGAGCATAAGAACCGTGGCGGATGGGCATTCCCAACTCTTTGCGAAGAAGATTGTCCAGTCTGTATATCTCTTCCTCAGAGCGATATGGAGTATCGTCACTGCGGTATTCGGCAATATCCAAAAGGCAGACGTTGGGCTCGTTAAGGCTATATTCCACCTCGGAGGGAACTGTCAAAACGATGGGTTCCTTTTCTTCCTTTTCTGCTATTGTAACCTCTGATTTGCCCTCCTCATAGCAAAGGAGAAGGCTATCATGGTCGTATATATCGCGGTTGACAACGGTGCATCCGTTCTTATAGCTGCAGGGCAGTTCCTCGGTTTCACCGTTCTGGGTGTTCCAAAGGGTTACCTTGTAGTTGCCTTTTAAGGAGATGTTAGTGTTGAAGCATTGGGACACGTCCTTATTGTAGGGAAGCTCGCTTTGAGCTATGAACACCCAAAGCTTGTCACCGTCACGACGGAGACTGTGGCAGAATTTCTCGGCGGTTTCACCGTTGGAATAGCGGGCAGAAACAAGTCGTGCATCCTCTAAGGCATTCAGCAGATTAATCTTTGTATAGCCCACGGCTTCGCTTCTTTCATAAAGCTCCTTGCCGCGGTTGGAGGGGGTTGCGTTTTCGAGGGTGGGAGCAGCACCTAAGAATATAAGTCTGCCGCCCGCCTTGCGGAAGGCTTCGAGTCTTTCCAAGGTGGTGGAGCGGAGGGTTTCGCACTCGGGAACCAGAATAACGTCGTATTCCATTTCGCCAACCTTCAAGGGGGCAGTGCCCACCTCACACAAATCGGGCAGGGTGGATTCGCAGATGTAGTCGAAATCTATAAGACCTTTTACCAACCACTGGGCGGTTTCCTGAAACTTCTTGTCCATTGCCTCACAAACGTCGATGGTATGCTCGTTGGTACCCCAATGGAGCCAATAGCTCTCGATTGGGTGAATAATACCCACCTTAACAACAGGCTTACCGCGGGTCATTGCGGTGTTAACTCGGGCAAAATGGTCCTCTACCCTGCTGTATTCCTTGTACCAGGAGGACTGATAGTGGATGCTGGCTGGGTAGTCACGCTTTGCCTCACCCTTCATAGAAACCCAAGAAAGATGGGGTACACGAACGGTTACACCGAGTGCCGCCTGCCAGTCGCCCTGAAGCTTATGACCGCGGAAATCGTAGTCCCAGCCTGTTACACCGTAAAGCTCGGACATCATAGCCTCTCTGCCGTATTGATGCACGGCGGATTGGGTCTGCTTGGCGGTGGTGAATTCGTAGCTGTCGCAGAGCATATCAATACCCGGCATATCGAAGCCGCGGTAGTGTCGCATTGCCTCGCTTATAGCGTGGGTCTGGGAGTGTAGGGTGGGTTCCTCCATCATATGACCTGTCAGCATAAGTCCGTGGTCACGGCACCATTTACCGCAGTTGTCGGCAAAAGCCTCTGCAAAACGCTCGGCAACGTGGTCGTGGTAATGGTAACGGATGGTGGAAACCTTGCCCTCGGGAAGCTCCCAGAAAAGCTCGGGAATGCCTGCGATTATATCCTCGCCGTAGGCGGCTTTGAAGGTTTCAGCAAAGTCGTTGGTCCAGGGCATGGTTACGTCCTCGGTATCGGTGGCATAAGCCATCTTGCCCTTTATTGCAACCTGGGGCTCGTCGGTGAAGATAGAGGGAACCAAATCACCGAAATCCTTGCCGCAGGTCTTATCGTAGGCTTCGTATGTAATGTCGATAAATTTGTCCATTGCAGCTTTGGAAAGGGTGTCCACGTAGGACTGATTATTGAACCAGGTGCGTTTGGCGGTGTAGTCAAAATAGGCATACCACTTGGTGCCCTCTGCCTCATCATTTTCGCCAATCTGCTTGTAGGATTTAAGATAACCCTTTTCATCGAGAACTATGTCGAAGCAGGTGATGAGTTCACCTTCCTCGGTTCTCGCTCTCATCCCCTCAGCGCCTTCTAAAGTGAAGGTTTTGTTGGCTTCAACATAGGGTGTTACGGTCAGGCGAAGCTCCTTCTGACGGTAGTCGTCATCCAACTTGGTTACCAAACCTCCTGCAGATCCCGAGGGCCAGCGATCCTCGTCGTAAAGATATGCAATCATATCCTCGCGGCGGGCTTTTTCAACACAGGATTTAACCAAAGCCATATGCTCCTCACCGAGATAAGGGATTGAAAGACCTGAGCGCACGTGCATATGAAAACCGCCCAGACCCATTTCCTTAAAAATCTCAATCTGTCGAAGCAACTCTTCCTCTTCAAGCTCGCAATTCCACGCCCAGAAAGGGGTGCCACGATACTCCGAGGTGGGGTTCTTAAAGAGCTCCTTGCTCAAAACTTTTTCGGTGTTCTTTTTGTAAAACATTTCCATCGCCTCACAAAGTTTTATTTTCTGATTTCATTATATTATAAGGTATACCCGATTGCAAGAATTACTTTATGCGTAATATAAAAAATCCGCCTCGCAGGGAGGCGGATTTTTGATTCTGGTTAGATTATACGTTGTACTTCTTTCTTGCAACGTAGGAAGTGTGGAGATGGTGGTGAGCCTTCTCACAGCCGTAGCCTTCGTACCACTCGCTGTAAAGGATCTTTACAACGGGAGATTCGTGGGACTTACGGATAGCCATACCTGCATCCTGGTCGTAGAGAGCCTTGGCGCGAACTGCCTTAAGGTCTACTGTATCGCGAACAGACTGAGGCTGGATAGGCTGACCGCCGCCGTTTACACAGCCGCCGGGACAACCCATAATTTCAACGAAGGACCAATCGGCAGTGCCGTCCTTCATTCTGTCCATAACAACCTTTGCAGCTGCAGCACCGGAAGCGATGGCAACCTTGATTACTGTGCCGTTGATTTCAACGGAAGCCTCTTTGAGACCCTCGGTACCACGGCAAGCGGTGAAGTCGATTTCGGTGTTATCCTTGCCGGTGAGCCAGTCGTCAGCGGTACGGAGAGCAGCCTCCATAACACCACCTGTAGCACCGAAGATAACTGCAGCACCTGTATCGTCGCCCAAGGGAGAGTCAAACTCTTCGTCGGGGAGAGCGGTGAACTTGATACCTGCACGGTCGATCATACGACCAAGCTCACGGGTGGTGAGTGCAACGTCGGTATCAAAGTCGCCGGAAGCGTTCTGATCGTCGCGACGGATCTCGAACTTCTTGGCGGTACAAGGCATAACGGAAACTACGAAGATATCCTCAGGCTTAATGCCCATCTTTTCAGCGTAGTAGGTCTTGATGATAGCACTTGCCATCTGCTGAGGAGACTTACAGCTGGAGAGGTGGTTGATCATATCGGGATAGTAGTATGCGCAGAACTTAACCCAACGCGGTGAGCAAGAGGTAATCATAGGCAGAACTCCGCCGTTATTCATACGCTCAACAAGCTCGTTTGCCTCTTCAACGATGGTTACGTCGGCGGCAAAGTTGGTGTCGAATACTCTGTCAAAGCCAAGGCGACGGAGAGCGGCAACCATTTTGCCCTCTACGTTAGAACCGATTTCCATACCGAAGCACTCGCCGAGAGTAACGCGGATGGAGGGAGCGGTGTGAACAACAACGTGCTTGCTGGGGTCAGCAAGAGCAGCCCAAACCTTGTCGGTGTCGTCACGCTCGGTGAGAGCACCTGTGGGACATACAGCAGTACACTGACCGCAGGAGATACAAGGAGAATCGCTCAGGGGCTCGTTGAAGGGAGTGCCGATGTTGGTGTCGATACCACGGTCGTTAGCACCGATAACGCCAACGTACTGCTCCTGACAAGCGGCAACACAGCGACGGCAAAGGATACACTTATTGTTGTCACGAACAAGGTGAGGAGTTGAATAGTCAAGCTCAAACTCACGCTTGAAGCCACCGAAGGAGGTCTCGTCTACGCCGTAGTCACGGCAGAGCTTCTGCAGTTCGCAGTTAGTGGAGCGAACACAGGAAAGACACTTCTTCTCGTGGGTAGAAAGGATAAGCTCCAGAGTGGTCTTGCGGGCCTTCTGAACCTTTTCGGAATTGGTGAGAACCTCCATACCCTCGCTTACGGGGTATACGCAGGAGGTAACGATACGGAAACCTCTGCCCTCGTTAACTTCAACAACACAGATACGGCAAGCGCCGATCTCGTTCTTTTCTTTCATATAACAAAGGGTGGGGATTTCTATACCTGCAATACGGGCAGCCTCTAAAACTGTGGAGCCCTTGGGTGCTTCTACGGCAATGCCGTTAATTTTTAAATTAATCATATCCATTGTTAATTGGCTCCTTTCTTATTTCTTCTCTACTGCTTTGAACTTACAGTTGCCTACACAAACACCGCACTTGATACACTTGTCAGCATCGATCTCGTAAGAAGGAAGCTTGTGACCGGGGGCTGTATAGTCGGTCTTGGTGATGGCACTGACGGGACAGTTACGGGCACAAAGTCCGCAGCCGATACATTTTTCCTTATCGATGGAGAAGGAAAGGAGATCCTTACAAACACCTGCAGGACAGCGCTTTTCGGTAACGTGAGCAATATACTCATCGCGGAAGAACTTGAGGGTAGAGAGAACAGGGTTAGGAGCAGTCTGACCGAGACCACAGAGGGAGTTTTCCTTGATGTAGTAGCAGAGCTGCTCAAGGCGGTCAACGTCCTCAAGAGTACCCTTACCCTGAGTGATTTTATCTAAGAGCTCTAACAGACGCTTGGTACCTACACGGCAGGGAGTACACTTACCGCAGGACTCGTCAACGGTGAATTCAAGGAAGAACTTCGCCATCTCGACCATACAGTTGTCCTCGTCCATGACGATCAGGCCGCCGGAGCCCATCATGGAGCCGATGGCCATCAGGGACTCGTAATCGATGGGAACGTCCAGATTCTCCTCGGTGATGCAGCCGCCGGAGGGACCGCCGGTCTGGGCGGCCTTGAACTTCTTGCCGTTGGGCACGCCGCCGCCGATGTCCTCAATGATGGTGCGCAGGGTGGTGCCCATGGGCACCTCCACCAGACCGGTGTTGGTGATCTTGCCGCCCAGGGCGAACACCTTGGTGCCGGTGGACTTGCCGGTGCCGATGGCGGCA
>JAZNQM010000058.1:0-17745 GCA_045590175.1 Acutalibacteraceae bacterium | reverse complement strand
AAACCCATTGCGATTATTAAATAATTTATGCGAACGCAATTTAAAGGTACTTTCGTCAAAGTCACCAGTAAAAGTATAGTCAGATATTCCGGTCAAACGGGTTTGTAAATTTGTTGGTTCTACCTCGGTTTTAAATGTTAGATATAACTCTTTTGGGGTCATAGAGCTTTTTATCTGAATCTTTTTCATCGTATTCACTCCCTTGGGTGTAGATATAAAGCGAGCATTCCATACAAATTTTTCGTTTTATTTAATTGTTATTCTCATCAAATGACCTTGGTCGTAGGCGGTGGCGGTGTGGATATACTGAGGTATAACCGTCTCTTTGCCGTCGGATGTTTTTGCGATAATCTCCATATACATATCGTTATGAAAATGGCCTGCGAACATTCCTTTAATAACGTCAGCATTGTTTACAATCAAATCGTAAACCGCCATTGAAGTTTCGTCACAGCCCTCGCCGCCCAATATCTTATTGCCGCGGGAATCGCCCTTATAAAAATCCTTAGGGAAGCCCGAGATATCACCCTTTTGAAGTACAAAGTCGGCGGTGAGGTTGCTGTGTTCGGGGTTGCCTGTAACCAAGGGCTCGTGGGCGAACAATAATATCTTATAACCCTTTTCGCGAGCGAGGTTGATGTCCTCTTTCAGCTTGTCGTAAACCACTTTAGGACAGCTTGCCTGGTTATCGTAAAATCCGACTACAAGCACCTTGCCCTTAAGGAGCTTTGACACGTAGTAAACGTCGTGGTTCCAGACGCTCTGCACCCTTCGGATGCGTTCTTCGAGGGTTGTGGTTTCCTCCACCTTGCCCTGCATTCGGCAGGCTGAATCGTGGCCGCCGATGGTGGCAATGCAGTCGGGGTGCTTATCCCAGATTTCATTTTTCATCAGCTCTATTGCACCGTAGGACAGATAGTCCATTGTGTCGCCGTTTATAACCAGTAGGTCGGCGTCGTCCAAAAACTCAAGGCACCTGCGGGCTTTGGGCACCGTGGCGGCATCCTTGTTCCACATTCTATATTCGTATGTGCTCATAACAACGGGGTCTGCTTCACTGAAATCCTGCTCATTACAATAGTTGAAATGCACGTCAGACAGCTGACCTATCATTATTTCCTCGCCGACACCAAGGTCAAGAGTTACGTCGCGTATGCAAAGACCGTCGGAATTAAAATATATGTTGTCACCGTCGGATGTATAGACCAACCTAACTTTATTCGTGGACTTCATATTGCATCACCTTTTTTTGCACATTAAATAGATTATATTGCCAAGACCTGCTGTTGTGAAAAACAGAAAAATATGTATCCAGGCGTTAGTGTTGTTCCAGCTGAAGGTAGTCTTGTGGTATATCTTATTTTTGACAGCCCGTTTAGGGTTCTTGATATATCCCATTCCCTTTTTTCCGTAAAAGGGATTTACCGCCTTCTTCATTCGACGCTTGATTTTCCCTGTGGTTCTTGCTCGAAAGGATCTTTTGAGGCTGGGTGTTCTAAGTCCGAATTTCAACCATATCACCTACTTATAACATCTGCCGCAAGGACCAAAGCCCAAATCTTTCGCTTCGGTCTTTGTGACCTTTTTAGGGCTTATCATATTACTACAACCCGAGTTGCTGTGATACTTTGTTCCGCCCTTTGTTGGTATCCACACTGTTGATTGATCGGTATTACTTTTAGCAGAGGTTTTTCCTGCTTTTGTCTTAGAAATTGCACTATATAACTTTTTGTTTTGTGGTGTAAAATAAGACTTTATTGCAAAAGTATACTTTTTGTCGCTATCAAGATTTCTAACGGTGTATGTAGTTGTCTTGCCCGATTTTATAGTTGCAATCTTTTTATATGTACTGCCGCTTTTCTGATACAAAACATAGCCATCAGCTTTTGATACCTTTTGCCACTTAACCTTGATAGAGGTTGAAGATGCTGCTTTTACTGAAGTGAGTTTTGGAGTTAAAGGAAGTGTATATGCGTCTTTGATTTTTGAATATGTACTATATTTTTTGCTACTGTCAAACGCCTTGATTTTGTAGGAATATTTAGTTGCGGAATTTAATCCTTTTTTTGTATACGAAACCTTTGAACCACCACTGATAGTTGCTATCTTTTTATATTTCGCAGAACCTGTTTTTTGATAAATTACATATCCTTTTGCACCACTTACCTTTTTCCATTTTATCGAAACTGATGCGGAGGACTTTGTTGCAACCGATTTAATTGTCGGTGATTTAAGAGTCGCCGCTTGCACACTTGTAATCAGCAAGGAAGCAGATACAAAACAACTCAACGCTACAGCTAAAATACCTTTGATTCTTTTCATTTTATTACCTCTCGATTTGATTTGCTTTATATTTTAAGTTTTTTAAGATTCGCTACTACTATTAAGGACTGTTCAGAGGATAAAGGAATGGCAGGGTCAATTTCGGTGGTGATTCTCTCCCCCTCTTTCAAGGCAACGACGTTGATAGAATACTTTTGGCGGAGGTTGAGCTCCGCAAGGCTTCTGCCGACCCAATCGTTTTTCACGGGGATTTCCACCATTGATACATCTACGGACAGGTCAAGCATATCGGTAAAGCCCGACGTCAAAATTCCCTTTGCGAGCCGTTTGCCCGATTCGTTTTCGGGGAAAATAACCCTATCGGCTCCCACCCTGCTGTAAATTTTCTTATGGGTTTCGTTGGCGCATTTAACAATTACTGTTTCTACTCCTGCTTCCTTGCAGAGCATTATAGCCATAACCGTTGCTTCGAGATTGCTTGCCATTGAAATTACGACCGTGTCAATATTGCTGATGCCAAGCTGTTTTATAACCTGAGGGTCGGTGATGTCGGCACATTTGCAGGTGGGAACATACAATCCTATGTTGTCTACCGCCCCTTGGTTAATGTCAACTGCCAACACTTCGGCACCGTTATCGTTAAGCTCGCGGGCAACTGCCTCACCGTATCTGCCGAGACCAAACACCGCATAGGTTTTTTTAATATTCATAAAAACACTCCTAACCAACACTGATTTCTTCGGTTGGATTTTTAATTATATTTTCATTTTTTCCTCTGCCATTCAAGGCAAAGGCAAGAGAAATCGGACCCACTCTGCCGAAATACATTGTGGCAATGATTATAAGCTTTCCCCATTCGTTAAGACCGGGGGTAAGGCTTCGGGTCAAGCCTACCGTTGCAGTGGCACTGACGGTTTCGTAAATCACATCCAGAGCAGCTGCATCGGTGACAAAGCTTAAAGCAATGGTCGAAATAAAGGCGATGACAAAAGACACTGTTGTTACTGCCGCCGCCTTGCGGATTGCTGTCTCGGTGATTTTTCTGCCGAAAAGATTTACTTCATTTTTGTTTTTCACAACCGACAGAGCCGTTGCGATTATCACAACCATTGTGACCGTTTTAACACCGCCTGCCGTTCCCACAGGAGAACCGCCGATGAACATCAAAAGCACCGACAAAATTGCAGTGGGGTTGGTTAAATTTTCCTGAGGCACTGTGGCGAAGCCTGCCGTTCTTGTGGTTACGGATTGGAAGAATGCAGCCATCAGCTTTTGGGGTACTGTATAGTCGCCGAAGGTTTTTGGGTTGTTTGCCTCAAACAAGTATATCAACACAGTTCCCGAAATCAGCAAAACGAGGGTCATCGTAACAGCAATTTTACTGTGGAGGGTAAGGCTTTTCCAAAGCTTCACACGTTTGTGTCGTTTCAGCTCCATAACCCGTATAACGTCCCACCAAACGATGTAGCCCAAGCCACCTAAAATAATAAGTGAGGCAGTGACAAAATTAACAAGCGGATTAAGAGCATAATCGCACAGGCTGTTTTCGGAAATAATATCAATTCCCGCATTGCAAAAGGCAGAAACCGAATTAAAAACTGAAATCCAGATTCCGCGAGGTCCAAACTGCGGAACGAACACAAGCATATACAAAAGCGCTCCCACGCCCTCGACTATCGCTGTTCCTATGAAAACCTTCTTGACGAATTTAACAAGTCCCGAAAGTGTGTTTAGGTTAAAGGCATCTTGTATAAGCAGTCGGTCCTGCACACCCAGGCGGCGGTTGAACATCAGCATAAAGCCTGTCAGCACCGCCACAATACCGAGACCGCCGATTTGAATCAGCAGTAGTATAACAACGTGGCCAAAGGTGCTGAAGGTGGAAACGGTGGGCACCGTTACAAGCCCCGTAACACAGGTGGAGGTGGTGGCTGTAAAGAGGGCATCAAGATAAGGTATAGCCCTTCCGTCTGCCGAGCTTATAGGCAAAGCCAACAAGAAGCTACCTACCAATATCACCACCAAAAAGCCTGATAAAATAAATTGAGAAGTGGTTAATTTTACAGATGATTTTTTCATTGGTATCCCTTAAATGTGTATTTTCTTTTAGCTATATTTTAGCAGATTGATTTAAAATTTACAATATATATTGCCGAAAAAACTTACATATTAAAAGCCTTATTTGAGGATAATATAAAAAACGCTTCAGAATAGAGGTTTGAAAATGGCAAAACGGCAAGGAAACAGAACGGTTCAATTTGAAAACGGGGTGTATATCCACTCCTTCGCGGCTGTGGCGGGTAAAAAAGAGGGCGAAGGTCCTATGCGGGAATGGTTCGACCACATCTTCACCGACGAATATATGGAGCAGGACTCCTTCGAAAAGGCAGAGAGTATGCTTCAAAAGGAAGCACTTGAAAGGGCGATGAAAAAGGGTGGTATAAAGCCCCGCGATCTTGACTACGTATTTGCAGGGGACCTGCTTAATCAGTGCATCGGTTCCTCCTTCGGCATACGGGATTTCAGCATTCCCTTCGTGGGGATGTACGGTGCTTGCTCCACAATGATGCTGTCCCTCGGTATGGCTTCGGTGTTTATAGAATCGGGGGCGGCAAAACTTGCGGCGGCGGTGACCTCCTCCCACTTTTGCTCAAGTGAGAGGCAGTTCCGTTTTCCTCTCGAATACGGAAGTCAGCGACCTCCCACGGCACAATGGACCGTAACTGCTTCGGGCTGTTGCATTGTGTCCTCAAAAAAATCCCAATTGCGGGTAAAACGCTACACAGCGGGAGAAATCGTGGATCTTAAAATAACCGATGCTAACAATATGGGAGCGGCAATGGCACCTGCGGCGGCAGACACGCTGCTTAACTTTTTTGCCGACACAGGCAGCCACCCCGAGGACTACGACTATATCTTCACAGGCGACTTAGGTTATGTTGGCTCGGAGCTGTTTTTGCAGCTTTTAAGCCGACAAGGAGTCACATTGCAAAACCACAGGGACTGCGGCAAGCTGATGTTCCACCGCAAAGAGCAGGACGTACATTCGGGCGGCTCGGGCTGCGGCTGTGTAGGGTCGCTTTTCTGCAGTTATATTTTGGAAAGTATAAAACGTGGGGACCTGCAAAGGGTGTTGGTTATAGGCACGGGGGCGTTGCTCTCCACAGTATCGGCGGGACAGGGCGAGAGCGTGCCCTCCATTGCCCACCTTGTGGAAATAGAAAAAGCATAAAATTATGACAAGATATTATATGGTTTTGCTTGTTTTTTCCATAAATCTTTATTGACAATTCATCACCTGGGTTATATACTCAAACCATAAGGGAACCATAGGAGGAATCTATGATGAAATTAGTCGTAAAAATGTTGGAAAACGAGCTTTGGTGGGGTGGCACAAACGTTGACGGATGTCAGATGCCTTTCAGCAAAGACACAGAATTAACAAGAGATTTCAGAAGATCGGCACCAAACGAAACTATGCCCTTATTCATTTCTAATTTAGGTCGTGTAATATGGAGCGAGGATGCCTTTAAGGTTGTCTTTAAGGATGGACAAATCACCTTAGAAGGTGATGAGGAAATCCAACTGCTTGAAGGTGGAACGACCCTTAAGGAAGCCTTCCTTTATGCCCGAGAGAATTTCTTTCCTACCGACGGCAGAGTTCTTAATCGAGAATTTTTCAAAACCGTGCAGTATAACACCTGGATTGAATGCCTTTACGATCCCACCCAGGAGCATGTGCTTCGCTATGCCCACGCAATTATTGATAACGGATTCGAGCCCGGTATTCTGATGATTGACGAAGGTTGGCACGGTCGCTACGGCAACTGGACCTTTGACCCCGTAAAGTTCCCCGACCCTAAGTCTATGGTAGATGAGCTACACGAAATGGGCTTTAAGGTTCTGCTTTGGGTTGTGCCGATTGTTTGCCCTGACGGTAAATTCTTTATTGACCACCACAACGAATCCAACCGCATCCACAGTGAGGATGAACGGCTGTTTATACGACTGAAAAAGGACCCCTACTTCCCCGCTCTTTTCCATTGGTGGAACGGCTTCTCGGCATTGCTCAACCTTGCAAATGCCGCCGACTATGAGTTTTTGGATAATCAACTGCAGAAGCTGATTAGGGACTATGGTATCGACGGCTTTAAATTTGATGGCGGCTCGGTTGGTATGTACGGTAGCTGCATTAACGGTGGTGATGACGGAATCTACTCGGCTGCCCTTAACACTCCCCTTAACTCCCGTCAGCTGAACACCCACTGGAATAAATTTGCCGCGAAATACGACTACCACGAATACAAAGACACCTTCAAGGGCGCATCTCTTAACACCATTCAGCGTCTTTGCGACCGCGGTCACCGTTGGGAAAATAACGGTATCGACTCCCTTATTCCCATGTCGATTGCACAAGGACTTATCGGTCACCCCTTCATCTGCCCCGATATGGTAGGCGGCGGTGAGTGGACCGACTTCCAACCGGGTAAACTCATTGACGGCGAGCTGTTCGTACGTTGGGCTCAGTGCTCGGCTATGTTCCCTATGATGCAGTATTCCAAAGCTCCTTGGGACTGCCTTAGCCCCGAGCATTGCAGGTTGGTTATTGAGGCGGGCAAACTGCACTCGGCTATGACCGATGAAATAATTGAGATGGTAACCCGTGCAGAGCAAAGTGGTGAGCCGATTCTCCGTAACCTCGAATATAACTACCCCCACGGGGGCTTCGCTCATATCCACGATGAGTTTATGTTGGAGGATAAAATTCTTGTAGCGCCTGTCATCACCAAGGGTACCTACAGCCGCGAGGTGGTTCTTCCCGAAGGCAAGTGGCTTAGTGTTGACAGACAGGAATATTCGGGTGGTACATATCAAATTGACTGCCCCTTAGATAGACTTATTTGGTTTAGAAAAATAAGCTAAATTTAAATATTGGCTAATAATTTAAACTTTTACGTCTGCTTTTCCCTTGACTTAGAGTTTATTTTGTTATAAAATTAAACTCAGAGCAAACGAGCAAGTTGTCTCGTTTTCAAGAGAAAGGCAGGCTTCGTTATGGACAGCATAGATTATAAGCTCATTTCACTTTTGCAAAAAAACGGCAGAGCACCCTTAAAGCAGTTGGCAGAAGAGGTATATCTCTCCTCACCGGCCACCGCTGCCAGAATCGAGAGATTGGAAAAAGAAGGAATCATCACAGGCTACACCGCCTGCATAGATCATAAAAAGTTGGGTTACCCCATTATCGCATTCATAAATCTGGAGCTTCAGCCCTCGCAGAAGCCCACCTTTTACCCCTTTATTTGCAACAACCCCAACGTGCTTGAATGCAACTGCGTAACAGGGCATTATTCAATGATGATAAAGGTCGCGTTTGAGAGCACCGAAATGCTGGATAATTTCATAGGTCAGATGGGACAGTTCGGTATAACCGAAACCCAGATCGTTTTCTCCACTGCCGTTGAACGCAGAGGTATTGATGTCAGCAAGTTCTGTGGCGAGGAAGAGGATTAATATGGTAGAACTGAAAAAGCATATATGGTCTGAAGTAGACCTTGATGCTATTGAAAATAACGTTTCCGCTTTCAGAGGTATTGTCAAAAATTCCGAGATAATAGCGGTAATTAAAGCAAATGCTTACGGACACGGAGCTCCCAAAATTGCCGCATTTCTCGAAGGTATAGGAATTAATATGTTTGCTGTGGCTTCTGTCAGAGAAGCCTTGGAGTTAAGGCAGAATGGTATCGCGGGCAAAATTATAATCCTCGGCTACACCGCACCCGAGGAAGCAACCATCCTTGCTAACAATGACATAAGCCAGTCTGTATATTCGGAAAGCTATGCTTTGGCTCTTGCAGAAAATCTCAAAGGTATCGGCAAAAGGCTGAACATCCACGTAAAGCTTAATACAGGTATGAACCGCTTAGGTTTTAACTGTTGCACCGACCCCGATGCGACTAAAAAAATATCCGCTGTGCTGCAGAACGATTGTTTCTGTTTTGAGGGTATTTTCACCCACTTTGCCTCTGCCGACCGCGGCGGCGACCAAGACCTGGAGTTTACAAGACTGCAGTCGGAAAGATTTTTGAAGATTTGCAACGAGCTGAAAACTATGGGCTACGTGCCAAAGCTTCGTCATTGCTGTAACTCTGCAGGTATTGTAACTATGCCCGATATGCAGCTTGATGCGGTAAGGCTTGGTATTTCCCTTTACGGACTGACCCCCGACGAAGGTTTGGACTTGCCTATTGCTCTTTCCCCTGCTCTTTCCCTTAAGTCCACCGTTTCGATGGTGCAGGAGATCGAGCCGAACGAAGCAGTCAGCTACGGCAGAACCTTCAAATCAAACGACAAAATGCGTATAGCCGCCGTATCTGTCGGCTACGCAGACGGATATCCTCGCCTGCTCTCGGGTAAGGGTGAAGTGCTGATTGGCGGTACTCGCTGTAAAATTTTAGGCAGAGTATGTATGGACCAGCTCATTGTTGACGTAAGCCATCTGACCGACGTCAAGGAAGGGGCTGAGGTTGTGCTTATAGGACAGCAGGGCGAGGAACGTATTTCTGCTGAGGATATTGCCCGTCTTTGCGGCACCATAAATTATGAAATCGTATGCGGTGTTTCCCATCGCGTTCCGAGATATTATCTTAAAAACTGTGAGATTGTTTCCACCACAGACTATGTATACGAGGAGAACGAAAAATGAACTATGAACGCTTGCACGAAAATCACAAAAAGCTGCATTTAGGCTGTGAACCCAACCGCTCATATTATATACCCTACGAGAATGTTAAGACCGCAACCGTTGGGATAAGAGAAAATTCCGAAAAACTTCTTATGCTGTCAGGCAATGAATGGAAATTCAAGTATTTCGAATGCTACGATGACATCCCCGAAATACTGACCTATTACGATGCAAATGTTGAAAATTGGGACGATATACCCGTTCCCTCCAATTGGCAGCTTCACGGCTACGACAAGCCTCAATACCTTAATACGAGGTTCCCTATTCCCAATGTTATGCCCTTTGTACCTGCCGACAATCCTGCAGGCATTTACGTTAAGGAATTCAACGTTTCAGAGGAGCTTGATAACCAGAAAAAGTATCTCGTATTTGAGGGAGTTGACTCCTGCTTTTATCTCTATGTAAACGGTGAATTTGCAGGCTACAGCCAGGTTTCTCATATGACATCCGAGTTCGACGTCACCGATTACATTCACTCCGGCACCAACCGTATAACCGTTGTTGTGCTTAAGTGGTGTGACGGCACATACTTAGAAACTCAGGACAAATGGAGAATGTCGGGTATTTTCCGCGACGTTTATATGCTGATGCGCCCCGAAAACCATATTAAAGATTTTGAGGTTACAACCTCCACTGCCCCTGATTTCAGTGCGGCTGAAATAAATATCAAAATCAAGGGCGGCAGTCCTATTGACACATACGTAACCCTCTTCGACCCCGAGGGCGGTAAGCTTGGCACGGTTATCCCTATGGACGACGGTACAGCCCGCTTCCACATTGAAAATCCAATGCTTTGGTCGGCAGAGACTCCCGAGCTTTACACAGCCCTTATCGAGTCTGCTAATGAGATTATACCGGTAAAAATAGGCGTTCGCAAAATTGAGATTGTTGACGGTGTTTTCAAGTTCAACGGTGCACCAATAAAGCTTAAGGGTGTCAACCGCCATGACTTCAATGTCAAAAACGGTTACGTTTGCAGTGTGGAGAATATGACCGATGATATTCTCAGAATGAAACAGCATAACATAAATACCGTGCGTACCAGCCATTACCCCAACGACCCAAGATTTTTGGAGCTTTGCGACCGCTACGGCATATACGTTATGGACGAAACCGACCTTGAGGTTCACGGAATGTTATACGTCGACGATAAGTTCAACATCTCCGACCAGCCCGAGTGGGAAGCGGCATACCTCGACCGTGTAATGCGTATGGTTGAGAGAGACAAAAACCACCCCTCGGTTTTTGCCTGGTCCATGGGAAATGAAAGCCGCTACGGATGTAACTTCCTCTCTATGCTTTCCTGGTGTAAGCACCGTGATCCTTCCCGTATCACCCACTACGAAGGTGCCTTTGACAATAAGATTATTAAAGAAAAGGGGCCTCATATATCACAATTCTTAGACGGTCCTGACATATTAAGCTGTATGTATCCCCCACTTAGCTTTTGCGGTGAGGTATTGGAAAAGAAGGATATGCCATTTTTCCTTTGCGAATATTCCCACGCTATGGGTAACGGCCCCGGCGACACCAAGGATTATTGGGATATAATCTACAGCAGTAACAAGGCAATGGGCGGCTGTGTCTGGGAATGGTTTAACCACGGACTCTACGACGGCAAAGCCGAAAACGGCAAGGACAGATATCTTTACGGCGGTGACTACGGTGAAAAGTACCACGACGGAAACTTCTGTGTTGACGGTCTTATTCAGCCCGACGGCACCCCCACCCCCGGTCTTATTAACTACAAGCAGGTTATAGCCCCTGTCAACGTTGAGGCGGTGGATGCGGCGGCAGGTGAATTCAAAATCACCAACCGCTACGATTTCCTTTTCCTGTCAAGACTTCAAGGCTTCTATGAGATTACCCGCTACGGCGAGGTTATAGCCGAAGGTGAATTGCCCCTGCTCACCACTCCGCCAAGAGGCAGCGATACAGTTAAAATCCAATACCCCGAGCTTTCGGGAATTTGTCACATAAGAATCTTCTTCCGTTGGGCTTCCTCCTCCGAAAGCGTTCCCTACGGACTGGAGCTTTCCTCACAGCAGTTTGAAATCTGCAAC
Organism: Acutalibacteraceae bacterium; assembly: GCA_045590175.1. Classification (GTDB taxonomy): domain Bacteria; phylum Bacillota; class Clostridia; order Oscillospirales; family Acutalibacteraceae; genus UMGS1532. The sequence goes on along the minus strand of JAZNQM010000058.1, from coordinate 6,654 downwards.
AGTGTGGAGCTGCTCCCCGAGCCTATCTATCCCCGACCCACAGTTCTTGCGGAAAAACAAAACCTTATCGTTACAGGCGAAGGCTTCCGCTACGTTTTTTCTAAGAAATACGGACTGTTCTCTTCCCTTGAGATGGATGGAAAGGAATTAATAACGGAGCCTCTGTCTCTCAATGCCTACTACGCACCGATTGACAACGATATGCGCCACACCTTCTTTAGAAAAACAGGGCTTGACGACCTTATGATGCACCACGATTCGGTGGATTACGAGGTGCTGAAAAAGAGCATAAAGATTTCAACTTCCTACGTTCTTTGTGCCCCCACCTTTATCCCTGCCGTATCGGGCAGATGCACCTATGAAATTGACGGCTACGGAAGAATAAAAATCTCCTGCACTGCCAACGTGGAAAACGAGGATATAACCTACCTGCCCCGCTTTGGCTTCAGAGCCATTATGCCCAAGGCTTTCAACCAGCTCGAATACTTCGGCAAGGGCCCGGATAATAGCTATGTTGATATGCAGCAGTCCGGCTATATGGGCAGGTTCCAAAGCTTGGTCGAGGAGCAGTATGTTCATTATGTAAATCCCCAGGACTGCGGCAACCACACCGACACCCTTTGGTGTGCCGTAACCGACGGCAACGGCACAGGGCTGATTGTAAAAGGCGAAGGCTTCGACTTCAGCTGTTTGCCCTACCGTCAGGAGGTTCTCGCCTCTACAGCCCACGATTTCGAGCTTCCAGACCCCACCGAAACGGTGCTTTGTTTCGATTATATGCACTCGGGTGTTGGCTCCAACTCCTGCGGACCTGACATTCAGCCGAAGTACACACTCACCCAACGAAGCTTCTGCTTCGAGGTTACCCTGCAACCCACCACGGCTTGCAAAAACGCTTTGAAGGAAGTTCTTAAAGCCTAATTTTTCAGAAACACACTCTTCACGGGTGTGTTTCTTTTTGTATAAACCGATTCACATTTTGTATAAATTGACTTAACGATTACGATGTGTTATAATATTGTAGATTTATTTTTCTTCAAACTGCATACGCTTTAATTAAGGGATTATATTAGTTTTGGAGGAATTAAATTTATGGCAAAATATTTTGGAACAGACGGCTTCCGCGGCGAAGCCGGAAAAACACTCACAAGCGAACACGCTTACAAAATCGGTCGTTTCCTCGGCTGGTACTACGGCAAGGATAGTGAGGAACGGGTGAAGGTTGTAATCGGCAAAGACACCCGTCTTTCCAGCTATATGTTCGAGTACGCCATCATTGCAGGTATTACCGCTTCGGGTGCCGACGCATATATGCACCACGTTACCACCACCCCCAGCGTTTCTTATGCCACCCACACCGACGAATTTGCCTGCGGCATTATGATTTCCGCAAGCCACAACCCTTACTATGACAACGGAATCAAGCTTGTTAATCATAAGGGTGAAAAGATTGACGACGACACCATTGAAAAGATTGAGCTGTATCTGGACGGCAATCTTGCGGCATTAGGTATTGAGGGCGACGACCTTCCCCTTGCCACTGGTGATAAAATCGGCAGAAGCGTGGACTACTCTGCAGGCAGAAATATGTATATCGGTTATCTTATTTCTCTTTCTGCCCGTTCCTTCAGGAGGCTGAACATCGGTCTTGACTGTGCCAACGGCAGTGCCTGGATGATTGCAAAGAGTGTTTTCGATGCGTTGGGTGCCACCACCCACACCATCAATGCTGCCCCCGACGGCACCAACATCAACGATAAAGCCGGCTCTACCCACATTGAGGTATTGCAGGAGTTCGTGAAGGAAAAGGGGTTAGATATGGGCTTTGCCTTCGATGGCGATGCCGACCGCTGTATTGCGGTGGATGAAAACGGAAACGTTGTGAACGGTGACCACATTCTCTACATATTTGGTGTAGATATGAAAAACCGTGGCACCCTTTCCAATAACACCGTTGTTACAACCATTATGTCCAATATGGGTCTTTACAAGGCTCTTAAAGAGGCAGGTATTGACTACACCCAAACCACTGTTGGCGACAAATACGTCTACGAAAATATGGTTACCTACGGCAACCGTGTCGGAGGAGAGCAGTCGGGACACATTATACTGAGCAAATACGCTACCACAGGTGACGGACTTCTCACCGCAATCAAGCTGGCGGAGGCTTGCCTTAATGCAAAGCAGCCCCTTTCCAAGCTCGCCGAACCCGTTAAAATGTTCCCCCAGGTGCTTAAAAACATCCGTGTAGAGGATAAAGTGGCAGTTCGCGAGGACGAAGCGGTACAGAAAAAGCTTGCCGAAATCACCGAACAGCTTGCCGACAGCGGCAGAATTTTGCTCAGAGAAAGCGGAACGGAGCCTGTAATCAGAGTTATGGTTGAGGCCACCACCGAGGAGATTTGCGAGACCTACGTTGACGAGGTTATCGACCTTATCAAGGCTCGCGGTCTTGCTTAATCACAAAAACAACATAAAAGTAACACTCCCTAAGTAATCACTTTTTTTAGGGAGTGTTACAAAAAACTGTATGCAGTAAAAGTAAATCCCCGAAAATCAGGGAAAAGATAGCGCCAGACCGCCTCTGCTCTTAAGGGCGGTTGACGAGGAAAGAGGTTTATGCCGTAGGGACACCCTATGGATATCGAAATTTCGGCGGATGCCTCTTCGGTGAAGCAACACCGTGAATGTGTGGGTTAAATATACGGGCAACTGTAAAACAAAGCCCCACATAATTGCAATATTCGAATATTACCATGCATATTTTCTTCTGTTTTGTCAATAGAATTAATATGCACAGATGGAATTTTGCTGTGGGTTTCCTCACGGCTATTCGGTGTTGCAAAACGGTGGTTCACTACCGTTTTATTTCGCTTGCAAAAAAATATTTTTGAGCTGTCCGATAGCCATTGTTCCAACAGCAAAATTCCACTTTGAGTGAAAAAAGAAAGGATTTTGCTTTTATGTGTGGAATAGTAGGTTTTGCGGGCAGCTCTTTTGCTGTACCGAAAATAGTCAAAGGCTTGAAGGTTTTGGAATATAGGGGCTACGACTCTGTGGGTATTGCAGTTAGCGGCAAAGAGGACATAAACGTGGTCAAATGCCGCGGCAGGGTTGATGCTCTCAGAGAAAAAATCAAGTCAGTGGATTTTTCGGGCACCAACTGTGGCATCGGTCACACCCGCTGGGCGACCCACGGCGGTCCCAGTGATATAAACGCTCATCCCCACTGTACCGATGTTTTAGCCCTTGTACACAACGGAATAATTGAGAACTACAGAGAACTGAAAAGTTCCCTGCCAAAAGGGGGCGATGAGGTTATATCCGAAACCGATTCGGAGGTTGCGGCTTACGTTATCAGCGAAGAATTCAAGAAATGCGGCGACCCTAAAAGGGCTATCCTTACTGCCATAGAAAAGCTACAGGGGTCTTATGCCTTTCAAATAATTTTTAAGAATTACGAAGGAGAAATCTATGCCGTAAGAAAGGATAACCCTCTTATATTGGGCAAGGGGGTTGACGGTGGATACCTGGCTTCAGATATGACCGCACTCCTCCCCTTTACCAACGTGTTTTGCTACCCCGAGGAGGGAGAGGTTGCACGAGTTACCAAGGACTCGGTAACACTTTTTCGTGGAGAGGAGGAGTATGAACCCCGCTGGCAAAAAATCAATATGACGGTTGAGGCTGCCGAAAAGCAGGGTTATCCACACTTTATGTTAAAGGAAATCCACGAGCAGCCCGAAGCAATATACAAAACCGCGAGTCCGCGAATTAAAGAGGGGCTTCCCGATTTTTCGGAGGATGGGCTAAGCGATGACCTCTTGAGGAAAATCAACCGAATATACATCGTTGCATGCGGCTCGGCTATGCACGCGGGATTGGTGGGAAAGCATCTTATAGAGTATACCGCAAGAATACCCGTATCGGTTGAAATCGCCTCGGAATTCAGATATACAAAGCCCATTTGCAACGACAAAACCCTGATAATAGTTGTCTCCCAATCGGGTGAAACCGCCGACAGCCTTGCAGCTTTGAGGTATGGCAGGGAACACGGTTCCTTCTCCCTGGGAATCGTTAACGTTGTGGGGTCAAGTATAGCCCGCGAGTCAGATTCGGTAATCTACACCTACGCAGGACCCGAAATCGCCGTTGCCACCACCAAGGGCTATTCTGTTCAGGTTGCGGTTTTTATGCTACTTGCAACAAAGCTGGCTTTGTTAAACAGAAAAATATCCCGCCGGAAAGCGGAAGAACTGTGCCACAGCCTTTGCCATAGTATACCTGAGGCATTAGAGAAAGTGTTTTTGCTTCACGATGAAATCAAAAGAATTGCTGAACGATTTTACAAAAAGGATAATCTGTTTTATATCGGCAGAGGCGTTGACTATGCACTGTGTGTGGAAGGGTCGCTGAAGCTAAAAGAAATATCCTATATTCACAGCGAAGCTTACGCGGCAGGGGAACTTAAACACGGCACCATTTCCCTCATCACCGAGGGAACACCAGTTATTGCCCTTTCAACCTCAGATTTACTGTACGATAAAACCGTCAGCAACATCCGAGAATGCTCCAGCCGCGGTGCGGAGGTTTTGTTTATTTGTCACGACGGTGCCCGCGAACCCGAGACCGTAGCATCCAGTGTCTTGCGGCTTCCTAAATGCGAAAAATACGGCGAAATACTCTCAGCTACTACCGCAATGCAGCTGTTGGCTTACGAAATTGCATCACTTCGCGGTTGCGATATAGACAAACCCCGTAACCTTGCAAAGTCGGTAACTGTGGAATAATACCAAACATACGGGATTAATACCCCTAAAGTCTTGACTTTTTCGGACTTTAGGGGTATTATATTTTTATATTGCTATAAATACAAACTTGAAACGAGGGTATATGAAATGTTGAAAAACTGTGATAAGGATATGGAAACAATAGTAAACCTTGCCAAAAACAGAGGTTTTGTTTATTCCGGCAGTGAAATCTACGGCGGTCTTGCCAATTCCTGGGACTACGGCCCTCTGGGTGTTGAGTTCAAGAACAACGTTAAAAAGGCTTGGTGGAAGAAGTTCGTTCAGGAATCTCCCTACAACGTAGGTCTTGATTCCGCTATCATAATGAACCCCGAGACCTGGGTAACCAGCGGTCATGTCGGCGGCTTCTCCGATCCCCTTATGGACTGTAAGGATTGCCATGCCCGTCACCGTGCTGACAAGCTTATCGAGGACCACGGCGGCCATGCAGAGGGTATGACCTTCGAGCAGATGGAGCAGTACATAGCAGAAAACGGACTTGAATGTCCCGAATGCGGCAGCCACAATTTCACCGATATCCGTAAGTTCAACCTTATGTTCAAGACCTTTATCGGTGTTACCGAGGACGCTAAGAACGAGGTTTACCTTCGTCCCGAAACCGCACAGGGTATCTTTGTTAACTACGCAAACATCCAGCGTACCACCCGCAAAAAGCTTCCCTTCGGTGTTTGTCAGATCGGTAAATCCTTCAGAAACGAAATCACTCCCGGTAACTTTATTTTCCGTACCCGTGAGTTCGAGCAGATGGAATGTGAATTCTTCTGCAAGCCCGACACCGACCTTGATTGGTTCTACTATTGGAAGGACTACTGCAAGAATTGGCTTATAAGCCTTGGCATCAGGCCCGAAAATATGCGTCTGCGTGACCACGAGAAGGAAGAGCTTTCCTTCTATTCAAAAGCCACCACCGACATCGAATACCTCTTCCCCTTCGGTTGGGGTGAGCTCTGGGGTATCGCCGACAGAACCAACTATGACCTTGGTCGCCATCAGGAGGCTTCGGGTAAATCCCTCGACTACTTTGACCAGGAAACCGGCGAAAGATACGTTCCTTACGTTGTTGAGCCTTCTTTGGGTGCCGACCGTGTTGCTCTCTCCTTCCTTTGCGAAGCCTACGACGAGGAGGATGACGAAAAGGGTGACAAGAGAGTTGTTCTCCATCTCCATCCCGCTCTCGCTCCCTTCAAGGCTGCTATTCTTCCTCTCAGCAAGAAGCTTAGCGAAGAGGCAACCAAAATTTTCGCCGACCTTTCCAAAGAGTTTATGGTTGATTTTGACGAGTCCGGCTCAATCGGTAAGCGCTACCGCCGTCAGGACGAAATCGGTACTCCCTACTGCATCACCTACGACTTTGAAAGTGCCGAAGACGGTTGCGTAACAGTTCGTGACCGCGACACAATGGAGCAGGTTCGTCTTCCCATTTCCGAGCTTCGCGAATTCATCCGCGAGAAGCTGGAATTCTAATTTAATAAACCAACAAAAGCTGTAACGGAAATCTCTGTTACAGCTTTCTTTTTAGGGCTAAAAAAGAGGCAAAGCCGTCGGCTCTGCCTCTCCTATTTTGTATTTACTTTTCGGTTACAGTGGGTGTAGAAAGTATGCCCATTTCTTTTAGCACATACTCATAGCACCAGGCATTGCCCTCTGTTCTCCAGGAGTTAGGTCCTAACCACCACATATTTCGGTCGGCATTGTGGATGCATCCGAAGGAGTTGTGACGGTTGGCATAGAGGGTGAGGTTTACAATATGCTCACCTGCGGGAAGCTGAAGCTCTGCACAGTAGGGCTCGTAGATGATGGCCTCTTTCTGACCTTCACACTCTAAAGTGATAAGTCCTCCGCG
>JAZNQM010000057.1:0-6766 GCA_045590175.1 Acutalibacteraceae bacterium | reverse complement strand
AGGTTTTTTGAAAGATTTGTCGGTGCGGTAAATAATCTCCACCAGATAAAAATGCATTTATAAGTCTCAACATATACTCATCTAATTCAAGACTGGTTTTATCTGCATCGGGACCGCCTTCTGCACGAACGACTCTACCTGCAAGTCTTATGCAACGAGAAGTAAAACGAGCTATTTGAGCAAAACTCTTTTTGACTTTCTCAAGAGCAATATCATTCTTGCCATCAGCAAAAGCAATTTCTGCTTCCCAATAATCCCTGAAGCCAAATACATGCGGTAGATTTTGCAGATAACTTTCTGCCTTTTTATTATCTCCACACAAATCATAAGCTCTTGACATCAAATAATGTGTTTTGTAAATACGGTCTGCGACCGTTTCGTATCTAAAAATACTATTTCCATAGCGTTCACATTCTTCTAAAAACTCTGATTTTGATATGGTAATTTTACCTTTAGCAAATAGCTCAATATATGTTTCCAATGCAACAACTGCGATATCAGAAATATCGGGATGTTTGTTAAAGAATTTAGAGGTAAGTATATATAACTCTTCGGCGTAATTTATGTCGCTTATAAAGTTAATACCGCCAAATTTTTGACGAATCTCCGTTACTTCTTTTTCAAAAGTCGAGTCGGTGTGTCCTAAAAGTTTGTCGGTTGAAATTTCTAGAACACGTGCAAGAGGAACTATTTGTGAGATATCAGGCATTCCTGAATCCGTTTCCCATTTAGAAATTGCTTGTGTAGAAACTCCGATAAGTTCAGCTAATTCACTTTGAGTAAAGTTTTTCTCTTTCCTATAAAGTTTTATGGTTTGACCTATTGTCATAAAGAATCACCTCGCTAAATATTCCGGTACCGTAACTATATAATATCAAATTAATTATAGCGCGTACACCGATAAATTAGCAACAAAAAATCAACGGAGCGTGGAAATAAAAAGACACCACTAAAATCCAAACCCAAGGGGGTCGGATTTCAATGGTGTCTTCATATGGGAAGGGTGTACAGATTAGATGCCATTTTGTTTTTTGACCTATATGTTCGGACCACTACATATGTTTATAAATTGTCTGCAAATCAGATATAGAAGCTCAAGAATTCATTTGATTACTCAAAAAAACATCCAAATTATCGGGAATATTACCACTGATAATCAAATCTGTAAGCACACGCACCGAATATTCTTCAAAAGCATTTAATCTACCCGTCATATCATTATCTAGATAATACGAAGTGTCAATGTTTAGATTGGAAAAATTATAATGTGCAATTTCATCCTTTCGCTTTTCAACAATAGGGTGTATTGTGTGATGTATGAATTCATGTAATATTGCTTCTTTTTTCAATGAACCTGAGCTATATATGAATTTTTTATTATAAAGATGGTAATCTGCAGAATATACGCACTTTATTGGACTAAGAACAAGCTCTATATTTTGAATCGGTGAATTAAACTTTTTCATGCAAATATTAAGTATATTACAAATATTTCTCAATTCAATATTGTTCTGTTGATTTTGTTCTACTATCCAATCATTTTCCCATTTTAGATACTCATTAAACCCATCACTATCTAAAACGCGTTTTAATGATTTAGGAAAATTTTCGATCCAATTCCAAAATAACACATCTCTTTCTTTGTCAGATATGTTTTTTGCTGACATAATATTGTCTCTATATGCATTTAAATTTCTAAATTTCCCTAGGGAACAATCTATATAAAAGGTAGCTGTTTCCAACATAGCAGCTCTTGGCCAATATGGGTAAACTTCACAGGTGTTTTGCCTAACATCTGAAAAGAAGTTATATTCACTTTCACTACAATCAGATCCAATAAAACTACGTAGCTTATTCACCAGCGAAGTATCTCTTTTGATAGAATAAAAGTCATATTTGCATTGCAATAGAGAAAAATATATTGCTGAAATAGCCGGAACGTTCGAGATAATAAGATTTTTATATTCCATTTAATGTCCTTCTTTTTTAGATTGATTTTTATTGTGTGCAACTTTATTAAGTTGTTGTATTTCTTTTAGCAGTCTTTATTGAAGCAATTAGTAAAATTCTAATAGTAGAGCAAGTTTTGTTTATTCTTTTGTATGTTGCTTCGTCAATATAGCTTGTTTTATAAAGCATTTCAAGCCATTTTCCCGTCTCACTTGCTTCCTTTAATGCAATTTCAAGTTTTGCAATAAAATCGGCACGACTGTGACCATATTTGCTTTCGGCAATGTTGGCACAAACACTTGTTGCACTTCTGCCAATTTGATTGGAAATAATAGTTTCTTTTCTATGACGAAGTTCTTCTACTAAATTCAGAACATCAACAGATAATTGCATTGATAAATCAGAAAGTTTATCTTCTTTCATTTCTATCACCTCGGGCTTATTATACTATTCTTTTGCACGAAGTGCAACATCGTTTGCCGAAGGCAACACTATTTATGCGAAGCATAACACTGTTTGCGATCTATCGCAACTCCATTTTGTGTCCGCTCAAGCGGAACGATGTTTGTGCTTCGCACAAAATGATGTTGACCGCAAGCGGTCAAACGATGTTGTGCCCTGCGGACACAAACACAAGCAAATAAGGACTTGCTTTCGCAAGTCCTTATTTGCTTGGTGGGAGCGGGTGGATTTGAACCACCGAAGTCGATGACAACAGATTTACAGTCTGCCCCCTTTGGCCACTCGGGAACACTCCCATATTAAGTTGTGCGTTTGAGAGAAGAGGGCGAGAAGTTTTGGCTCGAACTTCCTATATCATCCTCAGCTCTAAAGTGGAGCTGGTGGACGGACTTGAACCCCCGACCTGCTGATTACAAATCAGCTGCTCTACCAACTGAGCTACACCAGCAATTTTGAACGCCTATATAATATAACACACCCTTTCCCAAAAGTCAACACTTTTTTTGAAAAAATTTCAAAGGTGATTATTTATAATATAAATTTGAATTTTAATAGCTTTTAGTTCTTAAAAATTTCTATTGTAATTCAAACTCATGTTCGTTATAATATTAATGTAGTAACATACACAAAAGGAGATGCGTTTTATGAAAGTAACAAGAAACATTGTGGCACTTGTGCTGATTTTGACCCTGATTTTCAGCAGCGGTTCTATTGGTGCATTTGCCGAAACAGGTGAGGATTCCCCCTATATTGTTACCCAAACAGATCTGGAGAATGCCACAGGCACTACATCTGATGGTACCACCAGTTGGGGTATCTATGACTCGGGTGAAGCCGACCACGGGAAAGTGTACGTAATCAAAAGAGATAACTGGAGTGCTATTTCTAACGGAAACACAGGTGTAAAGTATACTTATAATTCAAATGAATATACTTTGTTTGACGAGCCCATTGAGACCAACACCTATTACATATTTTCTTATGACCACAAGAGCTTCCCCATCGTAAATGATGACCCTGACGTAACAAACAGCACTTTAAACGACGGTGGAAGATTTACCATTGCTCCGCCTGTGAGTATCTTCGCAAACGAAAAGGGAACCGACTGGAGAAATATACCTCTCGCTTCGGATAATGCCTGGTCCAGACACACCGTGATTTTTAATTCCGAAAGCCAAACCGCCTTCAACGGTAAAATAAACACCTTGGGAACCTATACCACTTCCTACGTTGACAACGTAAAATTGGTAAAGGCAGCAAAGCTTGACGTTTATAACCCCGGCGGCTCCGAACTGTCACTTGACGGAACGGGTCTTATGACCAGCGAGAAGCTGGGCGGCTATTTTGCCGAGATGGGTCAGCCCCTCACCATAAAAGCCGCAGGAAACGTTGATTATGAATCCATAGTTGAAGTAACCCACGGTGGCGAAGCTGTAGAAGAAGTAAACGGTGTCTATACCATCCCTGCAGTAACAGGCGAGGTTAAGGTTAAGTTCGGTCTCAACATCGACGACATTGAGGATAAGGCAGGCGTAACTATCAAAAACGGAAACGTTTATACCGACTGCGGCAAGACCTATGCAAAGTTTTTATCAAAATTCGGAATGCCCAAGAACGTAATTGAGTTCTATAATGCCGACGGCGAAAAACAGTCCGACTTATTGAAGTCTATGGTACCTAACCTTACTGCAAAGGTTGTGTACGACGGCGAAAAGCTTCGCGACTATAATATCAAGTATTTCGGCGACGTACATTCCGACGGCGAGCTGAAGGTAAGTGATATCATAACCTTAATCGACGGTATTGTTAACGATACGGTTGAAGACACAGTTCAGGCTGACGTTAACGGCAGTAAGCACGTAACGGTTTCAGACGTTGTAAAATTAAGAAGGATGATTATGGAACAGGGACCAAAAGAAGTAAACCAGTTTAAGGTTTTAGCAATCGGCAACAGCTTCAGTATAGACGCTACTGCCTGTCTGAACGTAGTTGCAAAGGCTGCAGGCTTTGCAGACGAGGACCTTATGATAGGTAACGTTTGGTATTCAGGATGCTCCTTAGAGCAACATATGAGCTATACCAAAAACGGCGAAAATATGCACAATTTCTATTATTGGGATCAGGGTGCATCACAGTCTGCCATAAAAGAAACAAATCTTAAAACCGCTATTCAGCACACCGATTGGGACTATATCATAATCCAGCAGGTAAGCCATTTGGCAGGTAAATACGATTCCTACCAGCCCTACGGCGACGAGCTTATCAGCTACATCAAGGAGCATGCCACCAACCCCGACGTTAAAATTGGTTGGCATATGACCTGGGCTTATCCCCAGACCCCTCCCGAGGGCTACAGTTCTCACCAGAACTTTGTGGATTACGGCAGTGATCAGATAACAATGTATAACGCTATAGTCGACGCTTCCACTAATTTCGCTTCGGTTGACGAACGCATAGAGTTGGTTATCCCCTCAGGTACCGCAGTTCAGAATCTTCGCGAGAAGGTGGGCGACGTTGTTACCCGTGACCAATTCCATATGAATGAGACTTACGGTCGCATTATGCTTGCCCTTACCTGGATAAAGACCATAACCGGCAAAGATATTGAAGGGGTTAAGGATAGCGAGGATATTATGAGTATTATCAACGCTGGTGTCGGCGAACTGGCAGATCGCGGTGTAACGGTAACCGCTGACCAGCTTATGGAATACGTAATTCAATCTGCCAACGATGCAGTAGCAAATCCTTCCACCATCACTAAATAATTTTTTGAAGCCACAGCTTTTCTGTGGCTTCAATTTTTTATCCGCATAAATTGTCATACAATATTGCGATTTGAGATGTAGTGTGGTAAACTATATTACAACAAACCAAAGCTAAAAGCAAAAAGGATATGATTTTATGGCAAAGTTAAAAATTCTCGCAATTGGAAACAGCTTCAGTGTTGATGCAATGGAGCATCTTTTTAAAGTCGCTTTAGCTTATGGCTATAAGCAGGAGGATATAATTCTCGGCAATCTTTACATCGGCGGCTGTAGTCTTGAACGTCACTATAATAACATAAGCGAAAACCTTCCCGCTTATGAGTATTTTAAGAACACTGCCAACGAGTGGAAAAACACGCCCGAAACCACCCTGCTTACAGGCCTTTTGGATGAAGAGTGGGACTATATCACAATGCAGCAGGTCAGCCAATGCTCGGGACTCACCGACACCTTCGAGCCTTATCTTTCAGAGCTTATCAAGTATGTGAACGAAAATAAGCTCAATAAGTCTGCAACCCTCCTTTGGCATTCCACCTGGAGCTATGCTAAGGATTCCACCCACGGTGGTTTTGCCCACTACAATAACGACCAGCAGCTGATGTATGAAAAAATCTTAAATGCAGCAGAGCATATAAAGGAAAGCTATCCTGTCTTTTCCGAAGTTATACCCTCAAGTGTTGCCATCACCAATGCAAGAAGGAAGATAGGGGACTACCTCAACCGCGACGGTTTCCATCTTGACCTTAATCACGGCAGACTTACCGCCGCACTTACCTGGTTTTCTAAAATCACTGGAACCGACCTCGAAAACCTCATTGACGACACCGAGCTTTTGGAAATTTGTAAGGACGGTGTCACCACGTTAAATGAAAAAGGAGTGGATATCACCCCCGAAAAGCTCCTGGAAACCTTGATAAAATCAGCAAAAAATGCTGTTTCTGTTACCTGATATCTTCAAAATATAATTTCTTAAAAAAGTCCATTGTAACAGAGGGTTAACTTTGTTAAAATATTAATGTAAAAATTCTGCTTAAAGGAGAAAACAAAAATGAAAAAAGCTTTAGCACTTGTTTTGAGCACTTTTTTAGCCCTGGCAACACCTGTGTTTGCAATGGCGAGCGGTACTGGCGTCGACGCAAATTTGCTTAGCAACCCTTATCTTGTAACCTATGCGGATATGGAAAACGCAACAGGTACAACCGCCACCCCCGACGATTCCGCCGACAGCACCTGGTACGGTCTTCACGATTCGGGCGAAGCTGACCACGGCAAGGTCTTTATGTTAGAGGCTGCAGGCTGGAAGGCAACAACCAAAGAGGTGGGTGTAGAGTACACCTTCGGCGAAAAGACACAGAACCTTTTCCACGAAGCTCTCAAAACCGACAGCTACTATATGTTCTCTTATGATTACAAGAACATCCTGACCGATAAAAGTGCTATCAAGCTTGGAGGATATTTTTACTTTGCTCCTCAGGCAGATGCATATTATAACGTCACCGACAGCGGCAGCGATGAATGGAAGGACGTTCCTCCTGCATCGGTAGATGCCTGGTCCACCCGAAGTCGGAGGCCAAGCGGTCTTAGGAAGA
>JAZNQM010000056.1:0-15337 GCA_045590175.1 Acutalibacteraceae bacterium | reverse complement strand
TCGATAAGTCCCCCTATAAGAATGTTATCGTTCTCGGTCTTGTTCAGGACGAAAACGGACAGAAGATGTCCAAGTCAAAAGGTAACGCAGTTGACCCGATGGAGGCACTTAACACCTACGGTGCCGATGCTATCCGTTGGTACTTCTACACCAACTCCGCTCCCTGGCTCCCCAACCGTTTCCACGGCAGAGCCGTTACCGAAGGTCAGCGCAAATTTATGGGCACCCTTTGGAACACCTATGCTTTCTACGTGCTTTATGCCAACATAGACGAGTTTAATCCTATGGAGCATACCCTCCAAGAATCCAAGATGACGGTTATGGATAAGTGGCTTATGTCCCGTCTTAACTCTATGGTAAAGACCGTTGACGAAAACCTCTCAAATTACCGCATCCCCGAAGCCGCCCGTGCTTTGCAGGAGTTCACCGACGAAATGTCCAACTGGTATGTTCGCCGCGGCAGAGAAAGATATTGGGTCCAGGGTCTCACCGACGACAAGATTGTTGCCTATATGACCCTCTACAAGGCTCTTGTTACCACCGCCAAGACCGCCGCTCCAATGATTCCTTTTATGGCTGAAAGTATCTACCTCAACCTTGTGAAATCGGTTGATGCCACCGCTCCTAAGAGTGTGCATCTTTGCGAGTTCCCCGTGGTTGACGAGAAGGCTATCAACCCCGAGTTGGAAAACAATATGGACAAGGTTTTAGGCATTGTTGTTTTAGGTCGTGCCGCAAGAAACGGTTCTAACAGAAAGAACCGCCAGCCCCTCAGCACAATGTTCGTTGAAAGCGACCACGAGCTCAAGGATGAATACGTTGAAATCATCAAGGACGAGCTTAACGTTAAGAACGTTGAGTTTAAGGAATCCCTCGGCGACTTCGTTTCCTACGTATTCAAGCCTCAGCTTAAAACCGTTGGTCCTAAATACGGCAAGCAGTTGGGTGAAATCCGCACCGCTCTCGACAGCATTGACGGTACAGCCGCAAAAGCAGAGCTTGACCGCGACGGCAGTCTGAAGCTTGACCTGCCCGGCGGTGCAGTCGTTCTTGCCACCGAAGACCTGCTTATCAGCACTGCACAAAAGGAAGGCTTCTTCACCCTTTCCGAGCGTGGAGTTACCGTTGCTCTCGACACCAACCTCACCCCCGAGCTTATTGATGAAGGTTTTGTCCGCGAGCTGGTCAGCAAGATTCAGACCATGCGTAAGGAAGCTGACTTCAACGTTATGGACCACATTAAAATCACCATTTCGGGCAGCGAAAAAATTGCCGAGCTTATCGGCAGAATGCCCGAGGATATTACAGGCGACACCCTTGCCGATTCCATCACCGTAACCGAGCCACAGGGCTTCAAAAAGGAATGGGATATCAACGGCGAAGCTGTTACCATCGGTGTAGAAAAGGTTTAATACACTCCGCAAATTTTCATAAAGCCATCTGTTCGCAGCAGATGGCTTTGTTTTTATAAAATATCTAATGAGACAAAAACCGACACCCAAATGCAGGTGTCGGTTTCAGTTTATTTTTTAGTTTTGAAAATGATGAATTTGCTGAAAATGTAGTTGAGAATTACAACGATTACAGCAAGTATTACCTTAGCAATAAGCCCACCCGTCAGGTTGAAGCCGAGAATTTCCGTGGAAAATTTTCCAAATGCCATAAGGTCGATAAGCAGCCATAGACCTGCCTCCTCAACACCAAGGCTAAAAAGTCTTGCTCCGACGAATTCTGCCGCTTCCCGCAGCACCAAAGAGAGTTCCCAGCTTTTGGACTCGAAAACTATCAGCTTGTTGGTGATATAAGCGAACACAACACCCACCACCCAAGCGATTATATTACTGTATAAATAAGAGTTTTCGGTGCCGAACAGGGCTTCTAAAACGTAGAAGGTAACAAGGTTTACCGCCGTTGTTAAAACCCCGAAGATAAAGTAAATTATTATCTCTCTGTGCTTTTTATAAAGTTCTTTGAAGTTATTCATCCTCTTTTTCCTTTTTATAAGTTCTGTCGCTGATTATATACCTTGGTCGGGATTTAACCTCTAAGTATATTTTACCAACGTACTCGCCTATCACACCAAGGCAAACAAGGTGCATACCACCGATGAAGCAGATAATACAAATGGTACTTGCCCAGCCGCTGACCGACTCACCCAAAAAGTAGGTAATAACAGCCCAAATAGCACCAATGATGCTGAGGGCGGCGATTACAGAGCCAATGGTGGTGATAATTCTTATGGGCTTTATACTGAGGCTGGTGATACCGTCAACAGCAAGAGAAAGCATTTTACGAAGAGGATAATGGGATTTACCCGCCATACGTTCGGTTCTCTCATAGTAAACCTCGGTACTTTTAAAGCCAACTAGAGGTACCATTCCGCGAAGGAAGAGATTAACCTCTTTAAAATTTGCGAGTTCTTTTAAAACCTTGGAGGAAATAAGTCTGTAGTCAGCGTGGTTGTATACCGTTTCCACACCCATTGCATTCATTATTTTATAGAAAGCCTGGGCGGTGGTTCTTTTGAAAAAGGTATCGGTATCCCGCTTGCTTCTGACACCGTAGACAATCTCGTTACCCTTGTGGTATTCGTCTACCATTCGCTCCATAGCGGTTATGTCATCCTGACCATCGCAGTCGATGGAAATAGTGATATCCGCCATATCCTTTGCTTCCATAAGTCCTGCCAAAACGGCGTTCTGATGTCCGCGATTGCGACTTTGTGTGATACCAATAAAATGATCGTCAGCTTTTGCCAAATCGCAGATTATGTCCCAGGTTTTGTCACTGCTTCCATCGTTTACAAACATTATTCTGCTGTCGTCGCTGATTTTACCTTTAGCAATCATATCCTTTAGGGTTGCCAAAAAAAGCTTGGAGGTGATGGGTAAAACCTCTTCCTCGTTGTAGCAAGGGATTACTACGCAAAGCTTAGTGTTCATCATAGATTCCTTTCTTGTCTTAAGAGTGCCAACCGTCTAAATTGGCATTTTGCAGGGCGGTTATGGTTTTTTTGCGGAGGGCATCATAGTCCTTTTCGAGGCTGCGGATAAGCTCCTTCACCCTTTGCCGTTCGGTGCTTCCGTCGGCAGGACAGGTGGATTTGCATATCGGCAGATTAGCCCCTCTTGCCGCGTGAGTCACGTCCTTTTCGAAGGAGTAAATCATTGGGCGAATCATTGTTATATCCTTGCGGGAAAGATAAGTAACGGGACTAAAGGAGCCTATCTGACCGCCGCGAAGAAGATTTAGGAAAAAGGTTTCAACCGCGTCGTCAAGATGGTGACCCAAGGCTATCTTGTTGCAGCCCAGCTCCTTTGCGGCATCGTGTAAAGCACCACGACGCATACGTGCACACAGACTGCAGGGGTTTTCTTCCTTCCGCACGTCGAAGATAATTTCGCCGATTTGGGTATCCTTAATCACATAGGGCACCCTGAGTCTGCGGCAGAGCTCCTCTATTTCGGAAAAATCTGTGGGCTTGCCGCCAAAATTCATATTGAGAGAAAGGGCATAAACTTCAAATTTCCAAGGTAGATATCGACGCATATTGCTGAGTGCCGTCAGCATAGCCACCGAGTCCTTTCCTCCCGAAACTCCAACGCAGATTTTGTCGCCGTCGGCAATCATTCCGTAGTGCTCAATAGCCGACCTCATCTGACTCATAAGTCTTCTCATATTTTCAAATCTTCTCCAGAGATTTTGCCAAGAATTGCTTGGTCTTGGGACTCTGCGGATTGTCGAAAACCTCCTCGGGAGTTCCCACTTCTTCGATAACTCCGTCAGCCATAAAGATAACCTTGTCCGAAACGTTGCGGGCAAATTCCATTTCGTGAGTTACGATTATCATTGTGGTATTGTGGTTCTTAAGCTCCTTGATAACCCTTAAAACCTCGCCCGTGAGTTCGGGGTCGAGAGCACTTGTGGGCTCGTCAAAGCAGAGAATGTCGGGATCAAGTGCCAAAGCTCTGGCTATTGCTACACGCTGCTGCTGACCGCCCGAAAGCTGGCAGGGGTAATTATGCATTTTGTCGCTGAGCCCTACTCTTTCCAGCAAAGCCTTAGCGTTGTTTTCGATTTCCTCGGGAGTGCCTTTGCCCTGCAAGGTGGGGGCTAAGGTTATGTTCTTAAGCACCGAATACTGGGGGAAAAGATTAAATGACTGGAAAACAAGTCCGAAATGTAAACGGTTCTTTCTGATTTCGCTGTCGGTTAAATTCTTGGTGTTTTCGGCATTGAATATACACTTGTCACCAACCGAAATTGTACCCACCTCGGGGGTTTCGAGAAAGTTGAGGCAACGGAGCAGTGTGGTCTTACCGCTACCTGAGGAGCCGATTATGGAAATAACCTCTCCGGGCTTAAGAGAAAAACTGATACCCTTTAAAACCTCAACCTTGCCGAAGCTTTTTTTGATGTTTTCAACCTGTAAGATTGGCATTGCTTTTCCCTCCTTTAAGCCTTATAGTAGTCAAGCTTCTTCTCGATGTATCCGAAAAGGATTGTGAGAATACCGCAGAATATGAGATAGAATGCACCCGAATAGAAAAGGGGCCAGATAAGAGCCTTGGTGGAAACGTACTCGAAGGCGTGACCGAGGATTTCCTTATACTGCACACCTGCGAAAACAAGAGCACCAACAATTCTTACCAAGGAGGTGTCCTTAACGAGGGTGATTATTTCATTGCCCATAGGGGGAATAATTCTCTTGATAACCTGGGGTAAAACCACCTTGAAGAAAATCTGATTTTTGGTCATACCAAGCACCTGACCCGCTTCATACTGACCTCTCGGAATAGACTCAATTCCGCCACGGTAGATTTCGGAGAAATAGCAAGCATAATTAATGACGAAGGCAATCATAACACCGACATAGTTTTCAAAGCTGCGTATTCCGAAAACGAGACCCGGTCCGTATACCAGCACAAGTATCTGCAAAAGCAGAGGTGTGCCTCTGATTATCCAGACGAAGGTGCGAACCAATGCCGCAAGGGGCTTGAAACGACAGGTAGAGCCGAAGGTAACGACAAGTCCCAAGGGGATTGCCATAATGAGGGTCAGGGCAAACACCAGAAACGTTGTCCAAAAGCCCTCTAATAATTCTAAAGTAACGCCAATAAGTGAGGAATCCATACATTTTTCCTTTCTTTTTCCGCCGCGGAGGACAACGACGGACTGTGAATTTTTTCTCTTTAACACCCCAAAAGGCAGGCACGGAAAATCCGTGTCTGCCCATAGGATAAGCTATTATCAACTACGTTTAAATTATTTGATAAGGATAGCGTCGAGACCGTATTTCTTTGCAAGAGCCTCGAGAGTGCCGTCTGCAAGAAGCTCAGCTGTTGCAGCATTAACCTTCTCAACCATATCGGAACCGGTACGGAAGCCGATGCCGTATTCCTCAACAGAAAGCTCTACGCCTTCAATGATGGTGAGGTCTTTGTAGTCGCCAACACCAACCATAGCGCTTGCAACGGTGTAGTCAACTACACAAGCGTCGGAGGTAAGAGCCTTAACTGCCATAAGGGCAGAGGTCTGAACGTCGGACTCAACGTAGGTAGCATTCTTAAGATTTTCGTCAGCCTGGATTGCACCTTCACCGGTAGAACTCTTTTCAGCGGTGAGCTTTGCTGCTTTGAGAGAAGCGGTGTCTGTGTACTTAGCGGCATCCTCTTTGCGGATAACGATAACCTGTCTGTTCTTTATATAGGGCTTTGTGAAGTCAAGCTGTTCCTCACGCTCTTCGGTGATGGTGAAGCCGTTCCATACGCAGTCCATCTTCTTTGCAGCAAGGTCAACCTCTTTGGTGTCCCAGTTGATTTCGATGAACTTAGGCTCTACACCCAGCTTTTCACAAACAGCCTTGGCATATTCGGTGTCGAAGCCAACGAACTCGCCTTCTTCTTCATAGTTCATAGGAGCGTATACTGTGTAGCCGATTACCATCTCGCCTGCGGCTTCGATGTTCTTCCAGTCGTCCTTGCCAACGTTGGCTGTGCCACAACCTGCAAAACAACAGAGCAGAGTTGCTAAAGTTACGATAAGTGCTAATAATTTTTTCATTTCTTTTTCCTCCATTTGCGGCGAACCGCTTTTTAATATGTTAGCATTTTAACACTTTATCACGCTAAAGTCAACCCCTTTTTTGTTATTCTTTTAAAAATTTTTTATACATTACACACATATATTAAAAATAATGGAAGAAATTTGCAGTTTGCTCTTTAAATTTGCCCGATAGTTTGGTATACTATATTATGTATTATTATGTTATCATTATATATGGAGTGTTTATATGCTTATTAATATAGACGGACTTAAT
Source organism: Acutalibacteraceae bacterium (assembly GCA_045590175.1). Classification (GTDB taxonomy): domain Bacteria; phylum Bacillota; class Clostridia; order Oscillospirales; family Acutalibacteraceae; genus UMGS1532. Next base: position 9,018 of record JAZNQM010000056.1, on the reverse strand, counting down.
ATAAATTACGTTGATGAGGGCGAGGGTGAAGCCGTCCTTCTTATCCACGGTTGGGGTTCCTCCATCAAGCCCTGGCAGCCCATTATGTCGGGCTTCGAGGGAAAACGTGTTATTGCTCTCGACCTACCCGGCTGCGGTGAAAGTGATATTCTAAAGTCCCCTTGGGAGCTTGAGGACTATTGCGATTTCATTTTAAAGTTTCTGTCTGCAATCGGTGTCACGGACCCCATAGTGGTTGGGCATTCCCACGGCGGCAGAATCGCTATCAAGATGGTGGCAGAGGGTATGCTGAGCCCCGAAAAGCTGATTCTCTTTGACAGTGCGGGAATCCCCAAGAAAAAGAGTTTCTCGAAAAAGGTTAAAATTTATACCTACAAATCCATAAAATTCCTGCTAACACTTCCTGTAATTAAAAATCACACTGCCGGTCTTTTAGATAAAGCCCGAGGTCATTTCGGCTCGGCAGATTATAAAAGCTCACCACCCGTTATGCGAGAGACTATGGTAAAGGTAGTAAACCGTGACCTGCGTCCTCAAATGCCCCAAATCAAATGTCCCACCCTGCTTATATGGGGCGAATGCGACACCGACACTCCTTTAAGCGATGCTAAATATATGGAGAGTCACATCCCCGACTGCGGACTTTGTGTTATCAAGGGTGCAGACCACTTCTCCTTTATCCGCAATCCGATGCAGGTGGTTGCAATACTTAAAAGCTTTTTATAATGGAGACAGATTCTATGAACTATTTACTTTTGGCTGAAATTTTCTTAGTTGCCTTAGGCGGTATGTTCACCTTTACCCGCCAAGCTCAGATGCTTCAGCAAAATTCCTACTTCCCCTCCCGCTATTGGGAATGGCTGAGAGAAGAAATGCACCTTCGCAAACAGCTTCTCCATCTGCTCTTTTTCACCACAGCGGTAGTTCTTTTCCTCTTTGGCGGCAGTGTGGCAATGATAGTCTATTCCTCAGGTATGCTGGTTTTCAAGATTTTAAGAGCAGGTCACCTTCAGAAAAAATCAATTAAACCCTTAGTATACACCGCCCGCGTGAAAAGGCAGTACCTCACCTTGGGGGTTATCTATGCTCTGCTTATTGCCCTCAGTTTGGTGTTTGACAGCAAATGGATTTCGTTGCTGATTATAATCCTCAGCTATATGCCCTATATCGCAGTTTTGCTTGTTCGCACCCTTAACGCTCCTATGGAAAACGCTTTTGTTAAGTGGTATATAAACGATGCCAAGCGTAAGCTCAGAAGCCACTCCAACATTAAGGTTATCGGTATCACGGGAAGCTACGGTAAAACCAGCACCAAATATGTGTTGGCAGAGCTGTTGAGTCAAAAATACAATGTACTCTTCACACCCGCCAGCTTTAATACCCCCCTGGGAGTTGTGAGAACAATCCGCGAATCCCTTCGCCCCGAAACCCAGATTTTTATTGCAGAAATGGGTGCAAAAAATTTGGGCGACATTAAGGAGATATGCGACATTGTATCTCCTGATATTGGTATTATAACCTCTGTAGGTCCTCAGCACTTAGACACCTTCAAGTCGGTTGAGAACGTTTCCAAAACCAAGTTTGAGCTTGCCGACGCTGTCAAGACAAAGGGCGGTCAGGTTTTCTTAAACCTTGATAACGAACATATCGAAAAGAAGTCGGGCAATTATCCCGCTGTAGGTTATGGAAGCAAGGGCGAGGTTTACTTCAAAAACCTTACCTACTCCCCCTCCGGTGCCCGGTTCGACGTTGTTTACGACGGCGGAGAATTCCACATAAGCACAAAGCTTTTAGGAAAACATTTTGTTTCCAACATAACCGCGGCGGCGGCGGTTGCATTAAGTCTTGGAGTTAAACCTCAGGACATTGCCTTTGCGGCTGCGAAGCTGAAACCCGTCAGCCACCGACTGGAGCTCAAGCCCTTCCTCAGCGGCTCCACCCTTTTAGACGATGCCTACAACGCTAACCCCGTTGGTTGCATTGAAGCGGTTAACGTGTTGGGACAATTTGAGGGCTTCAAGAAAATTATCGTCACTCCGGGTCTTGTGGAGTTAGGTGATAAGGAATATGAATACAACTACAATTTAGGCATAGCGGCGGCTGAAACCTGCGACGTTATAATTCTCGTGGGAGAACAGCGAGCAATTCCTATGAAGAAGGCGGCGGAGGATAAAAGTTTCGGCGGTGAACTTCACGTTGTTGAAAGCTTTGCGGCGGCAATGGATATCCTTCGTGGCATCTGCTCAAAGGAAACCGCCGTGCTTATTGAAAACGATTTACCCGACAACTATTCTAAGTAAAAGAGGTCATAAACTATGAAAATCAATATAGGTGTGTTTTTCGGCGGTTCTTCGGTTGAACATGAGGTTGCTATAATCTCGGCGGTTCAGGCAATGAACTATATCAACCGCGATAAGTACGAGGTAATCCCCGTTTATATAACCAAAAAGGGCGAGATGTATACAGGCGACGCGCTCCTCGAAATCGAAAACTTCAAGGACATCCCGACTCTCCTTAAAAGCTCCACTCCCGTTACCTTTGCGGTGGAAAACGATGTGGCAGTGATGAAGCCCCGGAAGGCAGGTCTTTTCGGCAAGGCTAAGTCAACCCCCATAAGTCTCGCCTTCCCTATTGTCCACGGCACAAACTGTGAGGATGGCTCTCTGCAGGGCTTTTTCGAAACCCTTCGTCTACCCTACATCGGCTGTGACGTTTGCTCCAGTGCGGTTGGTATGGATAAGGCATTCTTTAAAAACGTTATTGCCGCAGCAGGACTTCCTACCCTTCCCGCAGTTACCGTCCGTGCCCGCGAGTGGTTTTCAGATCGCGAAAACGCAAAAAACCAAATAGAAGCAGTAGGCTACCCCCTTATTGTTAAGCCTGCCAACTTAGGCTCCAGCGTTGGCATCAGCAAGGTTAAAACCGCCGACGAATTGGATACAGCAATGGAGCTTGCCTGCAGCTTTGCCGAAAAAATTTTGGTTGAGCGTGCTATCGAAAATCTCCGCGAAATCAACTGCTCTGTATTGGGAGACGCCGACGATTGCATAGCCTCCCCCTGTGAGGAACCCTTTATGAACGACGAAATTCTCTCTTATGAGGATAAATATATGAGTGGCTCTAAAGGCGGCTCTAAGGGTATGGCTTCGGTTTCCCGTAAATGCCCTGCCGACATCAGTGCCGAAAAGACCGAGGAAATCCGCGAGCTTTCCAAAAAGGTTTTCTCCACTCTCGGTTGCAGCGGTGTTTCCCGTATCGACTATCTCCTTGACACCGCCGACGGCGATAAGGTATACGTCAACGAAATCAATACCATACCAGGCTCCCTCGCCTTCTATCTTTGGGAGGCAGACGGTCTTAAGTATTCCGATATGATAGACCGCCTTGTGGAGGTTGCCTTTAAGCGTGCAAGAACCAAAAACGACGCTATGTTCACCATCGACACCAACCTTTTGTCGGGTGTCAGTTCCTTCGGTTCAAAGGGAGCTAAGGGTTCAAAATCCTTTTAATCAGTGATTGGGTATGACAAAACTATTACTTAAAATTTTTATAAAAGACTATTCCAACACCAACGACCCCGCCGTGAGAGATGAGTATATGTCCCTTGCTGGATTCACGGGAATCGTGGCAAACCTGCTGCTCTTTCTTATAAAGGGTGCTTTGGGTCTTATAGCGGGCTCGGTTTCTATAGTTGCCGATGCTTTTAACAACCTTTCGGACTGCGGTTCCTCGGTGGTTACCCTTATCGGCTTCAGGCTCTCCAAAAAGCCCGCCGACCCCGACCACCCCTTCGGACACGGCAGAATCGAATATATGTCGGCATTTATCGTGTCACTGTTGATACTGCTTGTGGGATTTGAGCTTCTCAAATCCTCGGTGGAAAAAATAATCACCCCCGTGCCACCTATCGTTTCTCCCATCGTTATAATCGGTCTTATCGCCTCAATTCTCATTAAGCTTTTTATGTTTTTCTTTATGAGAAAGATGGACAAGGCGGTGAACTCGGGTTCTCTTAAAGCCACGGCTCAGGACTCCCTTAACGATTGTATCGCCACGGGAGCTGTTCTTATAGCAATGGTTATCGCAAAAATCTGGCTTATAAATTTAGATGCGATAATCGGTGTGTTAGTGGCTCTGTTCATTCTTTGGTCGGGCTACAATACTGCAAGAGACACCTTAAGCCCACTCCTTGGCGAGCCGCCCGAGGAAAGCCTTATAGAAGCTATAGAAAACCATATTATGAGTTATGAAGAATTCAGCGGTATCCACGATTTGATTGTACATAACTACGGTCCCGGCCGTCAGTTCGCTTCGGTGCACGTAGAAGTGCCCGAGGATATAAACATAGTGCTTTGTCACGAGCTCATCGACCGTTGCGAGCTTGAAATCAAGGAAGCCTTAGGTGTGGAAACGGTGCTGCATATGGACCCCATAGCCACCAACAATACCGTTATTTGCGAAATGCGTGGAAAGATTGCCGCTATCGTTTCGGAAATTTACCCCACTATGAGTATCCACGATTTCAGGATGGTGGAGGGTGAAAACCGCACAAATTTGATTTTTGACGTTCTCGTTCCTGCGGGTTTTGCCGCCACAGAAAAGGAATTGCGAAAAACTATATGTGCAAAGGTCAAGGAAATTGACGAAAAATACTTCTGTGTTATAACCTTTGACAGGGATTTCACAGGCAGAAAATGATTTTTAAGGAGGGATTTGGTGTTTGATTTTATTATTATCGGCGGCGGTGCCGCAGGTCTTGCGGCGGCTATTGAGTTCAAGAAATGTTGCCCTCATTTCAGCGTTGCTGTTTTGGAAAGGCTTGACCGTGTCGGTAAAAAATTAAGCATTACGGGTAACAGCCGCTGTAATATCACCAACCGTAGCATATCCCTCGAAAACTACCACGGCAAGGAACCCGAATTCTGTCTGCCCGCTCTGAGTAGCTTCACGGTGGCTGACACCGAGGCTTTTTTCAGCGAATTAGGTGTTATCTTCAAAAACGAAAAAGAGGGCAAGGTGTACCCCTATTCCTTGCAGGCATCCTCGGTGGTTGATGCTCTGCGTTTCGGTGCGGAAAGATTAGGTGTTGTGATTATCACCAACACCGAGATTACGAATATCCGACTGAAAAACAATATTTTCCATTTAACCTCGGCCAACAAGTCCTATGAATGCCATGCCCTGCTTGTGGCAACAGGCGGTAAGGCAGGCGGCAAAATTGCTTCCGACAGCGGTTATAGGCTGCTTGGCAATTTAGGTCATAAGCTTACCTCTCTGTACCCTGCCATTGTGCAGGTTAAAACCGACACCACCTACACCCGTCAGCTTAAAGGTGTCAAGATAAATGCAACCGTTTCGGTGAATGGTCGTTCCGATTTTGGAGAGGTGCTTTTCTGCGACTACGGGCTCTCAGGTCCTCCCGTCTTACAGCTTTCCCGCTATATGACCGAGGGGGATAAAATCCACCTCGACCTTATGCCGGAATTCTCAGAGGACAAGCTGAAGGAGATTTTAAAGGAACGCTCCGAAAACCTTATGACCACCTGCGGCGAATTCTTCTGCGGTATGCTGCAGAAACGACTCGGACAGGTTGTCCTTAAAATCTGCGGCTTCTCTGTAAACGACCCCGCCGGGTTCGACGACAAGGCTATCGACCTAATCGCACATACCCTAAAAAATATGGAATTTCCCTATATTGACACAAACGGCTTCCCCAATGCGCAGGTCACCCACGGCGGCATTGCCACCGCCGACTTCGACTCTAAAACTCTTATGAGCCGCAAATGCCGTGGCCTTTTCGCCTGCGGCGAGGTGCTTGACATTGACGGTGACTGTGGCGGATACAATCTGCAATGGGCTTGGTCATCGGCTGTTCTTGCAGCAAGAAATGTCGCCCGTTATCTGGAGGGTTAAGATGCTGCTGTTAAGTAACGTAAAAGTGCCTCAGGGTTTCGATTTTGAGTCCATCGCCCCTCTTTGTGCAAGAGAACTTAAAATAGATATATCCCGTATAAAAAGTGCAACGCTTCACCGCCGTTCCATCGACGCACGGAAGAAAAGCGATGTGCACTTTTTATGCTCTTTTTTGGTGGAGCTGCAAAATGAGGAAAGGTTTCTCACTAACTGCAAAATCAAAAATGTTTCCACCTATTCTAAAAAAGAATACTCTTTTTCCATAAAGAAAGCTCCCCTATGCCACCCGCCAGTTGTTGTGGGTTTTGGTCCCGCGGGTATGTTTGCGGCTCTGACCTTAGCGCGAAGCGGTCTTCGACCCATAGTTATCGAGCGGGGAGAGGATGTGGAGTCGCGGAAGAAAAGTGTTGAGAATTTCTGGAAAAACGGAAGGCTCAACGAAAGTTCCAACATTCAGTTTGGTGAGGGCGGTGCCGGCACCTTCTCCGACGGAAAGCTGACAACAGGCATCAAAGACCCCCGTTGCGGCTTTGTTTTGCGGGAGTTTGTCCGCCACGGCGGGGCTGAGGATATTCTCTATGAAGCCAAGCCCCACATCGGCACCGACGTCCTTTGCAAAATTGTGAAATCCATCCGCGAGGAAATCATAACACTTGGCGGCGAAGTGCGTTTTTCAACCACCCTTAAGGGTCTGCTCACGTCAGGCGGTAAGGTAAGCGGTGTTTTGGTTGAAAATGAAAACAAAAAAGCCGAGGAAATACCCTCGGAACACATAATTTTAGCGGTGGGGCATTCTGCCCGCGACACCTTCTATATGCTGAAAAACAGCGGTATAGAAATGTGCCGCAAGCCCTTTTCTGTGGGTGCCCGAATCGAGCATCTGCAAAGGGATATTGATAAAGCCCAGCTGGGAGATTTCGCGAAATTCCCCGACTTTACACCTATGGACTATAAGCTCTCCCACCACACGGCGAAGGGCAGAGGGGTCTACACCTTCTGTATGTGCCCCGGCGGTGTTGTGGTAAATGCCGCCAGCGAAGAAAACACCATTGTTACCAACGGTATGAGCTACCGTGCCCGCGACGGTGTCAATGCCAACAGTGCCCTGCTTGTCAGCGTGAATCCCGAAGATTTTCGGGGAGATGATGTGCTGGCAGGTGTGGAGTTTCAGCGTGAAATCGAAAAAAAGGCATATACTATTAGTAATTCCTACCGCGCACCCGCTCAAAGGGTCGGAGATTTCCTGAAGGGTGTGCCTTCTAAAAGCTTCGGTGCAGTGACCCCAAGCTTCCCCTCGGAGGTTATTCCGTCTGATATTAACTTGTGTCTGCCCGCCTTTGTAACAGAGGCGATGCGGGAAGGTATAGTAGCCTTCGATAAAAAACTGCGGGGCTTCGCAAATCCCGACGGAGTTTTAACCGCCCCCGAAACCCGAAGCTCCTCCCCTGTGCGAATTATCCGAGGCGATACCCTTGAGGCTTCTCTACGAGGGTTGCTCCCCTGCGGCGAGGGTGCGGGGTATGCGGGCGGAATAATGTCCGCCGCGGTTGACGGCATCAGATGCGCCGAAAGTATTATATTGAGTTTATAAATTCTTAGCCGATAGTTCCCCTTACAGAAAGGATATGATTGTTTGTTTATAGCCAATTTGCTCACGGTTGCGGAGCAGGTGTTCATACTGTTTTTGCTGATACTTGTGGGTTTTATATGCGGAAAAACCAAGATTTTAGGTGAAGGTGCGGTTAAGCAGTTATCCACCTTCTGCCTCTACTTTGCCACCCCTGCGGTGATTGTGAAATCCTTTATAAGGGAGTTCGACCCCGCCACCGCCAAAAGTCTTTTGTTTGCAATCATAGCCGCTATACTATGCCATCTTGTAGGTATCGCCATCGGCACGTTGTTTTTCAGACGTGGCACCCCTCAGCAGGTTGCTGTGTGCAGAAACTCTGTGGTGCTTAGTAATGCAGGATTTATGGGTCTGCCTTTGCAGGCCGCCATTCTCGGTTCAACGGGTGTGTTCTACGGCACCGCTTACGCCACAGTGCTGACGGTTGTGCTCTGGACCTATTGCTTCTCCACAATGTCCTGCGGCAAGGAGAAAATGGATATAAAAAAGATTATATTCAACCCCGGTATAATCGCCGTGGCTTTAGGTCTGCCGCTGTTTATCTTTTCCTATAATCCCCCCGAAATTATCACCACAACCCTCACCCACTTAGGAAACCTCAATACTCCCCTGCCGATGGTAATTGTTGGCTACTATCTTGCTAAAACCGATATCAAAAAGGTGTTTGCAAGACCCATAAACTACTTTGTGATTGCAACCCGACTGCTTGTGGTTCCCCTCGTCTGCCTCGGTCTGCTTTTCGCTTTAGGCTACCGCGACGTAATGCTGATTGCAATGATAATCGCCGCCTCAGCCCCCATCGCCGTTGCAGTAACAATGTTCGCCGCCCGCTTCGAGGGCGACGCCGAAAACAGTGCCAACGTGGTTTCGGTCTCCACCCTGCTTTCAATCATCACAATGCCCCTCATCGTGGCATTAGCACAAACATTGGCATAAAAATTCCTCCTATGGTAGTTGTTTTAATTCTACCATATGGAGACACTTCGTAAAGAAGTGTTCTCCATACTTTCTTTTTATATAAAAATTGACACTTTCGGGTTGAAAGTGTCATAGTGGGTTACGCACTTTGAAGAGGTGCGTAACGAGGTTATATACTTTAAAATTAACCTATCTCAAAGATAAGAATAATAAGTGATATTGTGAGACAGGTCTCACAGTGATATTTTGCCTTTCGGCAAAGTGATATGAAAACCTATCGGTTTTTGTGATATTATATTCGCCATTAAAACTGTCCGAAAGACAATATCACGATGCGTAGCATCATATAACTGCGAAGCAATATAACTCGCCTTTGGCGAATATAACTGAGGCACCTTCCTTACGGAGGGGGCCTCTAAGGAAGGTGCCTGTTGTTTCATTTGCGGCAGATGTTCAAACAGTTTTGTCTTGTAATATTTCATTGAACATATTTGCCCACTCCTGTGTGTTAAATTTAGAAACGTTGCGGTATAAATGAATTCCCATATCCTTTGCTCTTT
>JAZNQM010000055.1:0-5609 GCA_045590175.1 Acutalibacteraceae bacterium | reverse complement strand
ACACTTCAGGAAATCCTCACCGTTAAGTCCGACGATATCGTTGGCCGTGTTAAGACCTATGAGTCCATTGTTAAGGGTCTCAACGTTCCTAAGGCAGGTGTTCCTGAGTCCTTCAAGGTTCTCATTAAGGAACTTCAGTCTCTGTCTCTCGACGTTAAGGTTCTCGACGAAAACGGCAACGAGCTCGACCTCAGACAGACCTACGATGATGATGACGATATGGGTCTGCCTCCCGTCGCAGACGATGAGTCTTTAGAGATTGAAACAGTAGCAGAAGAGGGTAGCTTCGACGGTTACTCTTACGAAGACGAAAACGGTGAGGCCATTGTTGAGTCCACCGATGAATCAGATTACGAATAATAGGGAGGAGAATGTATATAATGGAAGGCATTGAATTTAAATCAATACAGATCGGATTAGCTTCTCCCGAGCAGATACGCAGTTGGTCCTACGGCGAGGTAAAGAAGCCCGAAACCATTAACTACAGAACCTTGAAGCCGGAGCGCGAAGGTCTTTTCTGTGAAAAGATTTTCGGTCCCACCAAGGACTGGGAGTGTCACTGCGGAAAGTACAAGAGAATCAGATACAAGGGCAAGATTTGTGACCGTTGCGGTGTTGAAGTTACCCGTGCAAAGGTACGTCGTGAGCGTATGGGTTGCATTGAATTGGCTGCCCCTGTATCTCACATCTGGTATTTCAAAACAATTCCTTCAAGAATGGGTCTCGTTCTTGATATCACACCCAAAAACTTAGAGCAGGTTCTCTATTTCTCTCAGTACATCGTTATCGATCCCGGTACCGTTAATGAGATTCAGAAGAAGCAGCTCTTAACCGAAACCCAATACCGTGAGCTTCGCGAAAAGTATGATGACGATTTCGAAGCAGGTATGGGTGCAGAGTCCATTAAAAAGCTTTTAGAGGAAATCGACCTTGACGAGGCTTGCGAGGAAATCAAGGCTGAGCTTGACGGTGCTTCGGGACAGAAGAGAGCCCGTCTTATCAAGCGTCTTGAGGTTCTTGAAGCATTCCGTCAGTCGGGCAACCGTCCCGAGTGGATGATTATGGACGTTATTCCCGTAATTCCCCCCGATCTTCGTCCTATGGTTCAGCTGGACGGCGGCAGATTCGCCACCAGTGACCTTAACGACCTCTATCGCCGTGTTATTAACCGTAATAACCGTCTTAAGAGACTTCTTGAGCTTGGTGCTCCTGATATCATTGTCCGCAATGAAAAGAGAATGCTCCAGGAAGCAGTTGACGCTCTTATTGATAACGGTCGTCGCGGTAAACCTGTAACAGGTCCTAACAACCGTGCTTTAAAATCCCTTTCTGATATGCTCAAGGGTAAGCAGGGTCGTTTCCGTCAGAACCTTCTCGGTAAGCGTGTTGACTATTCAGGTCGTTCGGTTATCGTTGTCGGTCCTGAGCTTAAGATGTATCAGTGCGGTGTTCCGAAGGAAATGGCACTTGAGCTCTTCAAACGCTTTGTAATGAAGCGTTTGGTTGAAATCAATGCCGTTGGAAACATCAAGTCTGCCCGTAAGATGGTAGACCGTGCCAGCAACGAAGTTTGGGGCGCACTCGAAACCGTTATCAAGGAGCATCCCGTTCTCCTCAACCGTGCTCCTACACTTCATAGATTAGGTATCCAGGCTTTCGAACCCGTTCTGGTTGAAGGTCGTGCCCTTAAGCTCCATCCCCTGGTATGTACTGCATACAACGCCGACTTCGACGGTGACCAGATGGCTGTGCACGTACCCCTTTCCGCAGAGGCTCAGGCTGAGGCTCGTTTCCTTATGCTTGCTGCCAACAACCTGCTTAAGCCTTCAGACGGTAAGCCTGTTTGCGTACCTACTCAGGATATGGTTCTGGGTTCATATTACCTTACCCTCATCAAGCACGATGAACCCGGCGAAGGCAAAATTTTCCGCGATAAGAACGAAGCCATTATGGCTTATAACGATGGCGTTGTCGGTCTCCATTCTCCCATCAAGGTAAGAATGACCGGCACCGATAAAGACGGCAACGAAATCAAGAGATTGGTTGACGCAACCGTTGGCTTCCTTATCTTCAATGAGTCCATTCCTCAGGATTTGGGCTATATCGACCGTACTGTAGAGGGTCACGAGCTTGATCTGGAAATCGCTCCCTTCAAGGTAGAGAAGGACGGCTCTCTCTCTGCAAACAAGGTTGGCAAGAAAAAACTCAGCGAAATCGTTGAGAAGTGTATTGATGTTCATGGCACAAGTGAATCCTCAATAGTTCTTGATAAAATCAAGGCAACAGGCTTTAAGTATTCTACCCAGGGTGCCATTACCGTTGCGGTTTCCGACGCGGTAATTCCTCCCGTTAAGGCAGAGCTTATCAAAGCCGCAGAGGATGAAATCGAGGTTGTAAACGAGCAGTACGACTACGGTATGATTTCCAACAACGAGCGTCTCGCAAGCGTTATTAACATCTGGAACAAAACCACTGACGACGTTGCCGATGCCCTTAAGGATAACCTTGATGAGTTCAATCCTATTTATATGATGGCAGACTCAGGTGCCCGTGGTTCTATGAACCAGATTCGTCAGCTTGCCGGTATGCGTGGTCTTATTTCCAATACATCCGGTCAGGTTATCGAGGTTCCCATCCGTGCTAACTACCGTGAAGGTCTGAACGTTCTCGAATACTTCATTTCTTCCCGTGGTGCTCGTAAAGGTCTGGCTGATACGGCTCTCCGTACCGCTGACTCGGGTTACCTCACCAGAAGACTTGTTGACGTTTCTCAGGATGTTATCATCCGCGAGGACGATTGTGGTACCGTAAGCGGTCTCACCGTTATGGATATCAAGGAAGGCAACACCGTTATCGAGCCTCTTAAGGAGCGTCTTGAGGGTCGTTATCTTCTCAACAATGCAGTTCATCCCGAAACAGGTGAAATCATCTGGTTCGCAAATGACGAGTTCGACGAGGAAGGCAATAAGCTTGCCAACAGCGGTCTTATCACCAAGAGTGGTGCCGCCGCAATCGTTGCCGCAGGCATTGAATCTATCGAAATCCGTTCCATCCTTACCTGTCGTTCACGTCACGGTATCTGTAAGAAGTGCTATGGCTCCAACCTTGCAACCAACCGTGGTGTAACAGTAGGTGAGGCAGTTGGTATCATTGCAGCTCAGTCCATCGGTGAACCCGGTACACAGCTTACAATGAGAACCTTCCATACAGGTGGTATCGCTAATGCTGAGGATATCACACAGGGTCTTCCCCGTGTTGAAGAGCTTTTCGAAGCCCGTCGTCCCAAGCGTGCAGGTATCGTCTGTGAAATTTCGGGTGTTATCCGTCTCGGAGAAGAGAAGAAGAACACCGTTGTATATGTTACCGACAACGAAAATAAGGACGAGCGCAAATATGTTATTCCTTATGACTACCATCTCCGTGCAGGTATCGTTGACGGTGCCGAAATCAAGAAGGGTGATTCCATCACAGAAGGCGCAGTAAGTCCTCAGGACATTCTCGCCGTTATGGGCCCCGATGCTGTCGAAGATTATATCATCGCCCAGATTCAAAGCGCATACCGTCTCCAGGGTGTTGATATCAACGATAAGCACATCGAGGTTATAGTTCGTCAGATGATGCGTAAGGTTCGTATTGCCGACAACGGCAGCACCGACCTTCTTCCCGGTACACTTGTTGACCGCGGTGAGGTTTACGCTAAGAATGACGAAATCGCCGCCCGCATTGCAGCAGGTGAAGAAGACCTCGCTGTTGCCACCTACGAGCCTACCCTTTTGGGTATCACAAAGGCTTCCTTGGCAACCGACTCCTTCCTCTCCGCCGCATCCTTCCAGGAGACAACAAGAGTTCTCACCGATGCCGCTATCCATGGCAAGGTTGACCCCCTCTTCGGTCTTAAGGAAAACGTAATTATCGGTAAGCTCGTGCCTGCAGGTACAGGTCTTAACGGTTACTATAAGGACGACGAAATCGAAGAAGAGGTTGAGGGAACCGCAGAAGAGCTGTTGGATACCGACTTTGAGGTTGACGCAGCAGAAGCTCTCCCTACCGAATAATCAGATAAAATTAGGTAAATTTTATAATTATTCGAAATTCCCCTTGACAAGTCGCTGCACCTTGTGATATATTTAACAAGTATGTGCGACAAAATTCAGAGTATATAATGCAGGTGCAAATCAGATTTGTGCCTGCATGATATAGCATATATTTATACTTTGTGTGAGGAGGTGTAATATGCCAACCTTTAACCAATTGGTTCGTAACGGACGTTCCACTCTCGAGAAGAAAGCAAAGGCTCCTGCTTTGCTTAAGGGCTTCAACTCTATGAAGCAGCGTCAGACCGATGTGTCTTCTCCTCAGAAGCGTGGTGTTTGTACCGCGGTTAAAACTTCTACTCCTAAGAAGCCTAACTCTGCTCTTCGTAAGATCGCCAGAGTACGTCTTTCCAACGGTATCGAAGTTTCTGCTTATATCCCCGGTATAGGTCACAATCTTCAGGAACATAGCGTTGTGCTTATTCGTGGCGGCCGTGTTAAGGACTTACCTGGTGTGCGTTACCACATCATCAGAGGTACACTTGACACTCAAGGCGTTGCTAACAGAATGCAGGGTCGTTCCAAGTACGGTGCTAAGCGTCCTAAGGCCAGTGCAGCCAAGTAATAACTAAATCGCACAAACTAACTTGTTGCAAGACAAATCTCTACTGCAAATACTGAGCAGTGGCGTTTATATATATTTTTCGCCCTTGCTTGGTGCCACGGGAATTGTCGCTCGAGTACCTATGATATCATTAATGTGAAGGAGGGAAGTGAAGTGCCAAGAAGAGGCTTTATTGCAAAACGTGACGTTTTGCCGGATCCGGTTTACAATTCAAAGATTGTTACCCGTTTGATTAACAATGTTATGCTCGACGGTAAGAAGGGTGTTGCCCAGAAGATCGTTTACGGTGCTTTCGACATCATCAGTGAAAAGACAGGTAAGGAACCCCTTGAAGTGTTCGAACAGGCTATGGAAAATGTTATGCCTCAGTTGGAGGTAAAAGCTGTTCGTAAGGGTGGTGCTACCTATCAGGTACCTTTCGAGGTTCGTCCTGAGAGAAAGCAGACCTTGGGCTTGCGTTGGTTAACCACATACAGCCGTGCACGTTCCGAAGAAACAATGAAGGAGCGTCTCGCTGGTGAGATTCTCGATGCTATCAACGGTATCGGTGGCGCAGCTAAAAAGCGTGACGATACTCATAAGATGGCAGAAGCTAACAAGGCTTTCGCTCACTACAGATGGTAATTCCATCAAACAGACAAAAGTAAGTAATTACGTTCTATTAGTTTTTAGGAGGACATTATGCCTAGAAAAGTTTCGCTTGAGCAAACAAGAAATATTGGTATTATGGCCCATATCGACGCTGGTAAAACAACAACTACCGAGCGTATCCTTTACTACACAGGTGTTAACCACAAGATTGGTGAAACCCATGACGGTTCTGCAACAATGGACTGGATGGCACAGGAGCAGGAGAGAGGTATTACCATCACTTCTGCTGCTACTACCTGTTTCTGGAAGGACCATCGTATCAATATTATCGATACTCCCGGACACGTTGACTTCACTGT
>JAZNQM010000054.1:0-2215 GCA_045590175.1 Acutalibacteraceae bacterium | reverse complement strand
CACATTGCAACAGTTCCGTTTGCCAACAGAAAGGAGTTTTATTATGGCAAAAGGATCTGTCAGAAAAAAAGGTAAAAAGTGGTACTACCGCTTTTATGTAGAAGATGAAAGCGGCAGACAGGTACAGCGAGAGTTCGCAGGAACGGAAAGCAAGAGTGAAACAGAGTCTCTGCTTCGCAAGGCAATGGAAGACTACGAAGCAAAGAAATTTGTAGCGAAATCCGAAAATACTACAGTGGGTATGTTACTTGATATGTGGGTGGAAGAAGAACTAAAACCCGGCAATCTAAGCAACGGTACGGTGATGGCTTACCAAGGCACAGTTAACCGTATAAAACAATACCCCATAGGGAACCGAAAACTGAAAAGTGTAACAGCCGACCATTTGCAGACTTTTATGGATCAACTCAGCTTTGGCGGAGTGAATCCGGATGGTACAACATCGAAAGCACTCAGCAAGGGGTACTTGCGATTGTTCTCTGCCGTTCTGCAGGGAGCGTTCCGCTTTGCAGTATTTCCCAAGCGGATGATTTCTTTTAACCCAATGCAGTACGTAGTATGGCGAGGCAAAAAGGATGATTACGAACTGTTCTCGGATGATAACTGTGAAGTTGCTTCCATTCCAACACTTACTCACGAAATGTACTTAAAGCTTGAGGATTTTCTGAAAGCAAAGGATAATCCCGCACTGCTACCGATACAGATTGCGTACTACACAGGACTTCGCATTGGTGAAGTCTGTGGACTAACTTGGCAAGACGTAAATCTTGAAAAACAGTACCTTACGGTGCGTCGCAGTATGCGCTACAACAACGCAAGGCACAAAACCGAGATAGGGGCTACAAAACGCAGGAAAGTCAGAACAGTGGACTTCTGTGACACTTTGGCAGAGATTCTGAGAACTGCCAAGCTCGAACAGCACAAAAACCGTTTTAAATACGGCGAATTATACCGCCTCAATTATTACTGTGAGGTTAAGGAAAAAGACCGCAATTACTATGAGGTATATACGCTGCCGAGAAACGAAAAGGTTCCCGAGGGATACAAGGAGATATCCTTTGTATGCTTAAGACCTGACGGAGCGTATGAATCGCCAAGCACGATTGGTATTATGTGCAAGAGAGCAAGCAAAAAGGTAAAAGGTCTCGAAGGGTTTCATTTTCACCAACTTAGACACACATTCACAAGCAATTTGCTCTCTAATGGAGCAGCGCCGAAGGATGTGCAGGAGCTTTTAGGCCATGCCGATGTAAGTACCACAATGAACGTTTATGCTCACTCAACACGAGAAGCAAAACGTACTTCCGCACGACTGCTCGATAAGGTAGTTGGCGGTTAGATATAAAAAGTTTCCCTTATTTTCGCTCATAAGGGCAAAAACAAGGGAAAATACATAACATTTGTGTTTAAAGTTGCTGAAAAGGCTAGTAATATCAAGGCTTTTTAGAATGTAGGACAGTTAATGTCTGATAAATAAGAATTTGACGAGGGGTTTTTGTTATGGGAAACGAAAATACCAACTGGGGACAAAGTGTTACAGCTGTGGTTATTAAAGAAGATAAAGTATTGCTTGCACGTCATACATATGGGGGCGGCAAAGGAATGCTTATCATTCCGGGTGGTTATGTGAATTTTGGTGAAACACCGCAAGAAGCATTAGTGCGTGAATACATGGAAGAAACTCGAATCGAAGTTAAGCCGATGGACATTATTGGTGTTAGGTTTAATATGCATGATTGGTATATTGCATTTCGTGCCGAATATGTGTCGGGAGAGGCAAGCTCTAATCATGATGAAAACAGTGAAGTTTTATGGATAGATATCAACGATGCCTTATCAAGAGATGATGTTCCAGAACTTACTAAAATTTTAATAAAAAGTGCTATTTCGAAAGATAGTGGGTTAATCTATAAGGATTATCAAGGTAGCACAAAACATGCTCCTTATTCCCTATATTGTGTATAACCGTTAAATTCGAATATGTCAAACAGTTACTGATTGCAAGGAACCGAACCCAATCCCGGCTCAATCTTTTTTCAGAATTTTAGGGGCTATCATCATGAGAAAATTTCTTGTAACAGGCGGCACGGTGTTTGTCAGCCGGTTTGTTGCCAATTACTTTGCCCAAAAGGGCGACGTTGTGTATGTGCTGAACCGGGGTTCTAAACCCCAGATTCCCAATGTGACACTGATCGAGGGTGACCGGAACGATCTG
>JAZNQM010000053.1:0-4549 GCA_045590175.1 Acutalibacteraceae bacterium | reverse complement strand
CCCGTATTATGGAGTTCAACGTCTACGGTAAATGGTCCGATCCCAACTACACTCCTCCCAAGACCGATGTTCTTGACACCACCGACGGCATCGACACCACCAAGACTATTAATTGGACAAATGCCACCTTCCAGCTTACCGACGAAGAGGGCACCATCAGTGCCTCTATGACCAACGGCGATAAAATCTACGACTATAAATACGACACAGGCGGTTACGTAGCCACCCGTGCAAAGCCTTTCTATACCCTTAAGGATGGAGTAGATAATACCTCCACAAATCTTGACGATATAGTTAAGGTTCATAACGACGGAAGCCGATACTTCACAGTGATTCTTGAAGCGGAAACAGGTATGACCATCAGCGATTTCGTTATGGTAAACCACACCCAAGACAAGTTGCGCACAAAAAGCTATGAAATCTTTGCTTCCGATAAACAGTCAACCCTTTTTGATGCAGAGAAATCTGTGCTCAAATATAATAATACTAACAACAAGCAGACTCAGGTTCTGCACTATAGCAGCGGCGAAGAGCTCACCGATATAAAATTCATCGCCCTTCGCGTATACGACCCCATAAGCAGTTGGACCAGTACCGATATCAGAAACTTCGTTAAAAGCAGCGGTATTAATCAGATCTATCCCCGTATAATGGAGTTCAATGCCTACGGTGTGTATACCGACCCCAACTATCAGCCCCCCGCCTTCAGTGTGTTGGGCACTATGGATAAAGTCGATACCACCAAGGTCTTTGCCAAGACTCTTTCGGCTAAATTTACAATGAACGATAATACCGAAAAGGTTTCTTGGACAGGTATTGAAAAGATTAACGACAGTAGTGTAACAACCGGCGCTGAGTTCCACTATTCAGGCGGTACTAAGTTCTGGAACATTAAAGAAGGCTACAATCTCAACAGTACCGATGCTAACGGCATTGGTGAGATATTCACCGATGGCAGCCGTTACCTTGACCTTACCTACAAATTCCCCACCGAGGTAAAGGTGCAGGACATTGTTATCGCTCAACATCACAACGGACAGCTTCAGCTTGGTAAATACAAGGTTTATGCCGCCGCTGATAGCGACAGCCTTTATACTGAGGAAAATCTTATCGGCGAATACGACGCTTCCAAATCTCGCTCTCAGATTCAGAACTTCCATTGGCAAGAGGGCAAGGAATTGACAGGAATTAAGTTTGTCGGTATGCGTGTTACCGATCCATTTGCCGATTGGAAAGAAACTAAGAAGTTAGTTGCACAACCTGACCTTGCACTTAAAACTCTTTATCCCCGTATAATGGAATTCAACGTGTACGGTGAATATGAGGATCCAACCTTTGTTCCTGAAAAATATACCGACACCGCAATATACGATCTTTCTATGCTCGCTCCAACCTATGGCACAAGTCTTATATACAATATAAAACCAAGCTTCTTTGCTGAGGGAAAGCGTGCTGCGGTAAGACCTGCAACTGCCACAAATGTTATGAAGAAGGTTTCCGAGATTCCTTCCAAGGAAACCGTACACTTAGACATCGGTGACCCTGCTCTTCTCAATAAGGAATATTTTGATATTCAATGGAAACTTCAGGACGAAAACAAGCTTGAACAATACAGAGTTAACGGCTTCGCGTATCAAGGTATGTTCCGTGATATGCCCGACTACTATGCCGCACACTATCAGGTATATGTAGCCACTGATGCTGAGGACTTGTTTAAACCCGAAAATATGGCATTTGAATATAAGGCCGAGGATATGGGGCTTATGAAGGGTATCGTATATGAATTCCCCAAGAACAAAGCTCCTGTGGGAGGATATATCGGTCTCAGAATTATTGAGCCTACCAGTGGTGCCACTTCGAGCGCAAACCCCAGACTCTCTGTGTTCTATGTATGGGGTGATGACCCGGGCATCGTTCCCGAACCTACAAACTTGGCTGAAAATATGCCTATCAACGCATATTTCACTGCCGACAAGTTAGCGGATATTTCCGAAACTAACCTCACCGCCAAAGAGGTTATGAATATGACCGACGCGGATGATAAGTCTTTCGCGAAAATCAATACTCAGGACAGCAACAGCAAAACTACCGAATTCATATACAACCTTTGCGGTGATATGGATATTGACAAGATCGCCCTTAAGGTTCTTAACAATTCTACAGTCGGCTTCGATTCACTTAAGGTTTATACATCAGATTCTTTGGCAGGCGTAAATATGGACGAAGCTCTTATCTGGTCCCTGAGTATGAGGGGTAAAAGAGGAGAGGTTAATCTTTCCAAGTCCATATCCTCCAAAAAGAAGGTTCGCTATGTAAGATTTGTGTTTGAAGGCTGTAAGGATTATCTCCAGATCAGCACAGTCTACATAGAAGGTCTTGACAATCAGAAGAATAAAACCCGTGAGCTTACCTCTACCATGGATATGGGCTTGGTTGATTTCAATAGGATTATAAGATCAGATGGATCTACAAGAGTTCTCGATTTCAACGCTGAAGCAAAAGCGGCGATTTTCGACACGGTTCCTGAAACCTATCCTGTTGTAGCTCATGGTGGTATTGTAGGTGAAGAAGACTACGATATGTTTATGCAGCTTGATGACCTTCGTACCATCAACCAGATCAAGTTGAACTTCCTCTATGGCTTCGACGAGTACTATTCCGATATTATTAATATATACATAGCTGAAACCGTTGATGAAATTGAAGGTGAATTTGCCAGAACAGAGCCTGATTATGTAATCAAAACCAAGGATATTAAGGGAACTTCTCATGAACTTTCAATGAGACCACGCCTTGTAAGATACATTAAAATTGAGTTTAAGGGCTTCAACAAAATAGAAGGTACTCAGCTTGACGATGGCAAATCTTACCTGCTTACCTCTCTTGTTCCCGATATTTCCTTAAAGGGTACTAAGGTAACTGGTATGCAGACCTCAGAGGAAAGTGAAATCCTTGTTAGCTTCACAGATAAAGAAACAGGCTTCAAGGCTGACATTACCCGTCTTGACGTAAACGATATCTTCACCGACGTTGTTGGGGTAAGATTCGTACCCGAAAAAGCCACAAACTGGCAGATGACTTCTCTGAAACACAACCCCTTTATGAAGGTTGTTGATAAGACTAACTATAAGATTGAGTTCTACGACGTATACGGCAACGTCATAAGCGACCTCAAGGGCAGAGACATCAACGTTACAATGCCTGTGCCCAAGGGTGCCAAGGCAGAAGAGTTTATGGTCGGCGATGCTACACTCAGAACCAAGATGATAGCTCTGGAAACTCAGACTTCAGCTACCGAAATAACCGCACCTTTGGTATGGGCTAAGGATCTTGACAACAAGGTAGCCCTTTTGCAGATGATTAATGACGACGATCCCTATTGGGAAACCGTTGGCGAGCTTGAAAACTTCGAGGAGGGCACCGAGGAAGACCTGATGGGTGATTCCAAACCCGAGGAAGAAAAGGATGCTGAATGGTACGAAACCATCCGCACCGAGGACGGCAGATTCGAGGCTAAGGGTGTTACCACCCCGATCGAAGATAACATTAAGTTCACAGCAAAGGATGTTTCCGCCGAAGCCTCTGATGACCTCTATAGGCTTTTGGCAGGTGCTATTGGCGATAAGTATGTAGCGGCAATATATGATTTGAGCTTCACTCTCAACGATATGCCCTATACACATTCGGGTGTTGTGGACGTAAGTCTTAAACTTCCCGATTTCATCAAGGATAACTTCACCGACCTACAGGTTGTTCATATGCTGGATGAAACCTCTGCTACAATGCCCTGGTGTGAAACCATTGATGACAAGCTTCATTTCCAGGCTGATTCCTTCAGCAAGTTTGTTATCATAGGCACAGCTCTTGATCCTGAATATGGTTCTGCCGGCGACAGTGTTCCAAATGATAATGAGCCGAGTGGAGACGACAATTTGGGCGATATTCCAAATGAAGATGTTGGAGATATTCCAGGTGACGACACCATCGTTGAAACACCCGGAGATAACAATATCTCGGATGAGATTATTGACGATGTCCCCGGTGATGACACCATCATTGATGCTCCCGCGGATGACAACATCATGGATGATATAGGTCTGGTTCCTGACGGCGATATCATTATTGATTCTCCGGTAGAGGATGTCATCGGTGATACACCTACGGATGAAAATGTAGATAATTCTATCGTCGGCGATGGAATTGTTGAAGATTCTACCGATATCGGCGAAGCTCCGATTACAGGAGAAAACGGTATAACCGTTCCCGTTCTTATGTTCCTGGTTGCAGCAGCCTATGTGATCATAGCCACTGCACGCAAAAAGGTTAAATAATTTCTGCCATTTAGGCTTCTCCTTTAAGGCCGTATGTTTTGATACGGCAACACCCCGATAACCGCAAGGGTTATCGGGGTGCAATTTTTAAGTGCATAAAAAATGACGCAGTATCTGAAATAGATACTGCGTTTTATCGTTATGAATTAAAACCAAGCCTTGCGATGACGTTCGCGATATTCATAGGGGGATACACCAATCTTATCCTTGAAAAGCTT
>JAZNQM010000052.1:0-7482 GCA_045590175.1 Acutalibacteraceae bacterium | reverse complement strand
TATTCTTAAATAGAATTATTTAACCTTAACGGTCTTAGCCTTGCAGTATGCACCGTAGTAGGTCTTGCCGCTAACCTTCTTGTATGCTCTAACCTTTACATAGTAGGTCTTCTTGGATGTGAGCTTCTTGATGGTCTTCTTAGCGGAGGTAGCCTTTGTGGTCTTAGCCTTCTTGAAGGACTTGTTGGTAGCGTACATAATTTCGTAGCCGCCAACAGAGGAATCCTTCTTGTAGGAAACGGTCATCTGTTTTTTGCCTGCCTTCAGTTTGAGGCTTGCTACAGTCTTAGGATTAATGGTGTAGTACAGGGTCTTGGTGCCACTGTAGTTACCCTTGAACTTCAAGGTAATCTTATGTTTGCCAATCTTCTTAGTGCTTCTTGTGCCGGTTACGGTGTAGTACTTAGAAGAAATGGTCTTGCCCTTGGAGGTCTTAACAACCAATGTGGGCTTAATGGTCTTGCCGGTATAAGTGAAGGTAGCCTTCTTAAGCTTAACGGTCTTAGCGTAATAGATAGTGGTGGTGCTTGCAGTCTTGCCGCAAATGGTACACTTGCTTATTGTCTTACCGTTCTTCTTTAAGGTAGCCTTGGTTGTGGTGGTCTTGTAGCTGTGTGCCTTCTTGGCAACGGTCTTCTGAGGAGTGATAATGGTGTCACATACTGAACACTTGGAGCCCTTGGTAAGACCTGTCTTTGTGCAGGTAGCTGCCTTAGCTTTGAGCTCAACGGGGGTATGTTGGAGCTTTGCAATGGTTTCGGTGTAGCTATCACCGCAAGCACAGGTGAAGGTTTTTATACCATTTGCAGTACAAGTAGCTTTCTTGGTAACGATAGCCTTATGGTTATGTTCTTTTTTGGGAACATAATCAGCAATGTAGGAATCGCCGCAAACACAGGTGTAGGTAGTATAACCTTCCGAGGTGCAAGTGGGAGCGGTTACAGTTTTTTTGTAGCTGTGGTCTATAGCTGCAAGGATTTGTACTTTAATGTCACCGCAGACATCACAAGAGATTTCCTTGATACCGGTACTTGTACAGGTCGCAGGCTTAGTTATGGACTCCTGGGTATAGCTGTGACTGGCGGTTGGGAGAATTTCGGTTCTGAGTACCTCGCCGCCTACGGTACAACTGTAGGTCTTTATGCCTGTTTCCTTGCAGGTAGGAGCCTTGGTTATAACCCCTGAATCTTCTTCGTGAGCTTTAATGCCTATAGCTTCGGTTTTTGTATCTCCGCAGGAGGTACAGGTGAAGGTTTTTACACCCTCATCCCTACAGGTAGCTTCCTTTGTTACAACACCGTTATCCCAAGTGTGGTTGGGAATAGTGTATATAGCTCTGAAGCTGGTGTTACCGGTAATAGGCTGGTCATAGGAAGTATTCCACAAACGTGTTTCGCCTAAAACAGTTCTTCCCTTGCTGTAGTCATCAATTTTGGGAATAAGGTTTTCGATTTCCGAAATCTCGTCAGGAGAGAGGGCTTCGCGAATGGTGTTTCCAACAGGAACAGATATCTGCTTTAGCAGATTTCCGTTTTTATCGTTGAAGTTGACGGTACATTCATAGGGCTTTTCGGTGAATATTCTGAACTCCGAAATGTCTGCTCTCATATATGTAGTTGTACCGCCGTCATAAGCTACCCAGGCAATATATTTTCCTTGAGGAACGTTCTCGTCTGTGAACTGAATATATTGAGCATTCGACCAAGTGACTGCTTGATTTTCAATAACGTTTGTAGTGAATTCAGCGTTGTCCCAATCGTAGTACCATTTGGTAGAAACGGTGTTTACGTTTCCTGCTTGCTGAGTGAAGGAAATAAGCTTATTGTATTCCTCGAAAATGTCCTCCATAGAATCGGATAAGAAAATGTCGTATTTTCTTGTGGTGTATTTGCTTTCTATACCGCCCGTTGCAAGTAGTATCGAGTTTATGTTTGTTTTGCCATCCATCTCGTAAACCAACACACTGATTGGGTCGGTACCGTAGGTTGCTTTGCCTGCATTCACAGCCTCTTTCAAAGCAAGGTTTCCTTGGTAGGTGGCGAAATACACTTCACTGGAGATATTGGTGGATTTCCAGGTGGAGGTTGATTCATTGTACTTATTAGCTCTTGAGAAAGCTTTTCCGTTAATCAAGCCGTTCATCACGCTTAAAGGAGTCTCGTACAGGTTGTAGTTATAATCCCCTGTGGCCTCGTCTTTAATGTAGGCGACGTTTCCGCCGGAAACACTACCAGGTACGCTGGTGCTGCTTCCGATAATTCTATCAAACTCAAGCTGAGTTAACTCGGTATTTCTCATAGTGGCATTGTAGCCATAGGATGTTGCAGTAGCCTTGTTGAGACCTGTAAGTACCTTTTCTTCACCTAATTCTTTTTCGGTGGTGCTGCCATAGTTATCTTTTTTCAGATATATAACTTTATCATATTCGGGCATAAACACCTGGTCTTCGGGGGAGTAGGCACGCATAACAAAGCAATCGTCGTAGATGAAGGTGTAGTAGCATCCGCCACCAACGAAGCCTTGGCTTGATCTTGCATAAAAGGTTGCGGGTAATTCAAGCCAGGTATAGCCTTGCATTTCCTCTATGTAGTTTGAGCCCATTCCGTAGTGCCTGTCACCACTTACAAAATACACATTATCGTATTTTACAATAATGTTCATAAGATTGGCATTAGGACGGTCGGGACCGTAATGGTCAATCAGGAATATGGGCTTGCCGTCGGTCTGAGCGTAGCTAAGGGTTGAGTTGATCCAGCTTAATTGCTCTGCGGTAATGTTAAGGGTAAGATGTCTGGTGGAATTTTCAAAATGGTCAACAACGATGTAATGTGCGGCACCGTCGAAAACGTAATAATAAGTTTTGGTAAGGTTGCCTTCTGCATCAACAATACTCTTGTTCGGCTCTAAGGTAGCATCTACGTAAGGTGTGCAGTTTTCTCTAAAGTTGCTTGTGTCAACTGCTGTGGTGTCGGAAGCGCCTACGTTGCCGGGATGGGTGAACTGATGGTTACCAACGCATACAGCAACTTTTGCATTTTCAACCTTATCAACAAACTCGGTTTTAACAGCATCGAAGAAGGCTCCGTCGCCATAGTCGATTCTGTTTTCGTCATAGTCACCTGCATTAATAAGGGTGGTTGCAGGGTAGGGAAGCTTTTTAGCTCCCTCTAAAATGTTGTAGAAGTTCTGGTTGTTGGTTACTCGTGCTGAATCCTTTCCTGTTCCCATATGGGTGTCGGAGGTGACGATGGCTACAACGTTGGGACGATTTCCCATAAGGAAGGAATTGTATTTGTCAAAAAGCTCGGTATATGCAGCAGCATAGTCGTTAATGGTGTTGTCAGTAAGGGCTTGCTTTGCATCGGATAAAGTATCCTGCATTTCTGCTAAGGCTTCTGCGGTGAAGCGAGTGCCGATTTTTGCCTCAAAAAGAGCATTTTTAACATCATTAATCAACTTTTTGTAGGAGGCTTTATTATAGATTTCGCCTATTTTCTCTGTGCTTAATGCAGAATCAAAGAACATAATCTCATCAAAGTCAGAGTTGAACACACCGTACTGACCTAAAACGTCGGCACCAAGTGTTAATACGTCGCCATCTGTAAGGTCTCCCGACAGGGAAGAGATACTTTGAGTAGCGGTAAGCTCTTTGTCAACATAGAAGTACACTTTATTGGCGGTTCTGTCAACCGAAACGGCAACATTGTGCCAACGGCTGTCTACTATGTTTTGAAGAGTTTTCCTTTGGTATTGATTGGAAACTGAGTAGGTTGTGCTACCGTCGGAAACACAATAGGTAGCGTAAAGGGCTTTGGGCAGATTCAGCATAGAAATACCCTTTTTGTCGGCTCCTGCGGTGTTAGTGTTTGAGAAAATTGTACCGCCAAAGGTTGCACTGAAGTTATCAAAACCGTTCCATACAACAGTTTTTGCTACAGAAGCCCTTGCGTCATGAACAGCATTCTCTCTGTACCAGAAGGAGAGGGTATAGCTATCGGACATATCAACTCCATCAAACTTAAGATATTGCTTGGCAGTCTTTCCAAAAGAATTTGTAATATTAACAGCTCTGCCGCCATCGAAACCCTCGACGAAAAGAACGCCTCCGTTAATTTCGCCGTCGGGAAGACCGCCTTCTATATTATTAGCGTTCTTTTCCTCGAAGTCAACATAGAGCAGTGCAGAGTCCTCGGAAACATTTTGCGACGTTTCAGCAGTTGAGAACAGTGCTGCATTGCTTGCAAGTAATGCAATGCTTAAAACAAATGCCAGAATTTTTTTGACTCGTTTCATAAAACTTTTCCTTTCTGTGGTTGGTTTTTCCCTACAAAAGTGAGAAAAACTCAATATATATTTTGCAAATTGAGTATACATCAAAATTCCCTTAAAGTCAATGGAATTTGATAGTGATATTTTGTATTTTTTTTGGAATTTTTTAAGATTGGAATTTTATAATTGATAGCTTATAGATAAATTAAGAATCGCCCGAAAGAGTTTGGTACTTTGGGGCGATTCTTAATTTATTGTTAAGATGATTTGAATTTCGCAGTTATTCGCTTTATAGGCAACATTATTGTAATGCCTATCACCATAAGCGCAAACCATATTAATATCAGTGGTCCCCAGCCAATTGAGGAAACTGCATTTGCAAACAGAGAAGATGCCGCGGCGGCAGCCATATAGCTTAAGAAATCTAAGAAGCCTGTAGCGGTGGATACCATTCCCGTGTCAAGAAGGCTCGGGCAGTAGCGACTCCACATCATTGAATCTGCGGCATTGGAGCACATTATTGCTCCTACCATAAATATTATATTGAGCACATTGTGATTAAACAGGAAGGCTAAAAGGAAAAAGGCTGCCGAGAGTATAAAAGCAAGCCGTATTGTCAGCTCCATATTTCTTCCCAGGCGTTCATACACAAATACCGTGATAAAGGTTGTGGTGGAAATAACGGCGGTGGCGACCGTGAAGATAAGGGCGGATTTTTCAGCTGCGTAGCCCAAGTGCTGCGAAATATATGTAGGCAACCAGAACACTACCGAGGTTCTTACAACACCCGTGATTACGGCGATAAAAGAGAAACGCACAATGTCTCTTTTAATCAGTAGCTTAACACTGCCGCCTTGCTGTTTGGGGACTTTAAACGCATTGTATTTCACAACGCCACGCTTTTCAAAAGCTGTAAATACAAGATAGCAAACGAGACCCATAACCAAAAGTACTGAGCTGCCTGTTATGAACATTGAGTACCAGGTTAGGAAAGCCGCCAGAAATCCCGCAAGAGGGGAACCGAAAAACGAAGAAAAGGTATATCCTAAGCTGCAACGGGTGGCATAAATAGGTTTGGTGTTTTCGGCTACAACCTTTGTCATAGGACCGTATATCATAGAGAGAAAAAATCCCGTGGCACCGTAGGCTGTGTAGAAAAAGGCGGGAGTTGACGCAACGTGGGGAAACACAAGAAAGCAAATTCCTGCCAGAATAAGCCCGAAGCTTATCATATGCTTTGCCTTGATCTTATCCCCGATGAAGCCGTTGACAAGCTGTCCTACGGCATAGGTTATAAAGTAAACCGAAGAAAGTGTTCCGATTTGGGAGGTGTTCATAACCCCGTTTTTAATCATAGCCGGTGATACCGTGCTTAAAACGTTTCGGGCTAAGTACACCGCAAGATACGATATGGAACACATTCCGCCTAAGAGTATGGCCTTTTTGGCCTCCTTGCTGATTTTCATTTAAAGCACCTCAGAAAAACCATTGTTAAGTGTTATTATCGTTTCGTGCGATTTTAATGCTTTCTATGTACGCTCTGAGGGTGTCAACAACCAATAGCTGAGATCTTCTGCGGTCAGTGGGTCTGCCACCGGTTGTGAGCTTGCTTGAGATACTGCGAAGCACATCATCTGCAAGCTTGGTTATAGGGGAGTGGGGGAACGAGGTGATGGTGATGATGTGTGCACCCTTGCTTTTGGCAACCTCCACCGCTTCCAATATTTCCTTTGTGTTACCGCTGGAGGTGATTGCTATTACCGTATCGTCACCGCACAGAGAGGAGCAGGCTGTTTTAGAGGCATACGTATCGGCTATGTAGCTGGAGTTAAGCCCCAATTTTGTTAATGAATAATTGAAATCTTCTGCAACTACACCGGAATAGTAAACCCCCAACAGCTGAATCTTGCGGGAGTTAATTATGTGTCGCGCGGCACTGATTAAAGCTTCTTCGGTGTTTCGGTCAAAGGTATTATTATAGGTAGCCATAGCTCTGTCAATGGTGTTTTGCATAGCCGCCTTAACGCTTTCTGCGGCATTGATATTTGTATAGGGCTTGGTTTTATATTCCGAGAGGTTGGTGGCAATGCGGAGCTTCAACTCGGTGAAACCGCCCCCTGTGAACTTCCTTGCAAAGTTATTAAGACTACCTTCGGACACGTTAATACCCTTGGAAATTTCCGCCATAGTGTTTTCAATATAGTCTTTGGGAGCGTCAAGTATTGAAATCGCAATGGTTCTTTCAACACGGCTTAGGGTATCGAACTCAGCCTCGATTAACTGAAATATATTTGAAGCCATAGGTTTTCTCCTTGTTTTAATCTCTTATTGAGTATAACTCAATTTCGGGCTTTGTGTCAATGTATATTCGGCACTAAATGTTTTATTTTTTTGCCATAAAATCTTTTTAAAAATGGGTCTTTACATTTTAAATTACTTGTGTTATAATACTCTTACCGTTTTCTATGCTGTGGGAGTATGCCGCAATGCGGACCACCTTTTTCCCATTGCTTGGTTCACGGAATAATTTCAAAATGAGGTGAAACGAAATGCAGACAAAGGACGTAAAGAACGCTATCATCGCTGAGTACGCTACTCACGAGGGTGACACAGGTTCTCCTGAGGTTCAGATTGCTCTTCTTACCAACCGTATCAACGAGCTTACTGAGCACCTTAAGATTCATAAGAACGACCACCACTCTCGTCGCGGCCTTCTTAAGATGGTAGGTCACAGACGTAACCTTTTGGCTTATCTCCAGAAGGTTGACATCGAAAGATACCGTGCAATCATCAAGAGACTCGGTATTCGTAAGTAATCTTACAAATTGGGCAGGCCGATCTTTCAGTCGGTCTGCCTCACGTTATGTTTTGCGGTAAATACGCAAAAGAAAATCAAAAAAAGAGGAATTCGCAGTTTAGCGGTAAACCGAGTTTTTGAAAGGTTTTTGAAGATTGGGTTTATTGCTAACGGAACTCCTCGAAACAAAAAGTGAAAACGGAGGAAAACAAAAATGTTCGAAAACTACAAGGTTTATGAAACCACGCTTGCAGGTCGTCCCTTAAAGCTTGAAACAGGTAAAATGGCTCAGCTTGCAAACGCCGCAGTATTGGCAAGCTACGGTGACACATCCGTGCTTTGTACAGTAACCGCATCCGCAAAGCCCAGAGAGGGTGTTGACTTCTTCCCTCTGTCTGTTGACTATGAAGAAAAGA
>JAZNQM010000051.1:0-12615 GCA_045590175.1 Acutalibacteraceae bacterium | reverse complement strand
CGGGGGTAAATCTGCCCCTCTCCTCCTCGCCTAACAGCACACCGCTTCGGATAACACCAAGGTCGGCGGGCACACTCTCCAAGGGCGACAGATAATATTTGCCGTTTTTATTTATAACGTAGCCGTCGCCGAGGGTTAGGTTGTTTTCCTTTAAGAAGGCGAGAAGCAGGTCCTCTGCATTAGTCGGAGCCTTGCCGCCTTTTTTGGGCTTCTCTGTAGGTGTGGTAGGTATTTCTCTATGAAGTGAATCACCCTGCTTTTGAAATTTTGCCACAAAATGCCCCTCACCGCCGTCACACCAAAGCACACGACGGGTACCGTTGGGATCAATACCCTGTCTGCCAAAGTCTACGTCAATGGGAAGCAGTTGAAATTCGGGGTGGTTTGCCAAAAATCTTTTAACGTTTTCCTCGTTTTCCTCTCTCGAATAGGTGCAGGTGGAATAAACCAGCACACCGCCCTCGCGAAGAGCCGCTGCGGCAGAATCGAGGATTTTCAGCTGACGGTCAGCACAGGCTATGACGTTTTCCTCGGTCCATTCGGTGGCAATTTGGGGCTCGCGACGGAGCATTCCTTCCCCCGAGCAGGGAGCATCCACCAGAACCTTGTCGAAACAGCCTTGCAAGACACCGCAAAGCTTGTCGGGATGACAGCTTGAAATCACCCCTCTTGCAACACCTATACGCTCAAAATTGGAGAGCAGTATATTTGCCCTCTTTCCAACTATTTCGTTGGACCAAACAAGCCCTGTATTGTGAAGCTCTGCCGCAATCTGGGTGGATTTACCGCCGGGCGCGGCGCAAAGGTCCAAGACAAAATCCCCGGGCTGTACGTCAAGCACCGTCACCGCCGATGTTGCCGACGGCTCCTGCAAATAGAAGGCACCTGCGTGGTGTAAGGGGTGGTTACCCAGCTTCTCCTCCGAGCCTATGTAATATCCCGCCCGACAGAAGGGGGATTTTTCACCCGTTATACCGAACTTCAAAAATTTTTCCGTTTCGGTTTTAAGCGTGTTCACCCGCAAACCCTTATAATGGGGACGGTCGAAGAACTCCTGCGGCACAGGAGCGTCGGGGTAAGCCGAGAATATATCCTTCAATCTGTCTATTAATTTTTGAGGTAAATTCATATTTAACCCTCCTGAATAATCCCCCCTCGACTACACATAATAAGTGCGGAAAGTGGGGTGACACTTATGAATAAATTTGACAATCAGCAGAACAGCAAGAACCAGCAGAACAACAATCAGCAGAATAATAACCAGAACAACCAGCAGAATAACAACCAGAACAATAATAATCAGCAGAACAACAATCAGCAGAAGAAATCTAAATAAAAAGTTTTTTCTAACAAGTCCAAAGCCGCGGGAAATCTCGGGCTTTGGGCTTTTCTTTTATCAAGTCCTGCAACCCTATCCTCTAAAGCCCTGACCCACAATCTCGCCCGCATCGGTGAGCATAAGAAAGGCATCGCTGTCGGTATGCTTAACCAATCTGCGAAAGTCGCCTAACTGCTGACGACGAAGCGCACACATCAGCATAGTTTTGCTCTCCCCCGTGTATCCGCCTAAAATCGGTACGCGGGTCACTCCCCTTTGCAGTTGACGAAAAATCGCCGCCGTCAGCTCCTCCGGGTGGTCGGTTATAAGAAAAGCCACCTTGCCGCCGTCGGCACCGTAAAGAATTTTATCCAGCACCGTTGTTTGCAAAAATATGGCAAGCACAGAATAAAGGCTGGATTCAATGCTACCGAAGGCAAAGGCAGAAGCGGTAATTATAACAGCATCCATCAAAAGAATAAGCCTGCCCAAAGTGAAATAGGGATATTTCCTCTCAATCAGCTTCGCGGCAATATCTGTGCCACCGCTTGTGGCACCGCGGGAAAAGACCAAAGCCATTCCCACGCCGATAAGCAATCCACCCGCAAGGGAGCTCAAAATTTTATCCTCAGTGATAGGGGGAATATGCAGCTTGATAACATCGACCGCAATCGAAGAAACAAGGGTGCAAAGAAAGGTTTTTGCCACCATCATACCGCCTAACTTCAAAAAGCCCAGAATGATAAGCGGCAGATTGAGAAAGAAAATCAGACCGCCTGTGGGAAGTCCTGTTAAATGGTTGAGAATTATGGCAATACCCGAAAAACCGCCGGGTGAAATTTCCGACGGTTCAATGAATCCCGCAATGCCAAAGGAATATATGAGGCTGCCGAGAATTATGAGAGCTACATCGTAGCCGTGCTCAAAAAGTCTTTTCATTTTTCGCCACCTAAAAATACAATTATATCTTTAGTATGCCGAAAAAACGACCGATTAACAGGGTTTCAGCACCTGCCAGATAATTCCGAAAAGCTCCTCTGCCCTTCTCTCATTACCCGAAAGCTTGAGATATCC
Organism: Acutalibacteraceae bacterium; assembly: GCA_045590175.1. Classification (GTDB taxonomy): domain Bacteria; phylum Bacillota; class Clostridia; order Oscillospirales; family Acutalibacteraceae; genus UMGS1532. The sequence continues at coordinate 10,223 of JAZNQM010000051.1, read as the reverse complement.
GAAAAGACATTCCAATCCTGTTGCGGCGTGGTATTGTGCCACGGTGGAGTTTTTTGGGGTGTTTTTTGTGTGGAGATTTCTGCCTCTTTTAAAGACGCTCAGCTCCTCCTCGGTAAGTAACGGCTCGATTTCCGCCACGCCCAATGCCTGAGCATTGGCGTTGACGAGCTTTACAGACAGCGAATGCAGCTCCCCGATGGGGCGTTCGGTTTCGGCAAGCTTGAGACGAACCAGCAGGCCGAAATATGCGTCACCCACAAAAGCGAGGGTGGCAGGCCCTGACAAAATTTTTGACATATATTTACCTCACGTAATCGAATTCTATGTCGTAAACGCAGACGGTGTCGCCCTCTTGCACTCCCGCTTTTTCCAGGGCATCTATGATGCCGCTTTGGTGAAGCACTCTCTGGAAATACTGAAGAGACTCATAGTCGTCGGGGTCCACGGTGTCCAGAATGCGGAGCAACCACTGTGCCTCGATAACAAAGGCATCGTTCTCGCGACGAAGTGTGAAAGAGTGCTTGTCCCTGTCGGCAAAGTCCTCAGGAGGTGCGGCTTCGGGCTCATAGCGTTTGATGGGAGGAAGCTTCTGCAGCTCCTCGGCAACGCAGTTGATAAGAGGTTTTGTACCCTCGGCGATTGCCGCCATCATATCGAAAACCTTATAGCCCAAGCCTTCAAAATATTTATGAAGCTCTTGGAGCTCCTCTTCATCACACATATCGCACTTGTTGAGGGCAATAATCTGTCCCCGTTCGGCAAGCTCCTCGTTAAATATTTTCAGCTCGTCGTTGATTTTTTGGAAGTCCTCCTTGGGGTCGCGACCCTCACTGCCCGAGGCATCTATTACGTGCACAAGCAGACGGCAACGCTCAACGTGACGAAGGAATTCGTGACCGAGACCTGCTCCGCTTCCCGCACCCTCTATAAGTCCGGGGATGTCAGCCATAACGAAGGAGTCGCCCTCACCCATACGAACTACACCCAGCACGGGGGTCAGGGTGGTGAAATGATAATTAGCAATTTTGGGTTTGGCTTCAGATACCACCGAAACCAAGGTTGATTTGCCAACATTTGGGAATCCGATGAGTCCCACGTCGGCAAGAAGCTTTAATTCGAGAGTTACGTCGAATTCCTCACCCGGGATGCCGGGCTTTGCAAAGCGGGGTACCTGACGGGTAGAGGTTGCAAAATGGCTGTTGCCCCAGCCACCCTTACCGCCCTTAGCGATAACCACAGGCTCATCTCCCGAGATATCGGCGATAATTCTGCCGTTTTCGGCATCCTTAACAAGAGTACCCTGAGGCACTTTGATTATAAGGTCGGGGGCACTTTTGCCATAGCAACGGTTGGCTTTGCCGTTTTCACCGTTTTCGGCAACGTATTTACGTTTGTAGCGGAAATCGGCAAGTGTGGAAAGATTGGTGTCTGCTACCATAACCACGTTACCGCCCTTGCCACCGTCACCGCCGTCGGGACCGCCTGCGGCAACATACTTTTCGCGATGGAAGGAAACGGCACCGTTGCCGCCGCTGCCCGCCTTTATATGAACCTTTGCTATATCTATAAACATAAAATCAACCTCCATGGCACACCTGCGGTGCGCAGTGAATAATGAATAGTGAAAAGTGAATAGTTGAGGTGTAGTCTACGCCGACGAATATAAATCCGCTCCGCCCTGCGGAACACCATAATTGTTCATTTTTCATTATTCATCATTCATTATTCATTAAACAAAAATGCGGCTGGCCGAAACGGTCAACCGCATTCCTTGAATGTTTACTGTTCGATAGCGTAAACGCTAACCTTCTTGCGGTCCTTACCAACACGCTCAAACTTAACCTTACCGTCGATTAAAGCAAAGAGGGTGTCATCGGAACCGATACCAACATTGTTGCCGGGATGGAAGTGAGTACCTCTCTGGCGAACAAGGATGTTACCTGCAAGAACGAACTGACCGTCTGCACGTTTAAGACCAAGACGCTTGGATTCGCTGTCACGGCCGTTCTTTGTTGAACCCATACCTTTTTTATGGGCGAAACGCTGAATGTCTATTCTAAGCATTCAAAACACCTCCGAGATAATTTCAATATTTTCTGGATATTCCCGACTGAGCTCGGTGATGTGGAGCTGAAAACCCTTTAACACTGTCTGACCTTCGGGAATTTTTGACGTAAGTCGGAAACTAAGCAAATCTCCGTCGTCAAATACGTCGGCTTGGGCACCTACAATTTCCAATAAGGTGTTAGCCGCCATATAAACCGCCGAGGAAACCGCCGCGCAGACAATTCTGCCGAAATCGTCGCCCTCGTCGGACGTGCCGTGGCCCGTGAGAGAAAAGCCCTCTAACCGACCGCCTGCACTCTGGAATTTAATGCTAATCATTTTAGCCCACCGAAAGATTAACCGATTTCGTTAATCTGTACCTTGGTGTAGGGCTGTCTGTGACCGAGCTTACGAGCGCTGCCCTTCTTCGGCTTGTAGGTGAAAACAGTGATTTTCTTACCCTTACCGTTCTTAAGAACAACACCTGTTACCTTTACACCCTCAACGTAAGGTGTACCGGCTTTGAAGTTACCCTCAGCATCGCTGTATGCGACAACCTTATCGAAGGTTACTGTCTCGTTCTCTGCGACGTTAAGCTTTTCAACGAAGATTTCGCTGCCGTTCTCAACACGGTACTGCTTACCGCCGGTCTCGATAATTGCGTACATTTTCTTGGCACCTGCCTTAATATTAGTCTCGCTACTTGTGGGTGGAGATTGCTCTCACTTTTCAATAACCCATAATATGCGGCTCTACCATTATACATCCCAAAGGTACATTTGTCAAGAGTTTTTTTCGTATATATAATACTATTTGATTTGTGCCTCCAGCTCCCTGAACCAGCAAGGAAGATTTTGTCCCATGGGCATCAATTCGCCGTTTTTATACTTCGCAACGGTGACAAAACCATTTTCATTGTCATAGAAGGTTGCCTCATTGCAATAAGGCAACACCTCCATCAAATCCTTGAATCGTTTATTATAGCGTCTTTCCACATCGTCCGTATTGATATTATGTCCACCCTTACTCACACGATTTTTGATTCTTTTAATGCTCTCGTCAAGGGTGTTGAGTCCAACGTAGTACAGCCTTATATAATAGTCTTTTTCAATAGCTCTGCGAATAGTGTTAAGGGTTTTCTTGCCTGACAAGGTAGTTTCTTGGGTAAAGCATATTTCTTTTTCCAAGCAATCATCAATAATGCTGAGAGCCTTTTTTCCGCCCTCTATAACACTTCCTCCGCACTGTTGAGTTATCTTGTCAACGTCAATTATCTTTCCAAGATTATCAATTTCAGTTCGCAGAACACCCGTAAGGCTGCTTTTTCCCGAACCATTCACTCCTGCTACAATTGTATAAGTTTTCATAATCTCGTTCCCACTTAAAATGTTCTCATAAGTTATGTCACAATTATATCACGATACCATTTTTTTTGCAACAAAGATTATAGAGAAATTTTTATGCCCTTGTGGGGGTTGGGGATGCGAAGGGCATTGCCTCTGAGGTCAAGTCCGTTTTTGCGGGCGATGTCCACTATTCTGTTCCTCTCGAAGCCGTTGAGGAAAAGCAAAGCCTCACGGTTACTTGTAGAGGACACCTTTATATATTTATCTGTTGCTTCTATATTATAGCTACCGTTTCCCGCACAAACTCCCTCGCAGGAAAATGCCTTTTTGCCCACCCAATCGGCAGGAATGCCCTTCATAAGATGTATCTCGCCGCCGTCGATGGTTTCATAAGCGAACATCATATTTATCATAAGGTTGTTAAGCACTATTGAGGGGATACAGGAATCACGTATCACGAACTCCTTTTTCGCGTTCATTGCCACCTGCTCATAGTAGATGTGGAAATCAATAAGCCCGTGGTGTGCCGCGTGAGCGAAAAGCAGATTGCGGAATTTTTCATGTCTGCCCCGCTCCAGAAAATTCAGAGCCATATTGTAGGCAGGCCAGTCATCGGTGCCGTGACCGAAGCGGGTCATACCCATCAGCTCGCCACCCAAAGTCTCCCTCATTTTGAGCATTGCATCCTCGTACTTTTTATCGAGAATACAGGAGGAAAGAATTTCGGGGTAATAGCGATAGTTAGCGTAGATGTTTTCGGCAGGGTCCTGCTCTAACTTTTCCTTGCTGTCGTTTCGAACGTCACCGTTACCACCCTTTCGATATGCCTCGTATTCCTCCTCGGTCACAGGGTAAGCGGTGGAAAGCTTGCAGTTGGAGAGGTTAAGGGGCAGGGGTGTGTAGTCAAGGCGGAAGGGTACCAGCTCGCCGAAGCGGGTATCTTTTTTGAGGGTGCTGCAGATTTTGTCAACACTCCTCCGCAGAACCTTCACCTCGTCGAGATAGGCGGAATATTCGCCGCCGTGTTTCCCCATAAGCTCCACAGCCGCTTCAAGACCGCGGATGCCCCAAAGGGTGTTTTGCAGATAGTCGTGGATCCGCTCGTTGGTGTCGGCTTCGGCACAGGTACGTATAACCGAAATACCGGGAAGCTCCTCAGGGGTAACCACCTTGGAACACAGGAAGTTTGCCAAGGCTCGGATTTTGCCGATATAGTGCTTTATAAAGCCCGCGGGCTCCATCACCTTTTCGTAGCGGTTGATTACCCAGAGAATGGTGCCGATTTCACTTGCCGAGAAGCCGTAGGTCTGCCAATAGCCCTGACGGTAGAGAATTCTGCCGCGACGGTCCACACAGTAGCTTAAGAAAAACTCCACCAATCTTGCCGCCTTTGTGCTTTGTCCGTTGATGGCGTAGGTCATAATGCTTGCGATTATGTTTGGGGGAAAATTGTCGTGGTTGTTGGTGCCGTAGTTACGGTGTCCGTAGCGTGTACGTTCGCCCGAAAGCAAACCGTCCAGGGTGTAAAGGGTGCCGATATAACTCTTTTCCAGCTTCTTTTCAGGCAGACTTACCTTGGCATTTCTCTCGCGGAAATCAAGGCAATAGTCCAGCATATTGAGAAAGGCATCGTGGAAAATTTCGCAAGGAAGGTATACGTCCTCCTTGGCGGCATCAACAATCTTACGCTGTGCAATTCTCATATGCCGCTGGTTGATTATCTTGTTTTCCGCTTTGCTGAATACCACGTTTCTTGTGTAGATGCAGTTGCTGTTGCGGATATCACCGCTTTCGAGGAAATAACAGCTTTCTAAGATAAGCTCCTCGGTTTCGTGTACATTATATAAAATAGGGTAAATCCCGTCTAAAAAGCTCTGATAAGGCTTCGCCTCGCCCAATTCTCCGTAAACTGCGGCGGGCTTATATGCCATATCCACCTCCAGGTCCTCGGTGTACCACTTGTCAAACCAATCCCTCTGGCGGATAATGTTGCCGCTGAAATCAACGGTGGGATGGGTTTCGGAAAGAGGGTGCCCCAAAGGGATATAGCACATATCGTATTCGTGGGGCAACAGAGCATAGATTTCATCAAAGCTTTTGCCTGCGGCTTCGCGAGCCAGGATATCCTCGCCGTGCTCGAAAACCTCCCGTCGCTTTTCGGGAGTCCAGGCACCTGTGGGTCTTTCGTGTATATTATACTTTTCATACACGGTTACCTCGGCACCGTAGGTCACCACAACCTTGCCTTGGGTCTTACCAAAATTCTCAAAGATTTTGATTTCCTGCCCGAGATATTCGTCGCGGTGCATAAGGAACATTTCTTCGCCCTCAATATTCACCTTGGTCTGATCTTTTCTCTCGTAAAAGTCATCAAGCTTTATCACAAAATCCGCCTCCTTTTAGTATCTGATTTTATGGTATCAGCCAGGGATAGGCTCTGTCAATAGTTAAATAAAAAATTACACTTTTTTGCCATATTTTACACTTTCATTTTTGCTTTCAGAATGTGTTTTTACGCTTTTTGATTCTCTTAACTTTATCTCTTGCAAAGGGCAGACAAGGGTGTTATACTTTATTTGTAATATACCTGACAAGCATTTTGCTTAAAACGGATAAACCGTTTCAATATTGATTACAAAAACTGCTTGCTCGGGCAGTAAACCGCTGCAGTGCACTGCGGCAAACGAGGTGTTACTTATGACAAAATGGTTCAAGGTAGAACTAAACAAGCCCGCCCTTTCCTACAAGGTGGGAGAGCCGATTAAATTCAAGGTGTACGCTATGCAGGACTTAGGAAAGATTTCTCTCTCCTGCTTCAGATGGCAGCTCACCACCGACGACGGTAAAAACGAGTGGGGCTATTCCGAAACCTCCCCTTCTAAGCCCTTCGAGGTGGAAACCACCCTTTCCCGTCCGGGCTTCGCAAGGCTGCATATTGATCCCATGACCGACGATACCGCACCTATCCCCGATTTTGATGCCCTTGATGCAGGTGCAGGCGTTGAGGTGGAAAAGATTCCCTATGCAGATGAAATCCCCGAGGATTTTGACGAATTCTGGGGAAAAATCGAAAAGGATATTGCCGACCACGACGTCAAGTTTTTAAGAAAAACCCCCTACGGAAAGCCCATTCCCGAGGGTTACGATTGCTACAACGTAAGAATCTCCACCCCCTACGACACCGTGGCTTCGGGCTGTCTTTCCATTCCCAAGGATGCCGCCGAGAAAAGCTGTTCAATCCGTATGGCATTTATGGGCTACGGTGTGGCAGGTGCGGCACCCTCCTTCCAGCCTAACACCATCTACCTTGTGATGAACGCCCACGGCATCGACAACCAGGACGAGATAACCCGCGCAGAAACCTGGAATAAAAATAAGCATCTGCTTAACTACGGCTTCAAGGACGAGGAGAATAAAAATCCCGACACCTGCTATTGGAAAAATATGGCGGTTAGAAACCTCTGTGCCCTTAAAATTGCCAAGACTCTGCCCCAGTGGGACGGCGAGCATATCATCGCCGCAGGCGGAAGCCAGGGTGCATTGCAGGCAACCACCCTTGCTGCACATTCCGAAGGGGTTACCTATCTTGACCTGAGCATCCCCTGGTTCTGCAACATTGCCGCCGAAACCAAGGGCTACCTCCAGGGCTGGCGACCCAAGTTCCAGGAGGGTCTCCGCTATTTTGACACTGTGGCACAGGGTTCCCGCGTTAAGTGTCCCGTAAAGATTCTTGCAGGCCTTGGCGACTACGTCTGCCCGCCCCATTCGGTTATGGCACTTTACAATAATATCACAACCCAGAAAAGCATCAGATTCCGTCAGGCGAGAACCCATCCCTACGAGCCTCCATTTGACAAAAAGGAATTCGAACTGAGATGCGGATTCCCCACTGATACAAACGAAATTAAGCCGGGTAAATACCGCCACTACAAGGGCGGCGAATACGAGGTTATCGGTCTTGCCCGCCACAGTGAAACCGAGGAGCAGATGGTGGTCTACCGTGCCCTCTACGGCGAGGGTGAAACCTGGACCCGCCCCGCCTCTATGTGGTTCGACGTGGTCATCCACGACTATAAATTAGTCACAAGATTCACCTACATCGGCGAATAAGCAAAAAGAGAACGCTCTTGGGAGACACTTCGTAAAGAAGTGTTCTCCCAATATTCTTTTTATATAAAAATTGACACTTTTCGTTTGAAAGTGTCATAGTGGGTTACATACTTTAAAAGTTACCTATCTCAAAGAAAAAATAATGAGTGATATTGTGAGACGGGTCTCACAGTGATATTCTTTAGAATACCTCGCCAAAGGCGAGATATTTCTAAAGAGTTATATTAAAACCTGACGGTTTTAGTGATATTTTATTCGCCCCTTAAACTCGCGAAGCGAATAACACTCGGCAATAGCCGAATATCACTGCGAAGCAATATAACTCGCCTTCGGCGAATAAAACTGAGGCACACTTCCTTACGGAGTGTGCCTCTTGTGCGTTCTCTTTTTTTATTTTAGGGTTCTGTATTGCTTGGGGGATATTCCTTTGTGCTTTTTGAAAAAGCGAGAGAAGTAGAAGCGGTCGGAGAAGCCGCAAAGCGAAGCGATTTCCTCAATGGAGTATTGGGGCATATTGCAAAGCAGCTGGCAAGCACGGTGGAGCCTACGCTCCCAAAGAAATTCCATTGGGGAAAGGCCGTATTCCTCCTTGAAAAGCCGCCTTAGATAGTCGGGGTTATAGCCGAAACGTGCCGCCACGCTTTTTGCCGACAGTTCTGTGTTGGACAGATTATCTATAAGGTAATCCCGAAGTTGGGTGGTGAGCGGATTTCGGGTGGTTTCGGCAGTTAGGTCGTATATCAGCTGGGTGATGAGGGCAAGGGTGCTTTCCATTGTACCCCGCCAGCCCTGTTCCTTTTTGAGATATGCCGACAAAATCAGCACCCCCAACTGCGGAAATGCACCGTCGGAAACGGCGGTAATGCGGGAGGGGTTAAGCAGCAGAGTGTCGGTGTGGATGTAGATATCCAAAAAGCCCGACTCAGAGTGTACCGAGTGGCGGCAGTTGGGCGGCACGCAATAAACAGTGCCCTCGGAAAAATCCAACCTACCCTCCTCGGTTTCAAGATAGCCCTCCCCCGAAATTACCGAAACTATCTCCCAGTTCGGGTGGCTGTGGCTTTTGCAATATGTGATTTTCTCGGGGCTTGCCCCAACTAAAATAACCGACATAATCCATACCTCCTACCGTGATTATAGCACAAAAGGTAGGTTTTGTCCATATTTTGGTTTTCATTATCCATTTTATATTTCGGGGTTTAGTGCTAAACTGAAATTGATATAAGAGGCGGTATGTCCTCGGTTTGGGTAGCCTCTGCAAAATCGCAATCAACCCGAAAGGTGGCAATTATATGAAAAAATTAATTATGGAGGGACCGAAAAAGTCCAAGGTTATTGATATCGACGTACCTAAATGCGGCGACGACCAGCTATTGGTCCGCGTTCGCTACACAGGTATGTGCCATTCCGAGTGGTACCCCTGGAGCGTTGCCAAGGCGGGCGAGGAATTTGGTCACGAAACTATGGGCTACATCGCCGAGGTTGGCAGAAATGTCAAGGGCTTCAAGGTGGGCGACCGAGTAACGGGTCTCGGTGGTGGCGGCTACCAGGAATATATCCTTATGGAGCCCCAAAAGACTATGATAATCCCCGAAAATATAGCAGACGAAGACGGCATCGTGGAGCCGATGGGCTGTCTTATGAGCGTTGGTACCCGTATGATGCCCAAAATCTTCGGTGACGATATTGCTGTTGTGGGTGCAGGATATATGGGTCTTGGTATGATTTCCCTTTTCCGTGCCGTTGGCTACAATAACATAATCGCCATTGACAAGCGTGACGAGGCACTGGAGAATGCTCTCAAATACGGTGCCACCCGTGCCATACACCCCGAGGAGCTGGAAAAATACGAATACTTAAACTGGGAAACCTGGGAAAAACCGGATCTCAAGCGTGACGGACACCTGACCGATATCTTTAACACAGGCTTCAAAAACGTTATGGAATTCACAGGCACTCCCGACGGCCTTAAATTAGCAGGTGATTTGGTAAGTGCCCACGGTCGCCTTGGTATCGGCGGCTACCACAACGACTGCAACCGCGACATCGACTTCAAGCTTTGGAACATAAAGGCTATGGATATGATAAACTGCCACGAGCGTCGGATTGAATTTGAAGCCGACCTTTGCCGCAGGGCTTTGGACCTTATCTCCAAGGATATTTGGAAGTTCCGTGGCACAGTGACCCACATCTATTCCCTTGAGGAGTTTGACAAGGCAAACGAGGATATGGAAACCCATCGCGACGGCTTTATCAAGGGTGCAGTTAAGTGCGACGAGTAATATTCCCTGCAAATCCAATCAGGAACCTCCCGTTTCGGGAGGTTTTTTATATCAGTTCGCGTCAGCGTTCGACCTCACTTTTTCACTCTTCACTATTACCTATTACTTAATATATATGTCCGTGGCAAAGCCACACCTCACTTTTTCACTATTCACTATTACTTAATATATATGTCCGTGGCGAAGCCACACCTCACCTCTTCACTCTTCACTATTACCTATTACTTAAAAAATCGCCCAGTCCCGAAGGACTGAGCGATTTTTCTTAGCTCTTAATAGATTATTTCAGGGCACCCAGCGGGTCGTTGGGAAGGGTTACCTGATGGTAGCCTGTGCCTGTAGTCTGGGAGCTAACATTTTCGGTTTCGATTGTTCCCTCACAGTAGCTGTCGAGAGATACTACGAGCTCGAATTCAGGTGCGTTATAAGTTTTCATTTC
>JAZNQM010000050.1:0-2395 GCA_045590175.1 Acutalibacteraceae bacterium | reverse complement strand
ACTTGGAACGCCTTTCTGACGCCTTAGGCGGCAAGGTTCAGCTTTATGCCAAGCGCGAGGACCTTAATCACTCGGGCGCTCATAAGCTTAATCACTGTATGGGCGAAGCGTTGCTCGCAAAATATATGGGCAACAAAAAGGTTATTGCCGAAACAGGTGCAGGTCAGCACGGTGTTGCCCTTGCTACCGCCGCCGCTTACTTCGGTCTTGAATGCGATATTTATATGGGCTCTGTTGACATCAAGAAGCAGGCTCCCAACGTTGCGAGAATGAAGATACTCGGTGCCAACGTTATCGAGGTTACCCATGGTCTGGCAACCCTTAAGGAAGCTGTTGACGCGGCTTTTGATGCTTACAGCCGCGAGTATAAGGATTGTATCTACTGCATCGGCTCGGTATTGGGTCCTCACCCCTTCCCTATGATGGTAAGAGATTTCCAGAGCGTTGTGGGAATTGAAGCCCGCGAGCAGTTCGTTGAAATGACAGGTCATCTGCCCAGTGCAATCGTTGCTTGTGTAGGCGGCGGTTCCAACGCTGCAGGACTTTTTGCAGGCTTCCTTAACGACCCTGTTGACATTTACGGCATCGAACCTCTCGGCCGCGGTCCCAAGCTCGGCGACCACGCAGCCAGTCTTAAATACGGAACCGAAGGTGTTATGCACGGCTTCAACAGCATAATGCTGAAGGATGAGAACGGCGAGCCCGCCCCCGTTTACTCGGTTGCCAGCGGTCTTGACTATCCTTCAAGCGGTCCCGAACACGCATTCCTGCAGGATATTGGCAGAGTTAAGTAAGACGTTATCGACGACGAAGAAACCATCGACGCTTTCTTCAAGCTCTCCCGCCTTGAGGGCATCATCCCCGCTATTGAAAGTTCCCATGCCGTTGCCTACGGTATGAAGCTGGCAAAGACTATGGAGCATGGCTCTGTGCTTATCAACCTCTCGGGACGCGTCGACAAGGATATGGACTACGTTATCTAAAATTTTGGTATAAGATAAAAATTAAGCTCCCCTTACACAGGGGAGCCTTTTTTGGCTAAAAATTGCTGTTCAAAGAAGCGAGGAAGTTGCGTTTTTTATTTAATTTTCTATTTGAAATTCTCGTTTCAATATTTCGGCGAGTTGAAGGTCGGTGAGATTTTCGCGGATTTCGACTACCTCGTCACCGCTAAACACCTTATACTCCCTGCCATTGAGGGTTTTTCTGCCTGTTTCGGTTTTTATAGATACCATAACGTCCTTATTAAAAATCGAATCGGGGTGCTTTTCACAATAGAAACTGGGAGCTATGAAGTCCACATCAATCTGCGGCTCCAGGGTAAAGGAATAGAATTTTCGCCATTCCCCGTCGTGAAGTTCATAGATGACCCATCCAAAGAAATCTTCCTTCTGCAGTTTGTAGGTTTCACCAAATTGATGCTGCTCTATCCCCTCTTGAAGCTTCAGTGGATATCGGGGTGCGGCACTGCCTATACCAACGTCGCAGATATATTCTCCCTCATCGCATTCCACCAAAAGGACCCGGTGGCGGCGAAGGGGGATTTTTGCTTCATTACGCAAAAATCTTGCAGCAAGGTGGGTAACCTTAAAGCCTAAATTTTCAAGCAATGCACCAAAAAGTCCATTGACCTCAAAGCAATAGCCTCCGCGGTTACGGGTTACTATTTTATCAAAAAGAGCCTCGGTATCAAGCTTTATCGGTAAGCCGTTTATTATATCCAGATTCTCATAAGGCACCGAAGTTACGTGTGCCGATTGCAGCCTGTTTAAATATTCAATGCTGTGAGACCTATTTATTACTTCAGACAGTCCGATTCGCTGTAAGTATAAAGCAGTATTCATATTATCACCTAACAAAAGAATAACAATTTTTACGGCATAAGTCAATGATTATCTTAACCTTGCGGTTTAAGATAATATGTGTAACTCCTTTAAGCTATGTTTTTTGTTGGTTTAGTTGGTGTTAATAAGCTTCTGCTGATTTCTTTCTCTCCCTCCGTCTTTTGCTTCGCAAAATCCACCTCCCTCATCAGATGGAGGCAAGAATAGTTGTTTATTACATAGAAAAAGGAACCCTCCGCGAGGAGAGTTCCTTTTGTTGGTTTAGGTCGGGTTAATAAGTTTTTTACTTATTTAACCTTAACTGTCTTAGCCTTGCAGTATGCACCGTAGTAGGTCTCGTCGCCCCTGCTTCGGTTTAGTAGCGGCTCGGTCTCGTCGCCCGGGAGTTGTACTTCGCAGAAGTTTGATCTTGGCGCCCCTTGAGAGGTTATTCCCCTGTTAGGGGAAATGTCGCGAAGCGACAAAGGGGTGTTGTTTCCGGGAGGAAAAGCTGCCGAGCGTATGCGAGGCTGAGGGGTAGATAAACTACCGCCTCGCAATTAACCGATGTC
>JAZNQM010000049.1:0-4731 GCA_045590175.1 Acutalibacteraceae bacterium | reverse complement strand
CATAACCTAATAAAACATTTATCCCCACCGACCAATCGGTGTGGATTTTTGTATACATTGACTTGTTGAAAATAAATGCTATAATATTGTTAGAAAACATAAGCTAAGGTTTGAATGAGTTAAAAAGTCTCTTCACAGGGTGTTGGTTAACGAACCGCAAGGAGGAATTGAATTGAAGGCGAAAAAGTGGATAATAATCATAATCGCATCAATAGTTTTAATAGCAGCTATTCTGATTTTGGTGGCACTCAATTTCTTCGGGACTCCCTCATTTTACTGTAAAGTTCCCGAGAAAATGGTGGGCACCTACGAGGAATTTGTAGAGGCGGGGAAAAATCTGCCTGCCGATTCTATGGCGGCGGGGGTTAACGTAAACGGCTTGGAGGGTAAAGTGAGCACGACTTGGGCACGCGGTTATCTCACCGACCTCAACACCTATATGAACATAAAGCAGCAGGGGTTCGACCACATAAGATTCCCGGTTAATTTTAATTTTTACTATTCGGAAAAGGATAAAAAACTAATCGACGAAAAAATGGCAATCGTTGATACCGTGATTGACCTGGCAGAAAAAGCGGGACTATATGTTCAGCTGGACTTTCACGGATGGTGGGAATTTAACGTGGCTGACAGCCAACAGAGAGAAAACTTTCTGACGATTTGGGAACTCGTTGCCCGACGTTACAGCGAACGTTCCGAGCTTTTAAGCTTTGATCTGATAAATGAGCCTCCCATTGCTACCGTTTCTGCTTATGATTTGAACCTTCTTCAAGCAGAAGCGATTTCCCGCATAAGAAAAACCAACCCCACGCGGCTTATTCTCTGTGCGGCGGCAGACGGAAATCAGCCCTGGATGCTGGGCGAGCTTTCTCTGCCGAAAGACGATAACATAGCCATTGCGGTGCATATCTATCATCCCGCCGATTTCACCCACCAGGGCTTCGTTTGGGCGGGTCGGGAAAAAGGAAAACAGGTACGCCTTACCGACTCTATGATGGGCGAGCTTGAATGGAATCTTGAGGAAACACGGAAATTCATAGAAAAGAGCGGCTACAAGGTATATCTTAACGAGTTTGGCTTAAATCTAAAGCTCTGCGACCCCAAAGACAGAGCCACCTATCTGCGAAGAATAACCGAATGGTGCAAGGACAATGACGTGCCTTGGACCTTCTGGGGCTATGGCAATCAGGAAATGGCTCTTTTCCACGATGAAAATTGGAGAAGCGACGTCCTTGACGACCTCTTTCTCCGCTGATAATGGCAATGAATAATTCAGTTTCATAACAAAAAACAAATTATCCCCATCGCAGACCGCGGTGGGGATAGTTATATTTTGGAAGTGGCAGGTGGGGGATTTGGTTTTTATTTTTTATGAAATTTATTCCTTGTGGGTTTGTTTTCTTAGCGGAGTGTGGTATACTGAATTTGGGTGATATATATGTATAAATATGAAACACATCTTCATACATTTCCTGTGAGCAAATGTGCAAGGGCTACGGTTGAAGAAAGCTTGAATTTTTACAAAAATCTCGGATACGACGGGGTGTTTGTGACCAATCATTTTATCGACGGGAACATAAATATAGACCGCTCCCTGCCTTACGCCGACAGGATAGAGTTTTATTTTTCGGACTACGAGCAGGCTCTCGAAATCGGCAAAAAACTCGGCATTAAGGTTTTCTGCGGGGTAGAAATGAGCTACGGCGGCACCGACTTTTTGGTGTATGGACTCTCAAAGGAATGGTTCCTCGCCCACCCCGAAATTGAAGGGATGAAGAAAAGCGAGGAGCTGAGCCTTCTTGTGGAAAACGGTGCCCTTGTAATTCAGGCTCACCCCTTCCGCGAGGCTCCCTACATCGACCACATCCGACTTTTCCCAAGGCACGTCCACGGAGTTGAAATAATCAATGCCAACCGCAAAGAGAGTGAAAACGCTTTGGCAAAAATATATGCCGAACACTACGAGCTTCTGCCCTTTGCAGGCTCGGACAATCACGCCGCCGATAGGCAAAAAAGCCTGGCAGGAGTGGAGTTCGAGGAACCCATAAGCGACGTTGACGACTTTATCGAAAAGGTGCTGTGCGGAAAAGCACAGGTTTTTGCAACCACACCCGAATAATCCACCCGCCGAGCAGATATATCCCACAAACAAGACTGCATAAATCAAAACTATTAATTTCAAAAAAATGTCCCCATCGCTTGCGGTGGGGACATTAAGTTTGCCTATGATTTTATTTGTTTTTAATTTTATTTTTTGGGGCTGCTAAGGTCAATTATTTTTCCGTCAAGCTGATTCTTTATGAAGAACTGTTCTCCCCGTATTTAATTTATAATTCTTTTAATACGATACTTTGAGCAATTGAAGTCCTTACACCGTCATTTTTATAGCAATACCATAAAATATCATCAACATCACGAAGCGAGAGGTTTTCGGCAGATTGTTTTCTTACTTCCTCAATTAAATTATGCAATTGGGAATAAGAAAGCTTATCAAATTTCAAAATCTTCCCTTTTTTTGTCCATAGCCTTTTATCAACACCATAAAAATCAAGATAATACGGTAATATTCCACGCACAACATTATCATTTATAATAAAGTTGATTTTTTGAAACTCAAGTTCGCACAAGTATCTGCAAATTTTACTTATAAGACTATCTTCACGCCTTGGTGTTTTCACCTTTTTAAGTTCCTCAATAACGCTTATATCACCGTGATTAAGCTTTTTAAAAAACGTATTACGATTGGTATATATGTATTCAGATAATGCACAAATCGACTCTTTCGGGCTTCTCGTTGAGTTGGAAGTGGATATATACCCGATTAATTTTTCTAATTCATCAGATGTATAATTTGTTAATCCCTTACCTAACTCTTTATAATACTCTTCATAAGAAGAGTTTTTATATCGTGCATCACTTCTAATACAATCACGAGCTTTTTTTGCATTTTCTTTGGTAAGCTTAATCATATAATTTTCATCCAACTCAAAAAGTTGTTCCCTTATATTTTGAGGTGTTGAAAGTTGCACTATATCTTTTGATTCGTTGCAGTATTTTTCCAAAGCAATCATTTCATTTACCACCATTTATCTGTGATCTTATTTTATCAATAATTTTCCTTATAATCACAATATTACTTCTTACTAAAATAATAGGTGTAATAATAATTTATTCCAGTAGAATTACTTTCATAATATGTTAACTGTTCTGCCATAGTTACTTGATTTCTGACAGTTGTTGATGATAATGAAGTTTCATTATAGCTACCACCAACCCCATCCATTCGTGCCCTATACCTTGTCCAACCCACTGTATCTTTAAATACAGCTGTTGTTAAGTTAGTTCCATAAAATGCTCCTTGCCTAATTTTCGACACACTGGCAGGAATTGTTATGGAGGTTAATTTACTACAACTGCAAAACATTTGTGCAGAAATTTCAGAAAGATTTTCAGATAATTTCACGTTTGTTAATAAGGAACAACCTTTGAATGCCTCACTACCTATTGTGGTAACACTGTCTGGTATAACAATTGATGTTAAATTTGTTGCATTTTCAAAGGCATTAGATAAAACTTTCGTTACCGGTTTGCCATTATATGTTGATGGTATTACTATTTCAGAAAGATATTTTGCAGTCCCAACTGATACTGCATAGGTTCCATCTGGTAAAGGATAATACTCTAATCCGTCTGTACCCTCAGTTTCCGGTTCCGCTACTTTGCCTAAATCTACAGGATTTTCAAGGTCGTCAGAATATGTTATCCAAAGATGTCCGTTGATAATCTCGGTCTTTTCGATGCCACGACCTGCGGCACCGGTATCACCCTTGTCGCCCTTGTCGCCCTTATCGCCTTTATCACCTTTTTCACCCTTAACAGAACCGAGGTTGACAGCGTTGGTATCGGTGGTTTTCTTTACATAAAGGTTA
Organism: Acutalibacteraceae bacterium; assembly: GCA_045590175.1. Taxonomy (GTDB): domain Bacteria; phylum Bacillota; class Clostridia; order Oscillospirales; family Acutalibacteraceae; genus UMGS1532. The sequence goes on along the minus strand of JAZNQM010000049.1, from coordinate 802 downwards.
CCGTCCTGAATATAGATTTCGTCAATGCCGACGCCGTCTTGACCGTCAGCACCTTTAACATTTCCGAGGTCGGTGGTAACACCTGTTGTAAGAGTTATTTTAAGATGTCCGTCGGCATCAATAACCACTTCGGAAATACCTACACCGTCGGCTCCTGTATCGCCTTTTTCACCCTGGATACCCTGTTCGCCTTGTTCACCTTGGTCGCCTTTGTCTCCTTTTTCGCCTTGGTCACCTTTTTCGCCCTGGGCACCCTTGACGTTGCCGAGGTTGATTTCGTCACCGTTAGAAAGGGTTATTACAAGCTCATCGCTTAAAATCTCAACTTTAGAAACGCCAACGCCTTGTTCACCCTGTATACCTTGCTCGCCCCGGTCTCCCTTTTCGCCTTGGTCACCTTTTTCACCTTGGATGCCTTGGGGTCCTATGATTTTGCCAAGGTTTATGATACTGTCGCTATCGGTCAATTTGATTTCCAGCTCGCCGTTGGAATTGATGTCAATACTTTCAACACCTACACCCTGGTCGCCTTTATCACCCTTTTCACCTTGGATGCCCTGCTCACCTTGGTCGCCTTTATCACCCTTTTCACCTTGGATGCCTTGCTCACCTTGGTCGCCTTTATCACCCTTTTCGCCTTGGATGCCTTGCTCACCTTGGTCGCCTTTGTCACCCTTTTCTCCTTGGATGCCTTGCTCACCCTGGTCGCCCTTGTCTCCTTTTTCACCTTGGAGACCCTGCTCGCCCTGGTCGCCCTTGTCACCCTTTTCTCCTTGGATGCCCTGCTCACCCTGGTCGCCTT
>JAZNQM010000048.1:0-3846 GCA_045590175.1 Acutalibacteraceae bacterium | reverse complement strand
TCTTACTCAGGTTATTATTTTAAGCGATACCTTCACCCAGTTTGGTATGCCCTTGATGGCAAAGCTTAACTGGCCCACCCTTTTCTGCAATACCCTTGAGGTTGACGAAAACGGCAAAATCGTGGGCTACAAAATGCGTGTAGAAAAATCAAAGTATACTACAGTCAAGGCTCTGCAGTCTATCGGCTATGAAACTATCTGTGCAGGCGACAGCTACAACGACCTTGGTATGATAAAGGCAAGTAAGGCAGGCTTCCTTTTCAAGAGCACTGAGCAAATCAAAAAGGACAACCCCGACCTGCCCGCCTTTGACGAGTTCAACGACCTGCTTAATGCAATCAAATCAGTTTTAGATTAATAGATTATATACGGAGGAATATTTATGCAAAACGAAAAAAGACCCGAATCAATGGCACGTATCACAACCCCCGAGCAAGCCAATGCGTTCATCGAAAAGCAGATAGCTGAGGTTCGTCAACAGGTTGGCGACAAGAAGGTACTGCTTGCACTGTCCGGCGGTGTTGACTCTTCTGTTGTTGCCGCACTTCTCATTAAAGCTATAGGCAAACAGCTTGTTTGCGTTCATGTCAACCATGGTCTTATGCGCAAGGACGAATCCGAAAACGTTATTAAAATCTTCGGCGAGGAGCTTGAGGCTAATCTTATCTATGTTGATGCTACCGACAGATTCTTAGATCTGCTTGCAGGTGTCAGTGACCCCGAATCCAAGAGAAAGATTATCGGTGCTGAGTTCATCAACGTTTTTGCTGATGAAGCCCGTAAGCTTGAAGGTGTTTCTTATCTCGCTCAGGGTACAATCTATCCTGACATTCTCGAAAGCTTTAAGCAGGCAGAGGGCAAGAAGGCAGTTAAGTCCCACCACAATGTTGGCGGTCTGCCCGAGGATCTCAAATTCGAGCTTGTTGAACCCATCAAGCTTTTGTTTAAAGACGAGGTTCGCGTTGTTGGCGAGGCTTTGGGTCTCCCCCACGGAATGGTTTACCGTCAACCTTTCCCAGGTCCCGGTCTTGGTGTTCGTTGCCTTGGTGCCATCACCCGCGACAGACTCCATGCCCTCCGCGAAGCCGATGCAATTCTCCGCGAGGAGTTCGACAAGAACGGTCTTGCTGAAAAGGTTTGGCAGTATTTCATCGCCGTTCCCGACATCAAGAGCGTTGGTGTTAAGGACGAAAGCCGTTACGAAGGCTGGCCTGCAATCATCCGTGCAGTAAACACCACCGACGCTATGACCGCAACCGTTGAGGAGATTCCCTACTCCCTCCTCCACCACATCACCTACAGAATCACCCACGAGGTAGACGGCATCAACCGTGTCCTCCTCGACCTCACTCCCAAGCCAATCGGCACTATCGAGTGGGAGTAATACCAACTTAATACAGTTTTTCTGAAATAGCAGACGGTGGTTATCGCTGTCTGCTGTTTTATTGTTTTCAAGGTGTTGAATGTGGTTATTACTAATAGCAGAGTCACAGAAGTTGCAACATTGCGGTAATAAGGGACTAAATTGATGTTTAACTCTTGCCGTGTTTTTTAATATCTTTAGCAGAAACACTTTGAAATTTAGACATAGTATGCTATAATGAATATGGTTTAATGAAGCAATTGAATTTAAGTTGTTTCGCCACTGTGTAGAACGGCTAAGTGAATTATTCCATTTTAATAATATCTTGTGCCGAAGTGGAATATTTCGGCATGAAATAGTGAAAAGCTGCTATTTCACATAAGTATATTCATTGCAATTTTCAGCAATAAAAAGTTTTGGAGGAGTACATATGGAACTGAAAAAATTAGACAAAAGCGTGCTTAAATTGTGGTATATTCGTGCGGCTATTTCATCGCTGGCACTGTTGGGTGTTATAGCGAGTACGGGTATACTTACCTATGCAGCCGGCGCAACGACGGATGTAATGCTCGCAATTCTCTTGGGAATAGGAATCCCTGTTATTTTAATTCTGGCTATCATTTTGATTATGCCTGCTTTACGTTATAAAATGTATGCCTGGGGTTACGACGACAAGCGTATTGTTGTTAAGCAAGGCGTAATCTTTAAGAAAAGAGTTGTTGTTCCTGTTTGTCAGATTCAGGACCTACACAGAACACAAGGTCCGCTTATGATGATGTTAAAGCTTAGCGGTGTTACAATCTCGACGGCGGGTTCTAATTTTGATATCTCCACCCTCACTACCGCCCAGGCAGACTGTATGATCGACGAGCTCGAGAGTAATCTCGAAAAAAGAATTGAGGAACTGAAGAATGAAGAGATTTGATAAAGGATACATTTATTCCTGTTTATTATCCGATTTGTTCAGCAGCGTTATCGCGGCTTTTGTGTTTCTTAAAAACTCGTTTCTTGACGACGAAGCTGAAATAGGAGATGTTATTGCTGCTACTCCCTATTTGATAATTTGCTGTATTGTAATTTATCTCTGCTTTATTGCTTACAGAGTTCTATATTACAGAGCCTCCGGATACGAGCTGACCGAAAATGAAATCAAATGCAACAGAGGTGTGCTTTTCAGGAAACGCTCTGTTCTGGAATATAAAAAAATACACGCTATCAACAAAAAACAGAGCATATTCCATAGGATATTCGGCATCGCAATTCTGACGGTTGACAGCGGCTCCACCAACACATCTCACCAAGCTGAGATAACCATTATTGAAAAATCAAAAACTGTTGATGCTTTGCTGGATGAACTGAACACGTTAAAACAAAGCGGGCTACGAACGGATGTTGATACCAAAAAAGAAGTTCTCCTTTCCGAAAAAGACAGTCTATATAGATTTACTTCTAAAAAGAAAATGCTTTACACTCTAATCAATATAGCCTCTACTTCCTTCTTTACGGCATTATTTGGAGTGTTAGCCATTATTGTTATCGGTGCTTGCAAGCTTATGCTACAGCTTGATTCTCTCGGTACCTGGGGAGAGTTTTTTCTATTTGCCATTCTGCTCACTGTGGCTGTAATGTTAGTTTTGTCTGTTTTCTCGTTTATCGGATGTATGATTCATTCGTTTGTGGGATACCACAATTTTACCATCACAAAACACGGCAGCGATATTCAGATTTCTTACGGGCTTTTGGAACGACATACCAATACCTTCAGTTATGACAGAATCAAGGCGGTTAAAATCTCTCAAAGTCTTGTTCAACGGATGCTGGGCTTTGCCGCAATCAAGCTTGAGGTAATCGGATATACAAACGAAAGCGGAAACAATAACAGCGTTGAACTCGGTGTGCTTGTTCCGTTTTGCAAATATAATGAGATTGGCGAAATATTAGGCAAGGTGTTGCCTGATTATGTTCCGGATACAAAACAGACAAAATCCGTTTCTTATCTTCCGTTTGTATCTTGGTTTGCCTTAATCCTCAGTATTGTAACAGGTGTAGTGCTGTTGCAAGCTATCCTGCCTATGCTGATATTCAACGTATCCTCCCCTGTTATTGCCACAGTTACTTTGTCAGTTGTAGGAGTGGAAATAACAATACTTATTATAAAAGCATTAAGTTCGGTTCTGAGCTATCAAAATAACGGCCTTGCTATTAATAACGACAAAATCACAGCCTACTGCGGTGGATTTACTAAAAATATAACGGTGTTTATGTCAAAGAATCTTATCGCAGCAGAAAATGTAACAACACCACTTCGCAAAAAAGCCGGTATCACAAGCCTTGTTATGCACCTTAAAACAAATGCACTGTCCAATGAAATAAAGGTTCATATTCAAAACAATTCGCTGGCAGATGAATTAGAAAACAAGTTGATATTGTAACAACGGATTCGTTAATTTATTAAAGGAACTGTCAAAATTTACTTTGTTGCA
>JAZNQM010000047.1:0-2611 GCA_045590175.1 Acutalibacteraceae bacterium | reverse complement strand
GCCTAAGACCGAAAAGAAATCGGGATAGCTTTTAGCTACTGCCTCGGCACCTGATATTCTACCGCCCGTTAGGGTGCAGAGCACCGCCAGGGACATAACTATTCGATGGTCATTGTGTCCCGACAAAACTTCTTTCGGAGTATTAAGCCCTGAAGAAACCCTTATGCTGTCTTCCTCAACCTTTACATCTACACCGAACTTTCGCAGCTCCTCCGCCATCACGGTTCCACGGTCACTTTCCTTGATTTTGAGCCGCTTGGTACCAATGAAGGTGGCACCGTTATTTGCCGCCGCAAGAGCGATTAGCACGGGACCCAAATCGGGACATTGTGAAATATCTAAAGTTGGTGTTCCCTTTTTCAGTTTCTCGAAATATTCTTTATAGATTTTGTCACCCTGAAGGCTTGAGGTTTTTAATCCATCAACCTCCACATTTCCGCCGATAAGACCAAGAGCATCTAAAAATGCCGCATTGGAATAGTCACCCTCAACGGTCAACTCACGAGCTGTTAATTCACAAATTTGAGGGATTACAAATTCGTTATTACTAAACTCAACATCCACTCCAAAATCTCTCAACGCCCCGAGGGTCATATCTATATAAGGCATGCTCTCAATGGCGGTGGTAATCTTTAGTCTGCCGCCCTTCTGCCGCTTGACTAAGGCAAAAAGCAAACCGCTTATAAACTGGCTGCTGATGTTGCCCGCTACTGAATATTCACAGCTATTAAGCCTACCCGAAAGCAGGACAGAGTTATCATTCTTCCTAAGCTCTATACCCTCGTTATGACAGATTTCCTCGTATACCGAGAGGGGTCTTTCAAAAAGTCTCGGGCTTCCCGAAAGGGTGGCACTGTGGCTCTCTACAAGACACAGGGGAAACAAAAATCTTAATGTGCTGCCGCTTTCGTGACAATAAATTTCGGGGGTAGGAGCGAAATTTTCGATACCCCTTATTGTAACATCACTGCCGCAAAAGGTTATTTCAGCACCTAATTCCCGAAGGCCGCCGACGGTGGCCTCTATATCCCTCGAAAGGCTAACATTATGTATAAGGCTGACACCGCGAGAAAGTGCCCCGCAGATAAGATATCTGTGCGCCATACTCTTTGATGGAGGTGCATTCACCCTGCCTTCAGCCTTGCCTTTCTTAATTTCAATTAACATTTTTCTTCACTCTTTAAAATCATTTCGACATTTTTGTTGATATTATTCACCGCCGAAATTCTTCGGTCGGCTGTTGCTAAATATAGGTCATATCTCTCATGATACCGCTTCTTTAAATCCTCCGGGTTAGAGGATAGAGGACGGTCAGAAGTAGCGGTAAGCCAGGACAAAGGTCGGTCTATATAATGTATCCTGCCGTTGGCTTTTAGGTTAGAGATATTTTCCCTTTTCAAGATAGCACCGCCGCCCGTGGCGATTATATATCCACCGATGGTCGATACCTCTCTTATTACCTCAGATTCTATCTTTCTGAAGCCCGCTTCACCGGATTCCTCAAAAATCTCGGGAATGGTCTTTCCTGCTTTTTCCACAATCAAAGCGTCGGTATCAATGAAGGGTCTGCCGGTTTGCTTGCTGATTTTTTTACCAATAGTGGATTTCCCCGAGCCTGGCATCCCTGTTAAAACAATATTCTGCTTTTGCTTGAGAAGTTCACCGTAAACTGCATCAATTTCGTCACGGCTAAGTGGTTTTTCTATGAACTTCTCCACAGCATAAGCCGCTTGTGCCACCAGCATATAAAGTCCTCCTGTAGCCTTAATGCCGAGGGCTTGTGCCTCCAACACAAGACGTGAACGAAGGGGATTATAAATTGCATCTACCACACCCAAAAGCCTACTGAACTTTCCAAGATCAATAGGTTGTGCCTCCGGGTTCGGGAACATACCGACGGGGGTCGTGTTGATTATAACCTCAGCGTCGGTATGGCTTTTATAAACCTCAGCGTAGGTTATAAGCCCCTTTCCTGCCTGCCTTGACACTATGTATATTTCACGGGCACCGAGGCTTTCTGCCACAGCGTGGGCGGTTTTTGAGGTACCGCCGCTACCAAGTATCAAAACCTTTTTATTCTCTAACTCAATACCGTTTTTTTCTATGAGTGCAGTCATACCGAAAAAGTCGGTGTTATAACCGTAAAGTTTTCCATTGCGGTTCACTACGGTATTCACCGCACCGATTTTTTTGGCAGTGTCGGAAATCCAATGAAGATGAGGAATTACCGCCTGCTTATAGGGAATGGTTACGTTTATCGCCCGAAAATCGGCGGCGGTCATAAACGCATCCAATTTATCTTTGGGAATTTCCTTTATTTCATAATCATAATCGGCTAAACAGTTGTGTATCTCTTTAGAAAAGCTATGGGTCAAATGCTCGCCGATACATCCGTATTCCATCTGTTTGCTCCTAAGCTGTTTTAAAAATCCTTTTCTGCTAAATAGTCAGTGCCGAAGCGGGTGGTCAGCATATCGCAGATTACAAGTGCTGTCACAGCTTCAACCACAATTCTTGCACGGTGCAAAATTGCGGGGTCATGCCTTCCCTTGATTTCAAGGGTTTTGTTTTCCATTGCCACAAAATCTACAGTTTCCTGAGCCTTTGCAAT
>JAZNQM010000046.1:0-5051 GCA_045590175.1 Acutalibacteraceae bacterium | reverse complement strand
TAAGGATATGGAGGACTTAAAAATGAGCTTGAAGACAGCTAACAAAGTTGAAACAAACGTTTATTCAGTTGAGGTTGAAATTTCTGCAGAACAGCTTCATGAAGCTACTGTAAAAGCTTACAACCAGAACAAAAAGAAAATTGCAATTCCCGGCTTCCGTAAAGGTAAAGCTCCCAAAGCAATGATTGAGAAGCTGTACGGCAAAAACTTCTTCTATGAAGATGCTCTTGACATTCTCTATCCCGAGGTTGTTGGTGCAGCTATTGAAGAAGCAAAGCTTGAAATCGTTGCAGCTCCCTATGATGTTGAAATCACAAAGCTTGACGAAGAAGGCGCAGCTCTTACTCTCAAGGTTATTGTTAAACCCGAAGTTGAGCTCGGCACATACAAAGGCCTTAAGGCTGAAAAAGAGTCAGCAGACGTAACAGATGAAGAAGTTGACGCAGAAATCAAAAACCTTCTTGAAAGAAACTCACGTCTCGTAACAATCGAAGACAGAGCAGTAGAGAAGGGCGACATCGCAAACATCAACTTTGAAGGCTTCACAGACGGCGTTGCATTTGACGGCGGTAAAGGCGAAGACTTTGACCTTGAAATCGGTTCAGGTCAGTTCATTCCCGGCTTCGAGGAGCAGATTGTTGGTCACAATGTAGGTGATGAGTTCGATGTTAACGTCGAGTTCCCTGCAGAGTACCACGCTGAAAATCTTGCAGGCAAGCCCGCTGTATTCAAGGTTAAGCTCCACGAAATTAAAAAGCGTGAGCTTCCCGAAATTGATGATGAATTTGCAAAGGACGTAAGCGAGTTCGATACCTTGGCAGACCTTAAGGCTGACTTAAAGGCTAAGACTCTTGAAAGAAAGACTGCTACTGCTGACGAGCAGGTTGAAAATGATCTTATTGACCAGCTTATCGACGGTATGAAGGCCGAAATCCCCGAGGCTATGTTCGAGCGTCGCGTTGATGAAAGTCTCCGTGACTTTGATTACAGACTCCAGTCTCAGGGTATGAACCTTGAAACATATATGCAGTATCTTGGCAATGGCGATATCAATGAGTTCAGAAAGAACTTCCGCCCTCAGGCAGAACGTTCCGTTAAGGTAAGACTTGCTCTCGAAAAGATTGTTGAGCTTGAAAACATCGTTCCTACCGAGGAAGATATTGCTGCTGAATTCGATAAGCTCGCTAAACAGTACAATATGGAAGCTGACAAGATTAAGGCTATGATTCCTGAATCTGAATTGGTTAAGGATATTGCTGTTTCTAAGGCTATCAATGTTGTTAAGGATAGTGCTGAAATCAAAGAGGTAGCTAAGAAATCTGAGACAGCTACTAAGAAGCCTGCTGCAAAGAAGACCACTACCAAGTCAACTGCTTCTAAGTCTACAACAACCAAGAAATCCACTTCTACCGCTAAGAAAACCGAAGGCGAAACCGAAAAGAAGCCCGCTGCAAAGAAGACAACTTCTACAACTAAGAAGGCTGCCGACGGAGAAAAGAAGCCTGCAGCAAAGAAAACTACTACTGCTAAGACTTCTACTACTAAGAAAACAACCACCAAAAAAGCTACCGAAGAAAAATAATCTAAATAATTGATTATATTCTTTAAATTCAGGTCATAATTATTTTTGCACAGGGAGGTAACCGATATGGATATGAATTTAGTGCCGTATGTTCTTGAGCAGACAAGTCGAGGCGAACGTTCCTACGATATTTTCTCAAGACTTCTCAATGATCGAATCATAATGCTTTACGATCAGGTAGACAATGCTTCTGCCAGTATAATCATTGCACAGCTTTTGTACCTCGAAAGCCAGGATCCCGAGAAGGATATATCTTTCTATATTAACAGTCCGGGTGGTTCTGTGTCCGCAGGTATGGCCATTTATGATACTATGCAGTATATCAAGTGTGATGTAAGCACTATTTGTATGGGTATGGCCGCAAGTATGGGTGCTTTCTTGCTCGCTGCAGGTGCCAAAGGTAAGCGTTATGCTTTGCCCAACAGCGAAATTATGATTCATCAGCCTTTGGGTTCTGCAGAAGGTCAGGCAACTGATATTCTCATTCATGCTAACCATATTAAACACATCAGAGAGAATATTAATAATATTCTTGCTGATGCTACAGGCAAACCCATTGAGGTTATTCAGCGTGACACTGAGCGCGATAATTTTATGACAGCTAAAGAAGCCGCAGATTACGGCCTTATCGACAAGGTTATTACCTCAAGATAAATTTCAAGGTAGTCAAGTCTTCAGGCTTGACTACCTTATTTATTAACAATGGAGGAAAACTCGTTTGAACACTAATGATAAAGATACAGTAAAATGCTCTTTCTGTGGTAAGACTCAGGATGAAGTCAATCGCCTTATTGCAGGAAACGGTGTTTATATATGTGATGAATGTATTGATGTTTGTCATTCTTTAATAGGTGAGGAGTATTTTGAACCGCCCGTTCCTCAAAAAAGTCAGCCCTCTGCCGACATACTAATACCTACACCGATGGAAATTAAGCGTCATTTGGATGAATATGTAATCGGTCAGGATGCCGCAAAGACCACACTTTCGGTTGCTGTTTATAATCATTATAAACGAATTGCAAATAAAGTCGACGACATTGAGCTCGGAAAAAGTAACGTTTTGATGTTGGGCCCCACAGGTGTTGGTAAAACGCTTTTGGCACAAACTTTAGCCAAGTTTATAGATGTACCTATAGCAATTACTGATGCTACCACCTTAACTGAAGCTGGTTACGTTGGTGAAGATGTAGAAAATATTTTGTTAAGACTTATCCAGGCTGCTGATTACGATATTGAACGTGCCGAACGCGGAATTATATATGTTGATGAAATTGACAAGATATCTCGCAAATCAGAAAATTCGTCAATAACCCGTGACGTAAGCGGTGAAGGAGTTCAGCAGGCACTTCTCAAAATTCTTGAAGGTACTGTTTCCAACGTTCCTCCCCAGGGCGGCAGAAAGCACCCTCAACAAGAATTTATTCAAATTGATACTTCTAATATCCTGTTTATTTGTGCCGGTGCCTTTGACGGTCTTGAAAAGATAATTGAAAAACGTATGGGTTCCGGAAGCATTGGCTTTGGTGCCGAAATTGTTTCAAAGAAAGAACTTGAAACCGAGGAGCTTCTAAAAAAAGCTGACCATCAGGATTTGGTTAAATTCGGCTTGATTCCTGAACTTGTAGGTAGATTGCCTGTTGTCACAACCCTCGAGAATATGAGTGTTGATTCTTTGAAGAGAATTATGGTCGAACCCAAAAATTCTCTTATTAAACAGTATCAGACCTTGTTCAAGTTAGATGGAGTTGAACTTACCTTCGATGATGATGCGCTTTTGGAAATCGCTCAGCAGACAATCGAGAGAAAAACGGGTGCTCGAGGACTTCGCTCTGTGCTCGAAAGAGTTCTCAATCCTTTAATGTTTACAGTTCCTTCTGATAAATCTGTTGTTGCTATCAATATCACTAAAGATTCGGTTTTAGGTAGTGAACCTATGATAACTCGTTCAGAACAGCCTAAAGCAATAAACGAATAAAAAACGGTGTTAAGTCTTTTAGACTTAACACCGTTTTTGGTTTAATTAATTTACACTGTAAAGCATTTCTGCATATGTAGGCACTGGCCATAAATCCGCAGGCATAATTTTTTCCAGTGAATCAACGACCTCTCTTAATTTGTTCATATTACCAAGAAGTTCATCCTTGTAATAATTACCGCGCTCAGCTGTTCCGACGATTGACAGACGCTTTTCTGTTGCTTTTTCGAGGGTTTGTAAAAGCTCATAAATAGAGTCACTGTATTCAGCTACCTTTATAAGAATGTCAGTTTCAGTTTTTGACGAAACACCAACGTGGGATTTGCTGTTGATTAAATCAGAAAGCTTCTTTTGATAATTAAGTGCCGCAGGGAGAATTTCACGACCGACCATTGAAGCCATAGTTAAAGCTTCAATACCGATAATCTGGCAGTAGTTCTGCATAAATATTTCATATCGGGCGTGAATTTCGTTTTCAGAATAAACACCATGCTTTTTGAAAATTTCGATATTTTTTTCATCCAGCATTGTAGCAAGAGCTTCGGGTGTGGTTCTCAAATTATGCAGTCCGCGTTTTTCTGCTTCAACTTCCCATTCCTTTGAGTATCCGTTGCCGTTGAATATAATCCTCTTATGCTTAGCGTAGGTTTCGCCAACCAAGGAAAAAGCAGCTGATTTAATATCATCTGCACCTTTTAGTTTCTCGTAAAATTCGTCAAGAACATCAGCAACAATTGTGTTGAGGGCGGTGTTGCAGTTTCCGATTGATGCAGAAGAGCCAAGCATACGAAATTCAAATTTGTTTCCTGTAAATGCAAAAGGAGAGGTTCTGTTTCTATCACTTGTATCTTGCATAAATTTAGGAATTTGCTGGGCACCAAGATCTATTACGTTCTGTTTATGTGCGTGATATTCTTTACCGCTTGCTATATCCTCAAGTATCTCGTTGATATCATCTCCAAGGTACATGGAGAGTATGGCCGGGGGTGCTTCATAGCCACCTAAACGCTGGTCGTTTCCTGCGCTTGTTACTGAAATCCTCAAAATATCCTGATATTCATCTACTGCTTTGATAACTGCAGTTAAAAACAAAAGGAAGGTTATGTTTGTTTCGGGATTTTTTCCGGGCTTCAAAAGATTTGTACCGCTTTTCGTAGTTAATGACCAGTTGTTGTGTTTTCCACTACCATTTACACCGGCAAAGGGTTTTTCGTGAAGAAGGCAAACAAGACCGTGCCTGTCTGCAACCTTTTTCATAATTTCCATTGAAAGCTGGTTGTGGTCTGTTGCAACATTGGCAGTGGAATATACGGGAGCCATTTCGTGCTGTGCAGGAGCCGCCTCGTTGTGTTTGGTTTTAGAGTTGACTCCTAACTTCCAAAGCTCATTGTCGAGATCGTGCATAAACTCGCTGATTCGAGGTTTGATTTGTCCGTAGTACTGATCGTTGAGTTCCTGCCCCTTTGGTGGTTTAGCACCAAAAAGAGTTCTGCC
>JAZNQM010000045.1:0-10919 GCA_045590175.1 Acutalibacteraceae bacterium | reverse complement strand
CGGTGACAAGGAAACCGGTGTCACTACTCAGGTGATGGCAGAGGGAATAGATACCGGTGATATACTTTTACAACGCAAATGTGATATTTTCGACACAGATAACTCACAATCTTTACACGACAGACTTTCCGTTATCGGTGCCGAAATCCTTATCGAAACTATTGACGGTATAACTAAAGGTGATATAACTCCTGTTCCCCAAACCGACGACGCTGCAAACTATGCACCAATCATAAAAAAAGAAATGGCACAGATAGATTTTAACGAAACCGCCGATATGATTATTTCAAAAATTCACGGATTCGATCCTTGGCCTTGTGCATATTTTTACCTTTGTGGTAAAAGAATTAAAGTATACAATGCTGTGAAATCCGATTTAGCAGGGGAGAGCGGAACTGTTCTCGACAGCAGCGGTAGATTAATTATCGGATGTGGAGACGCTTCGGTCGAACTCACCGATATACAGCAAGAAGGATCAAAAAGAATGTCTGCTGCCGATATGCTCCGCGGAAAAGCAGTAAATATTGGAACTCGTGTTGAGGTGATTTAATGGGATATCATTCTTTCTATTTGTATACTGACCCCTTATATCTTATTGTTGTTATTGTGTCTCTTGTGCTTATGCTTGGAGCTCAATTACTTGTCAAGGGTAACTTTTCGAAGTATTCAAAGATTTCTAACTCAAGAGGTCTTACAGGTGCTGATGCTGCGCGTAGAGTATTGGAATATCACGGCGTCTATAATGTTGATATTCAGCCCGTTTCGGGTAATCTTACTGACCACTACGACCCTCGCACAAATGTAATCAGACTTTCCGAGAGTGTATATAACTCCAATTCTATTGCTGCTGTTGGAATTGCTGCTCACGAAGCGGGACACGCGGTTCAGCACGCCCAAAATTATGTGCCTGTTAAGATTCGCACAGCAATTATACCTTTTGCAAACTATGGGCCAACTGTTGGAATAATTCTCATGCTCGTTGGTGTTTTGATTAATATGTTTAATGTCATTGTAGTTGGACTTGTACTATTTGCAGCTACTTTTATATTTCAATTAGTGACTTTACCCGTTGAATTTAATGCAAGCAGGAGGGCTATTCAGACTATAGGAGAAGCAAATCTGCTTGACGGTGACGAATTAAGCGGTGCTAAAAGGGTCTTAACTGCTGCAGCATTAACCTATGTGGCTGCAATGCTTCAATCATTGTTAACACTGTTATATTATGCTTTGCGATTTTTAGGTCGCAACAACAGAAGAAGATAAGTATGGCTAATGTTAGAAAAATTGTGGTTGATGCACTTGTAAAAATCGAGAGAACGCAAGGCTATTCCAATCTTATGCTCGATTCTATACTTAAGAGTGTTGAGCTGTCGGAGCAAGACAGAGGTTTTGCTTCGCGATTGCTATATGGTATAATCGAAAGAAAGCTAACTCTTGATTTTTACATTGCTAAATTAACCTCTAAGCCCTTGAAAAAACTTTCTCCGCTCGTACTGAATTGTTTGCGTATCGGTATTTACCAGCTTGAATATATGGATAAAATCCCGGCTAATGCAGCAGTCAACGAATCGGTAGCAATAGTTAAAGCCTCGAAAGAGCGTTATGCTTCGGGTTTCGTAAATGCGGTGCTTCGTGGATTTATAAGAAACAAACCCATATTACCTAACGATAGCTCATTCTATGCATTGTCTGTTAGATATTCTTGTCCCACCTGGTTTATTGAAGAATTAAGTAATTACCTGGGAAAAGAGCAGACTATATCTTTTTTAGATGACTCTTTGCAGCCGGCTCCTGTTTTTGCAAGGGTCAATAACACCTTAATTACAACAGAGACACTATTAAATAGCTTTAATTCAACTGGTGTGGAAGCGACCGAAGTGTCCGACGATTGTATCAGACTTCATAAAATCGGTGCTATTGAAAGGGTTGAATCTTTTAAGCTGGGTTATTTTCACGTCCAGGATTTATCTTCTCAGCTTTGTGTAAAAGCGCTTGACCCTCAACCTAACGATAGAGTTTTGGATGTGTGCTCCGCTCCGGGTGGAAAATCATGCACCGCTGCTGAGCTTATGAACAACTGCGGTGAAATCATTTCTTGTGATTTATATGATCAGAGAACAAGACTTGTCAAGTCTAATTCCGAAAGACTAAAGCTTGACATAATAAAGCCAATGGTTAATGATGCAACAGTATATAACCCAAAGCTTGGCAAATTCAACAAAATACTATGTGATGTTCCTTGTTCGGGCTTCGGTGTAATTCGTCGCAAACCAGAGATAAAATACAAGTTAAACTCTGATTTGACAAACCTGCCGCAGTTGCAGTATAATATATTGGATACAGTTTCAAAGTATCTCGAATCCGGAGGTCGGTTGGTGTATTCCACCTGTACTTTACGTAAAGATGAAAACGAAGCTGTTGTCAAACGCTTTTTAGAGACACACTCGGATTTTTCCGTCTGTGAGAGCTATCCTGATTTCTTTAATGGATATGGCCATATACTCACGCCGCTTAACTCGGGTGGCGACGGATTCTTTTTTTCGGTTTTAAAAAGGAAGTAGATCATTTGCAGAAAATCGATATCAAATCTTTGTATCCCGAAGAGCTCAAAGATTTTATTTTGAGCATAGGTGAACCGGGCTTCAGAGCCAATCAGATATTTGACTGGCTACATAAAGGTTGTTCATCTTTTGATGAGATGACAAATATTTCTAAGTCCCTTAAAGAAAAATTAAACGAAAAGAGTTATATCGCCGGTGTAGAGATAGTAAAAAAATTAGTATCAAATATAGACGGCACCGTGAAATATTTATACAGACTTTCCGATGGAGAGCTGATTGAGTCTGTTCTGATGAAATATCACCACGGATACACTGTATGTGCTTCAACACAGGTTGGATGTCGTATGGGATGTAAGTTTTGTGCGTCGGGAATCAACGGACTTTACAGAAATCTTACAGCCTCTGAAATACTTTCCCAAATAACTACAGCTGCCATCGATAACGGGATAAGAGTTTCTAATGTTGTGCTTATGGGAATGGGAGAGCCGCTTGATAATTTCGATAATACTATCAGATTCTTGAAATTGGTATCCGACGAGAAAGGACTTAATATCGGACTTCGACATATCTCAGTATCCACCAGCGGGGTTGTAGATAAAATATACAAGCTTGCAGAATATAATATGCCCGTAACACTTTCAATTTCGCTTCATAATCCTTTCAATGTGCAAAGAAGTGAAATTATGCCTGTAAATAAAAAATGGGGAGTAGAAGAGTTAATTAAAGCCTGTAAGGATTATTTGTCAGTAACCGGCAGAAGAATTTCTTTTGAATATGCTCTAATCGAAGGTGTAAATGATTCACCCAAACACGCAGAGGAGTTGGCAAAACTGCTAAAGGGTATGCTTTCTCACGTTAATTTAATACCCGCTAACCCTGTGGTTGAAAATAATTTCAAACGCCCTGATATCAAAAAAATTAATGCCTTCAAATCAAAGTTAGAAGCTTTAGGTATTAACGCAACAGTAAGACGCACTTTGGGCGCAGATATAAACGCTTCCTGCGGACAACTTCGCAGAGAACATAAATCATCTTGAAACTAAGGAGGTGTGAGCATTGAAGATTGCCAGTAAAACCGACATTGGAAAAGTTAGAAGCAGTAACCAGGATTCATATGCAGCGGGTGAACTTTCTGAGGGAACAGTCTGGGCTGTCGTTTGCGATGGAATGGGCGGTGCTAACGGAGGGAATATTGCCAGTGCAAATGCTGTGAAAATAATATCTGAATACATATCCTCGTCTTACCACGAAGGAATGAATTCCAATTCAATCAAAACCTTGCTTCAATCATCTATCTGCGGTGCGAATGTAAGACTTTTTGATATGTCTCGCACAATCGAATCTCTCAAGGGAATGGGTACCACCGTTGTTGCAGTTATTATAGCGAACGGAATAGCACACATTGCTCACGCGGGAGACAGCAGAGCCTATATTTTAAGAGAAGGTAAGCTTAATCAGATTACCAAGGACCACTCAATAGTTCAGTCAATGCTCGATAAAGGGCAGATTACCCAAGAAGAAGCTGAAAAACATCCCAGCAAAAACTTAATAACGCGTGCGTTAGGTATTTCTGATGATGTTACGATCGACTATAATGAAATTAATTTTACAGCCGATGACAGCATGTTGGTTTGTACGGATGGTTTGACCAATTATGTTTCAATCGAAGAAATCGAAACCCTTCTATCTAACCATAACTTCCATGAGTATCCCCAAGTACTGATTGATACAGCAAACAAAAACGGTGGCGGCGATAACATAACCATTGTTTTGCTTTCCAATTAATTTTACTTTGAATATATAGAACGGACGGTAATATAAATTATGGATAAATATGTCGGAAAAAGGCTCGACCGCAGATATGAAATTCGTGAAATAATTGGCATCGGTGGCATGGCTGTTGTTTACAAAGCATACGACGCCATCGAAGAACGTATAGTCGCTATAAAAATTCTTAAAGAAGAATTTGTCACAAATGAAGAGTTCGTGCGTAGATTTAAAAACGAATCTAAGGCTATCGCTGTATTATCTCATCCGAATATTGTTAAGGTCTATGATGTTAGCTTCGGAGATTTAATACAATACATCGTAATGGAATACATCGAAGGTATTACTCTTAAAAGATATATCGAATCCCATGGTAGCGTCTCCTGGAAAGACACTGTTAGTATTGTTATGCAGATACTCAAGGCTTTGCAGCATGCTCACGATAAGGGGATCATACATCGAGATGTCAAGCCGCAGAATATTATGATTGCTATTGACGGAACCATAAAGGTAACGGATTTTGGTATTGCAAGATTTGCTCGTAGCGACCACAAAACTATGACCGATAAAGCTATTGGTTCTGTTCATTATATCAGTCCTGAACAAGCACGTAGTGAAGTAACTGACGAAAAAGCTGATATATATTCTGTTGGCGTTATAATGTATGAAATGCTTTCAGGTACATTGCCGTTTGAGGCTGATAGTGCAGTTATCGTTGCTATGATGCAACTCCAAAACGAACCCAAACCTTTAAGAGAAATAGATCCTACTATTCCTTTGGGTCTTGCTCAAATCACGATGAACGCAATGCAGAAGGAGGTAATCAGAAGGTATCAAACTGCTGCCGAAATGCTTTGCGATTTAGATTCCTTCAGACGCGATCCTTCGGCAACTTTTGAACACAAATATTTCATTGATAATGCTCCTACTCGCTTTGTCGATGACACAAATAACACTTTAGATACACCTAGTGAAAATCAACCAAAAAAGAAAAAGAGAATTTCCTGGGTTCCTATTATCACAGGTTTGTTTGTTGGCATAGCAATATTAGTAGTTGTTTTTATAGCAACCTCTATTTTTGAAAGTTTGAATTCTACAGCCAGTGGTGTACCTTGCCCGGACTTTGTCGGTAAAACTCTTGATGAAATCAAAAGAGAATTTGATACTGATAATTTCAACATTGTGCCGGAATACCGAGAAGATAACAATTACGAGGTTGGTGAAGTTATCAGCCAAAAGCCTAGTCCCGGTACCGAAGTTAAAAAGAAAAATGAAATCAAGCTTGTTATTGCCAAAGAAGCAGCTATGTTAGAAATTCCTGACGTATCCAACTATACAGCATCTTTGGCCAGAAAGTCATTAAAAGAAGCCGGATTTTCTAATTTTCTTACCGAAGAAATCTATCATGATGTCGTCGATGAAGATAAAGTTGTTAAAACTTCACCTTTGAGCGGTTCTCTTGTAACAGCTGAGGAAGAAATAACCATTTATATCAGCAAGGGAAGAGAGCTAAAATATACCACAGTGCCCAAGGTTATTGGTTATGATGTTGAATCTGCAAAGGCTATGTTAGAAAGCAAGAAACTAATACTCGGTAATGTTACCTCAAAAGATAGCTCTCAGCCTAAAGGATTTGTTATATCTCAAAGTGTGTCTGACAGAGAGGTTGAGGTCGGAACTGAAATTGATATTGTAATCAGCAGTGGTGATGCTGCCGAAGAAAACAGATTAGATGTTACTGTAAATTTACCGTCAAATTGTAAATTTAATGACGGATTTATCTATGCTGAATATAACGGAATACAGCATCAGTCTCCTTTGTTATCCTTTACGGATGACGAAAGCTATGCATTTACAGTTACCTCTGAAGAAGAAGTTTGTGATATTTCAGTTAAAATACTTGCCTCTGACGAAATAACCGAGTATGCCTATCAAAAAATAAGAATCGATTTCGGCGAGGAAAACCCAAAAGCCGAAGTGATCAAAAAATACAACGAATATCCGAAGGCTGAATGATAATGAAGGGTATTTTAAGAAAAGTAATTGCCGGTTTCTGCTATGTGGAAGCCGGTCAATTCATCTATGAATGCAAGCCCAGGGGTAGTATTAAACGTAACACCGGTAATGTTTTAGCCGGCGATACAGTTGAGTTTATTCCTTTAAAAGATAATAAAGGTACAATTGAAAAAATTCTTCCTCGGAAGAACAGACTCATACGTCCGCCATTGGCAAATGTTGATACACTGTTCATTGTTTCCTCTTATTGCACGCCGTCTCCCAATACATTGCTTATCGATAGATTAACTGCTATTGTGGAAAGCAAGGGTATTGAATCTGTAATTGTTTTTAATAAGGCAGATTTAGGCGACTTTTCCGAATGGGTTTCTATTTATGAGTCTGCGGGTTTTAAGGTGTTTGTCGTCTCGGCTAATGAGCCAGACAGCTTGTCTGCCTTTAAGGAATATTTATTCTCGCTCAAAGGTATTTCAGCGTTTACCGGGAATTCAGGTGTAGGTAAATCAAGTATACTTAATGTTATTTTACCTGAGCTTTCTTTGAAAACGGGTGTAGTAAGTGAAAAGCTCGGTAGGGGAAAGCATACCACTAGAGAGGTAGAACTTTTTAAGCTTCCCGGCGGTGGTTATGTTGCAGACACTCCCGGCTTCTCATCGCTTGATATAGAAAGATGTGAAGTTGTATTAAAGGATGAGCTACCGGGATGCTTCAGGGAATTTGATACTTATGTAAACAAATGTCGTTTTTCATCCTGTACTCATATAGGCGAGCCTGATTGTGCTGTTAAGAACGCGGTTGACAACGGTTTGATTCCTGTTAGCAGACACAATAACTATATTACTTTATATAATGAAATTAAGGATATAAAAGAATGGAATCTGAACAAAAGCAAAAAATAACTGCTTGTGCAATTATTTGCGGTGCACCTATTGTTGACTCTATTTGGTTTAATGATAAAATTTCCAAATATGACTTTATAATTGCTGCAGACAGCGGTTATGACCATTTAAAAAATATTGATAAGGCTCCGAATATTTTAATAGGAGATATGGATTCAATATCAGAAGTACCTGAAAATATCGAGTGTGTTCGGTATCCATCTAAAAAAGATGTTACTGATTTTTCGATATGTTTAGAGTATTGTATGAACAATAATATTTCTGAGGTAGATGTATATGGTGCCTGGGGCAATAGAGCGGATCATTCTGTTGCCGCTATACTTACAATGTTGCAGTATAGTAAAAAAGGCTTGAGCATTCATTTGATAAATGAGTCGAGCGAGATGTTTGTTGTCTCTAACTACTGTAAAATTATGCGAAACAACGGTTATATATCCATCTTTTCCTTAGATGATAAAGCTTACGGCGTAACTCTTAAAAACTTTGAATACCCGCTTCAAAATTATGATTTAGAATGTTGCTCGCCATTAGGTGTCAGTAACAGAATAATAGATGAATACGGTGAGATATTTTTAAATCAAGGTAATCTTTTAGTAATTATTCAAAATTAGTAACACTCTCCTTGTATTTGAATAGATTGATTATAGAGAACATCAATTACGGAGCGTGGTGCTATGTATCGCAGAAGGTATGATATACTGAGAAGCTTAGCAGCAATTGGTTTAGGAACGCTGGTTGCATTATACTGTCCTACCAGAGTGCTGATAGTCCTTTTAGCACTGTCCGTAACTATTCTCGCTATTGCAATGCCAAGAAACTGATGGAGGTATTTGTGTGAAAGTTGTAGTATTTAAAAGCCCTAAGTGTTTAAGAGGAATATTGAGATTTGTGTTTGGAATCAAAAAAGAAGCTTCTGAATAAGAGGTACATAAAAAAGGCGGCATCTGGTATTAATCAGATACCGCCTTTTTATTTTAAAATCCCATAGCCTTTTTGCTATATTCTTTTAGTTTGTCTGATAACTCATGAGCTTCGCTTTTTGAATTACCTATAGTTTCTATATATACCTTAATTTTAGGTTCAGTTCCCGATGGGCGAATAATTACTTTAGAACCGTTTTCCAGTAGGTATGAGATTACGTCTGAAGAGGGGAGAGTGATTTCGGTTGTTTGGTTTGTTTGGTAATTAATTTCTGTTGATTTTAAATAATCTGTGAAACATTGAGTTTTAATGCCGCACATTTCTTTGGGAGGATTGTTTCTGAAGTTATCCATAATTTCAGACATACGCTCCATACCGCTGATGCCTTCGCAATAATAACTTATCTGCTCATTGCAGTAAAAACCATGTTCGTCGTAAAGCTGATTCATAACGTCGACTAATGTCATTTTTTGCTTTTTATAATATGCTGCCATTTCGCAGATGAGCATAGAGGCTACAACAGCGTCCTTATCACGAACATAACTTCCCGATAAATATCCGTAACTTTCTTCAAATCCAAATACAAAGTCAGCTTCCTTGCCTTGATTTTCGAGATTGCCTATTATTTCGCCTATAAATTTAAATCCTGTCAAAACATTTACAAGTTTGCAGTCGTATTTATCTGCAACTTTTTGAGCTAACTCCGAAGTTACAATAGTTTTAACAGCGAGGGGGTTCTGTGGAAGATTTTTAGAAGATAAAATGTAATTAAGAAGTAGAGCACCGACTTCATTTCCGGTCATTAATACATAGTTGTCATTGTGTTTTACAGCGATACCTACTCTATCGGCATCGGGGTCGGTTGCTAATAATATATCTGCAGGGGTTGTCTCGGCTAATTCTAAAGCACATCCAAAGGCCTCTTTAATTTCGGGATTAGGATACGGTGCTGTAGGAAAGTTACCATCGGGCAATTCCTGTTTAGGCACAACGATTACATTATTTAATCCTGCTTTACTGAGAATTGCTCTTACCGGCTTGTTACCGCTACCGTGCAAGGGAGTATAAATTACATTTAGATCAGAATTAACAAATGCATCTTTATTTACGCTTCTTTCGTAAACCTTTTCTAAATAAGCTTTGATCACTTCTTCTGAAATATATTCAATCTTATTGTCATTTAAAGCGTTATCAAAGTCGATATTTTTTACATCATTAAAAATATCAACCTTAGAAACATATTCAATAACAGCTTCGCTGGCTTCTAAATTCAGTTGACAACCATCCGGTCCATAAGCTTTATATCCGTTATACTTTGATGGATTGTGACTTGCTGTTATAACAACTCCCGCATCGCAGTTAAGGTATCTTACAGCAAAGGAAAGCATGGGAGTCGGCATTAATTCGGAATATAAAAATACCTTTATTCCGTTAGCAGCAAAAACACTTGCTGTTGTTTTTGCAAAAACATCCGATTTGATTCTGCTGTCGTAAGCTATAGCAACCTTAGGAGAAGAGTATGCTGTATTGAGATAATCTGCAAAGCCTTGAGTAGCTCTTGAAACAGTATATATATTCATTCTGTTAGTACCGGCACCGATTGTTCCGCGCAATCCACCTGTACCGAAATCCAAATCCTTATAGAAAGACTCTTTGATTTCACTTTCGTTTTCTTTAATAAAATTGAGTTCATTTAAAATTTCTATATCCGTGACATTGTTAAGCCATTCTTGATATTTTTCCATATGGTTCAATAGAAATCACCTCTAAAATATTATTTACTTATGACATCTTTATACATTATTAATATACATTTAAAAATATTCTATGTCAATAAAATCTTAGTAATAAACTGAATAAATTTTGTCGTGTTTTTAGTCTTTTCTCTGATTTGCTAAAAAAATATCGCATTTTGTCGAAAGTTTTTATAAAAATTAGACAATTTATACTTGACATCAAGGAAAATTTATTATATTATTATCCTAGATTTAAATATTTTGGGTGCAGTATGTTAAGGAAAAATGTTAGTGAATCGCAATCTGAAGAGGAACTTGTAAAACTTATTAAGGTAGATAATAATAACGAAGCTTTCATTTTATTATTGTCGATTTATAAGCCTATTATAATTTCTAAAATTAATGGTTTTAATTTTAACGATTGCGATTTTGAGGATGTTTATCAAGAATGTGCTATAGGTTTATATAGAATCATTTTTGATTATGTTTCTGAAAAATCATCTTTCCGTACGTTTGCATCAATTTGCGTAAATCGTATTCTAATTTCTCTTTTACGCAGTAAATATGCTAAGAGCAACGTTCCTGAGGATGCAATTGTTGATTTCGACGAGTCAATAGTTATTGCTGATTCCGATACTCCCGAAGTTATTCTTGAAAGAGGCGACAATTACGAGAACTTGCTTTCTGATGTACGAAATCAACTATCAAAAAGGGAATTTGATGTGCTTTCACATTTGACAGAAGGCTTGAGTTATATGGAAATTTCAAAAGTTGTTGGAATTTCTGTTAAAGCAGTTGATAATGCTGTGCAAAGGATACGAAAGAAATTTTCAAATCTGAAATAATTTATGCCCAAAGTAGCTCAACAAGTAGAGCGTTGGTTTCAAAGATGTCGGTGCAATTCCGTCCGGGGGCGAAAAAACATTCCGAAAGAGGTACAAAAACATGTTCGAAGACAAGACACTGGTATGCAAAGACTGTGGAAGCGAGTTTGTGTTCACAGCTGGTGAGCAGGAATT
>JAZNQM010000044.1:0-13411 GCA_045590175.1 Acutalibacteraceae bacterium | reverse complement strand
AAACTCACCGCAGTCGGGGCAGGTATACATTCTGTAGCCATCGGCGGTACAGGTGGCTTCACGGATTTTTGCATCCTCGCCTATAACGTGCTGATGTACCTCTACATCGCCGCCGGATTCAGAGCCGTCACCACAGTAGGTGCAAACGCGGGTTACTGTTCCGTCCTCGTTCTTTATCACTTCGTAGTTATGACCAATAGCGGGAATCTCTTCGGTAAAGGTTTCACCGCAACCGTTACAACTGACCCTTCTTATACCGCTTTCTGTGCAGGTAGCAGCTCTGATAATAGTGCTACTGTCGTAGGAATGAGTATGCACTTCTGCATCACTGCCCGCATCGGAGCCGGTTGAACCATATTCCCATACAGCATCGGTGAGGATTTCATTGCCTTCGCCGATTTCTATAGCTGCTCTTTCTGCCCCGGTGCCTTCGTAATATACTATGGCAAGATTGCTACAACCAGCAAAGGCATTTGTCTCTATGAGCCAAACGCTGGCAGGGATTGTAATAGTGGTTATAATTTCGTTATAAGCAAACGCCTCCATACCGATTGCGGCAACTGTGCGTCCGTCAATAGCGGATGGGATTATAACATCGGTATCCTTTCCGTAATACGAGAGGATTATCACCTCGTCATCGGACAATGCCTCGTATTCAAAGAAATTGCTTTCAGCACTTGCTGTCAATCCGACAGGAATGATGGACAACACCATCACAAGGGTCATTAGAATTGCTAAAATTCTGTTTTTCATTTGACTACCTCCTAAAAAAATAAAGTGCGTAGACGAAGCCTACGCACTAAAAATGCATACGCTCCGCTGTCGCGATATAATCTACCATCAAGGTATATTACCATACGCAAAGAGAGTATGCATTTTGCAAAAACAAAAAAGCACACTTAGGGTTGTTGAAAAAGTAAATTATGTCGCAAGTAAATTATACCATATATTTCACCGTTTTTCAATCCATTGTTAAAAGATTATCAAACGACAACTAAAACGACATAAAACCACCGCCGAAATTTTCAGCGGTGGCAAAACACAAACTATTGACTGCAAAAATAAGATATCTTGCTTCTTACAGATGATCCCACACGTCGGGATGGGGGTTGGCAAGAACCGAAGTTCCGTGGAGAAGTCCTAAAGATTCGGCATAGCGGCCGCCTGCTTCAACAGAAGCTGTGACGTCACTTACCTGACCTGTGATGATTACAACACCCTTACCACCCTGACCGCGGGAAATACGAAGGTCGTAAATCTCAACATCGGCGGTTTTAACGGCGGTATCGGCAGCCTTTACAGCACTTGCAGCAGAGAAGGTTTCGATGATACCGATAGCACCTCTACGCTCGGAAAAGCCTGTTCCCAAAAGGGCATTTACAACGGTTTCGTCAATTCTGCCAAGCATTACTCCGTCGATAACATAGTTACCATAGTTAGCCTTGATTCTGTCAACGGCGGTCTGCACATCGGCAAGCTCGCCTGTTAATACAATTTCATATTTACCCGGGCAGGCTGTATGGGCAGTAACAAGTCTGATTCCTGCAGATTTCAAAGCATCATCGCAGGCTTCTACACCCTTTGCGATGCTCTTAAGTTCTACAACTCCAACTGAATATATCATACTTTCTTACCTCCTTAACAACCGATTACTACTTGAGTATTGTCGGCGGATATTACTTTTCCGTCTATTGATGAATGAATATTTGCCGAAATACCTTCGGCGGCAGTTCCTACAATATCGGCAGTGCAAACGAAATCGCCTGACTTAACACTGACACTTGCGGGGGCACCTACGTGCTGCTTAAGTCCCAAAACTATGCGGCTGGGCATAAAGTCGAAGTCCTTGAGAAACTCGGGAATACCGGTGTCGTACTTAGCAACCCCCAAAAGCTGCTGGAAACGGTCGGAAGGAAGCATACGGTACGCTCTTTCCATATTAGGTCTTACCTCGCCGCCTTTATGGGTATAGCGGATTTTGTTCTTTGCCATAAGTCCCTTAATCTGGGAATAAATACGCTTAGGGCTCAGCTCGTGGCAACAAGCAACTATTTCACAAACACCACAAGCACAGCAAAGCTGAGCATTACTGTAAAGCTCGGGGTCGATATCGCCTGCTGTTGCGGCACGGATTATCTTATGAGGCTCCAAAGGATAACCCAACAAATGACGGGGACAAAGGTCTGTACAGCGGGAGCAGGAGCAACAAGAGGAAGCCGCACGTTTAAGACTTACATCGTTATTTACAAGCTTTACATTTACTGCGGGGATGGTTTTGGGCAGTACTAATAAGGACTTAGTGGTTTTGGTGATTACTGCAGTAGTGGGATTTATGATATTACCCATTGCAGGACCTCCATCAATAAGCACGTGGGTTTCGGGTACGTCTACACCCAATTCCTCTAAAAGCTCACTGACAGGGGTGCCTATGTACGTTTTTAACACACAAGGCTTTTTCACATCGCCGCCCACGGTTAACCATTTCTCGGTTACTGCGGCACCGCCGTAAACTGCGTTATATACATTATAAAGGGTTTCTACATTGTTTACCACAACTCCCGCGGTTATGGGCAGAGAGCCGGGGGTGATAACCTTGCCGATGGTTTCGTAAATCATTACGATTTCATCGCCCATTGGGTAAACATTGGGGAGCTGTTTCACAAAAAGCTTATCGCTTAGCTTCTGACCGTCCTCCAAACCGAGACGATGGGCGGTGTGCTCTTTGAGGGAGAGATATCCGCGGGTCATTCCGCAGGCATCCATTATAACCTCGGCGGCACCTACCACCTTTGCCATTTCCCTTTTGAGTATGTAGAAATCCGTATACAAAAGCGGTTCACATTCCGCTGCATTTATTATAAGGGTATCCGCATCCTCTGTGTATTTGAAGGAGGACGGAAAACCTGCACCGCCTGCACCGACCACACCTGCTTCGGATATTACTCGCTTCAGCTCTGTCAATGTCATTAGCAATGCCTCCTTTTTCAAAATGAATTCCTACGAAATTTTAGTCAACTATACCTACAACAACTGCATCTACGGGAGTTGAGGTGTTCTGCAAAGCCAAACGGGCTCCACTACCGAGAGTAACAAGCACACGTTCGCCGATGCCTGCACCGATGCCATGGTCAACTGCGATGATATACTTATCGGTTTCGGCTCCGTTTTCAATGATTCTGATTTCGAGAATCTTTGAACCTACGATTCCCTCGTGCTTGCGGGTAGAAACGATATTGCCGATTACTTTTCCCATTAACATATTTGTTTACTCCTCGTTATTTAATGATTTTTACCGTGTCGCCGTTCTTAACACCTGCGGCATTGGCATCGTCGGTATCAATGTGCATTTCCAGACGGAAATCCTTATGAACACGAATTTGAACGTCGTGGAAGGTGGTGCGACGCTCACCGTTCAACTCAACGGTAACATAGTCACAATCCTTAACACCGAATTTCTCACCGTCGCTGAGGCTCATATGGATATGACGGTTGGCAATTATACAGCCTTCCTTTATCTCAACAACGCCCTTAGGACCGATTATGGTAACGGGAGCAGAGCCTGCGATTTTGCCCGACTCACGAACAGGGGGCTTTACCTTGAGGGTGAAGGAATCGGTGCGGGAAATCTCAACCTGGGTTGCATTTCTTTCGGGTCCCAACACTCTGACGCCTTCAATAGGACGCATTGACGGACCGACAATGGTGAGGGTTTCCTTGCAGGCAAACTGACCGGGCTGGGACAAGTCCTTAAGTTTGGTGAGCTCATAGCCTTTGCCGAAAAGAGTTTCAACATCTGCTCGGCTCAGGTGGATATGACGGTTAGAAATGCCGATGGGGGCAGTGTCGGCGAAGCCTGTGGTGGCACCGCTGTTTGCTACTACCTCGCGAACGATTTTTTCAATTAATTCCGGAGCGATATTCATAATACTTATATCTCCTTGTTTTTTATATAATGGCTTAATATTCAGCCTAATTTACAAAGTTACGGGATTTGCGAATTTTTTGGTTTCAATATTTAAGGGGCTAATTTTAATGGGGGGCTTCTCTGCACCGCAAAAGCGGTGCAGGGCAAAAAATGCATTTTTTACGAAAAGCCTAAACTTACTTCAAAGTGGGTAAGAGCTTCTCAACATCAGCGTGAGGACGAGGAATAACGTGGGTAGCTACAACTTCGCCAAGAGCAGAAGCTGCTGCACCGCCTGCTTCAACTGCAGACTTAACCGCACCAACGTCGCCGCGAACCATAACGCTTACAAGTCCGCTACCGATCTTTTCAGAACCGATAAGAACTACGTTTGCTGCCTTAACCATAGCATCAGATGCTTCGATTGCTGCAACAAGACCACGGGTTTCAACCATACCTAAAGCTTCCATTGATATTTACCTCCTGTTAGAATTAAATTTGTTTTTTAAAACTTACTTTAATGTGGGAAGAAGCTTCTCAACATCACCGTGAGGACGGGGAATTACGTGAGTAGCTACAACTTCGCCGAGTGCGGATGCTGCTGCACCGCCAGCCTCTACTGCTGCCTTAACTGCGCCAACATCGCCGCGAACCATAACACTTACAAGTCCGCTACCGATTTTCTCGGAGCCGATAAGAACTACGTTTGCTGCTTTAACCATAGCATCGGATGCTTCGATTGCTGCAACGAGACCTCTTGTTTCTACCATACCTAATGCTTCCATCATAACCTTTTTCTCCTTTACGGTTGTTTTTGCGGGTGCGGGAGTTTTTTCCGCTACCTGCTCTTTTTTCACCTCTGCGGGTTTAGCCGCAGTTGTGTTGGTTGACTTTTTTGCGGTTGAGGTTTTCTTTGCTGTTGCCATTTTAACCTCTCCTTTTCTAATCTAACTTATCTGTGTAAAGATGCTTGGTGACCTGTGGGTGAGGGCGGGCAATTACCTCGCAGAGTTTAACATTACCAACTGCTGCAGCGGCTGTTCTGCCTGCCTCGACCGCGGCGGTTACGTCGGAAACAGTTCCGTCGATAACCAGGGTTACCAGCCTGCCGCCAAGCCTCTTTTCAACGTGTATAAGCCGAACCTGGGCAGCCTTGCACATAGCGTCAAGACCTGCTATTGCCGCAACCATTGCCTGCACTTCGAGCAGACCTATTGCTTTTTCCATGTTGTTCGCCTCATTTCTTATTTAGTGCCTTACAGGGTTTATATTAGTCGAGCTTGGGGAGAAGCTTCTCAACATCAGCGTGAGGACGGGGAATTACGTGGGTAGCTACAACTTCGCCGAGTGCGGATGCTGCTGCACCGCCGGCCTCTACTGCTGCCTTAACTGCACCAACGTCACCGCGTACCATAACGCTTACGAGACCGCTACCGATTTTCTCGGAGCCAACGAGAACTACGTTAGCTGCTTTAACCATAGCATCTGATGCCTCTATTGCTGCTACTAAACCTCTGGTTTCTACCATACCTAATGCTTCCATCATTTTAAAAAACTCCTTTTAATAATTTCTTTTTTATTTTTAAGTTTTACTAAACTTAATTCAACTTATCTTAGTTTATCTCTGCCTAAGGCATTGAGATTTGCCATATACTCCGTATCGGGAGCAACACGGCTGATTATCTTTGAAGTGACATAAAGGTCACGGTCCTTGGCTACCTTGATGCCTGCCTCAAGTCCTGCTTCAACTGCCGCTACACTTCCTGTGAATTTAACGGTCATAAGAAGGGGAACTACTGCAGCATCACCATTGGCGGGCTTGTTTCTGTCAAGAGCCAGAATTTCAACGTCCCCTGCCTTGGCTATTGCGTCCGCCGCAACAACCGCGGTGGTAAAGCCGAAAACCTCAAGCATTCCCAGTGCATCCATATTCTACACCTCGTGCTTACTCTGCTACGTAGCAGACCTTGATGCCCTTCTGAGCAATGTTGACCTCCATAGCCTCGTTAAGCTGATCGAGGGGGAAGGAATGAGTGATGAGCTCCTCAATCGGAATCTTCATCTCTCTTGCCTGCTTTAAGAAGGCAACTGTTGTGGGATAGTCATCGGCACTGTAGTCCCAGGAACCAACGATGTGAATTTCCTTGTTACACATTGCGAAGTGGGGGTTAACGGAATATTCACCGTTGTTTACGAAGAAGCCCATTTCACAAAGTCCGCCGCCTCGACGAATGAAGCCGTAGATATCAGCGGCTGCTGCGGGAGCACCTGTGCACTGATAAGCGAAATCAACACCGCAACCGTCGGTTACACTCTTAACGATTGCAACACGCTTTTCGATTGTATCGGCATTAGAATCCTTAAAGTTGATGGTGGTCTTAGCACCCAGCTTCTTAGCCATTTCGAGACGCTTTTCAGAGCCATCAACCGCGATGATATGGTTAACACCTGCGGCACGAAGCACTGCTAACATCATAAGTCCAACAGGACCGCAGCCCTGGAGAAGAACTGTTGAGCCGAAGTTGATAAGACCGGTCTTGTTGCCCTGCTTCAATGCGTGAACACAAACAGCGGCAAGCTCTAAGAGCATACGCTCTTTAAGATTGAGGTCATTAACTACGAAGTATGTAGCACCCTTACCTGTGATTAAAAGGTGGGTTCCGAACCAACCTGTCAGGTGATTCTCCTCGCTGTCCTTAATAAGACCGAAAACGCCCTGTGCATCACAAAGGTTTGTATTTGCGGGATGTAGACGGCAAATGTTACATTCACCACAGCTGATAACCGAGGTAACCAACTTATCGCCTACCTTGATAGGTTTGCCTGCGGTGTCGCACTTGATGTTCTTACCGAGGGCAACAACCTCACCTGTACCCTCATGTCCGAGAGTTACGGGGCAGATACCGAAGGGGTCGCCCTTCCATTCATGAACGTCAGTACCGCAAACACCACAGCCCTCGATCTTAACGAGGATGTCGTTGTCGCCAACTGTGGGCATAGGATATTCCTTAACCACAATGTTGCGAGGCTCAACCAAGGTTGCAACCTTGGCAGTGGCGGGAATATTTGCCGCAGCTTTAGGGGCAGAGGAGGTGCCGCTCATTTCTGAAAGTACCTGACGAACGATGCTTTCTACCTGAGATGAACTTAAATCCATTTCACATTTCTCCTTTATATTATTCTAAAACTGTCTGCCATAACACAGCGGCGCTGACGGGTGAAGCTTCTGGCAGAAGTGATACCCTCGCCTGTGGGACCGGCTATGGTGAAGGTGGTGTGACCCTCTCCGCCGAAGCCGATACCTGCGTATGACGGTGCATTTTTAACAAAGATTGTGGTTTCAACCGCTTTTGCAAATCTCGAAAGATTGTCGATGTTCTTAGAGTGCATGTGGGCGGTGTGACGATTGCCGTGTTCAGCCTTAACGGCTAAGTCGATGGCTTCATCTATATTGCTTACTCTCACGATGGGGAGAATGGGCATCATCAGTTCGTGCTGGACGAAATCGTGGTTGAAGTCGGTTTCACAGATTATGCAACGAACCTCGGGACCAACGTTGATTCCGATTTTGGAGAGAAGCACGTGGGCATCTCTGCCAACACAGAAACGACTGACGGTCTTGACTGTTTTGCCGTCCTTGGTCTGCTTTTCTTCAAGCACTACCTTGGAAAGCTCGGCAGCCTGTGCCGCGTTGATTTTGTATGCGCCGTTCTTTATCATTTCACCAATCAGCTGATCGGCGATGTTAGAGAAAGCGAAAACTTCTTTTTCGGCGATACAAGGAAGGTTGTTGTCACAGGTGCAGGCATCGATGATGTCCTTACCTGCCTTTTTGATGTCGGCAGTGTCATCAACAATTACAGGAGGATTTCCTGCACCTGCACCGATTGCCTTCTTACCGCTGGAAAGAACCGCCTTAACAACACCGGGACCACCTGTACAAACAAGAAGTCTGATAAGGGGGTGAGTCTGCATAATTTTTGCGGTATCCAGCGTGGGTTTAACCATTGAGCAAACCAGCACGTCGGGACCGCCGCCGAGACGGCTTGCACGGTTTACAAGGTCAACCGCATAGTTAGAGGTTGCGATTGCGTTGGGGTGGGGGTTGAAAACAACACCGTTACCTGCGGCAATCATACCGATACTGTTACAGATTACTGTTTCACTGGGGTTGGTACTGGGAGTGATTGCACCAACTACACCGAAGGGTGCCATTTCGATAAGGGTGAGACCGTTATCGCCTGTTTTGGCATTTGAGATTATATCCTCGGTGCCCGGGGTTTTATTTGCCACTAACTGATGCTTTGCAGTTTTGTGGTCTACCCTGCCCATTCCGGTTTCGGCAACACCGATCTTAGCCATTATGGGGGCTTCCTCAAGAGTGAGGCGGCGAATATGGGATATAATGCATTCGCGCTGCTCAACCGTCATTTCGCGGACAGCCTTATAGCCAGCACTTGCGGCGATGATTGCTTCGTTCATATCGCTATAAATACCGATAAGCTTGCGGCCTTCATATTGGGTGGAGTCCCAATTACCCTTTTGAGGGGCGGCAGAAGGTTGTGCCTTTTCAGGCATAGCGGCGATTACGTTTTGAACGATCTTAGCAATATCAGCCTCGCTTATTCCAAGAGCCATTTCTACATCTCCTTTTCAAAGTATATGGCGCCGAAGTCGGCGATTGCGGTATCAAGCTCTGCCGAGCCGCCGCTTACACCAAGCGCCCCTACGATGGTGCCGTTTTTCAGCAGCGGTACACCGCCGCCAAAGATAACGATTTTACCACCGTTAGTATTTTGTATGCCATAAAGAGGCGCACCGGGGGCTGCAAGCTCCCCAACCTCCTTAGTGGTCATTTTCAAACTTGCCGAGGTGAATGCCTTATTCACCGCAATATCAATGCTTGCAATGTAGGCATCGTCCTCGCGCTGCAGACAGACAGCATTGCCGCCTGCATCACAAACCGCAACAACAGCCCTTACACCCTGACTTCTTGCATATTCGCGGACCGCCGAACAAAGGGCAATTGCCTTATCGCAGAAGCCATCAAGCTTTCCGCTGACGGGAGTGGCAGAACCACCCACCGGTGCTGAGGAATCACAAAGTCTTGCCAGAACATACAGAAGGTCGGAAAGACGATTGAGCCAAGCTAACAGTTCTTTGGTGATACCGCCTCTTTGCTGAGCGGCAACCGCAGCTCGCTCTGCCCTTCTTGCCACTGTTCGGCAAACATCCAGGGCGGCTCCGTCCTTCGAAGCTCCCGGAAGGGTGAAGCCCGAAGACTCGGGAATTGAACCGCTTACAGAGTCGATGGATTTTTCAAGCTTTGCGATTTCTTCCTGTGTTGCGAATTTTTTGGCACCTGCAACCTCTCCGCTAAGGGAGATTAAATCGGACTGCAGAGCCTCAATTATTGTTTTAATGCCCTCCTTGGCTCCTGCTTTTACGGTGCCTAATTGACTGTTAAGCTCATCAAGACTTCCTAAAAGCTCGAACACGGGGCTGTTCTTAGGGAGAGACGTGCGAGTGAGGGTACTGCTTCTGCCATTGTCGCCGGCTTTTGTGTATATATTCACTTGTGTTCTCTCCTTTATAGTTTATTTTTATCCGCCTATCTGACAGCGAATGCCCGATTTTTTGGCGGCTTCTAAGAGCATCTGCATTTTTTCGTCCTTCGGAGGCTCAATGTGAGTTAAACTGTATTCTCTGCCGAGCCAACGATACTTATCCTGACCCAACCTATGGTACGGGAGAAGGTGAAGCTCGTTAACGTTTGGGAGCGATGCAGCAAACTCGGCTATGGCACTTATTTCCTCGGGAGTATCGTTAAAGGTGGGCACCACAGGGACCCTTATCACAAGCCTTGACGCCTTCTCGGCAATCTTTGGGAGGTTTTCAAGAATCAGCTCGTTGGACTGACCTGTGAACTCCTTGTGCTTTTTAGGGTCGACGTGCTTAAGGTCACCAAGATAGTTATCTATATAAGGTAGCAATCTCTCGATGGTTTCAAAGCTTGCAAGGGAAGTGGTTTCAACTGCGGTGTTGATTCCCTTCTCAACCGCCGCGCGAAGCAGACCTTCGGCAAAGTCGGGTTGGCAAAGCATTTCGCCGCCCGAGAGGGTCATTCCCCCACCCGACCTGCGGTAGTAGGTGCTGTCGCGGAGAACGGTTTCAATTACCTCGCCTACCGTTACGTCGCGACCTGTGACGGTTACCTTGCCGTTATCGTCGGTCATTTGCTGTATCTCGTAGTTCTGAGACTCGGGGTTGCAACACCAACGACAACGCAGCTTACAGCCTTTTAAGAAAACTATTGTGCGAATACCCGGACCGTCGTGAACGGAAAAACGCTGGATGTCGAAAATTCTGCCCTTGCGGGACAAGATGCTGTTTTCCATTCCTGACAATCCTCCTTTATATAATGTAGATTAGAAGTTACCTTGCTCTGTTCTGTTGATTATATCGTCCTGCAAGGAGCGGGAGAGGGTTGTGAACAACGCACTGTAGCCCGCAACACGAACAACAAGGGATTTGTAGTTTTCGGGATGCTTCTGTGCATCCAAGAGAGTTTCACGACTTACAACGTTAAACTGCATATGGCTGCCCTTTTGGTCGAAATAAGACCTGATGAGAGATACGAAGTTGTTGAGTCCCTGTCTGCCCTTGAGGGCGGAAGGATGGAACTTCATATTGTAAAGGGTGCCGTTTGAAGCAATAAAGTGGTCAAGACGGGAAACCGAGTTGGCGGCAGCAGTGGGACCGTTAAGGTCGTATCCTGCGGAGGGTGAAACACCGTCTGCCACAGGTTTTCTGGCAAGTCTGCCGTCGGGGGTGGCACCTGTCTGATATCCCAGCGGCACGTTTGCCGAAACGGGATAAAGACCTGCCTGATATTTACCACCACGGGGATTTTCGTATTTTTCGAGGGGTCTGGTGTAGGTATAAGCCATTTCGCGGGCAAGGGCATCAACATCCTCTATGTCATTACCGAACTTAGGAAGCGCCATTATGTCCTCACGCAGCTTATGATACCGTTCGCCATCCTCCCCTGCCGCGGCACCTGATACCATACGGCAGATTTTTTCGATATCCTCGGGGGTGGGGGTAAGACCGTTTTCCTTCATCTTTTCGGCTACAAGCAGGGTAAGCTTTGTAACCTCGTCGGAGGAAATTTCGGACTCGCCATAGTTATTTTCGAGGGCCTCTTTGAAATCCGAAAGGGTGTACTTCTTGCTGTTAAAGCACAGCTCGCGGATTGCGTACATTGAGTCGGCAACGTTTGCAATACCGAAGCCCTGAGGACCTGTGAAGTTGTACACAGCACCGCCCTCCTGCACCGACTTGGCTCTTGCGATACAGTTGTCCACCATAGCGGACTGGTAAGGCAGCGGGCATCTTTCGGCATGGGCAAAATCTATTGCGTTGTCGGCATTAACCATAAGGCCGATGAAATATTGCATTTGTTTTTTATAGGCTTCAACGAATTCCTCGAAGCTGGTCATTGAGGCTACGTCACCTGTTTTGAGACCTACCTGAACGCCGTTATCCATACCGTTTGTGAAAACCAACTCAAGAGGTCTGCACATATTGAAGAATGCGGCATCGTGCCAACCGTCGGTTTTAGCCGCCTTCTGAGGCTCAACACAACCGATTATGCAGTAGTCACGGGCATCAGCCATTGTAAGACCGCGGGAAAGGAGCGCAGGTACGATAACCTCGTCGTTATAATAAGCGGGAAGACCGATACCTGTTCTTGTTACCTCGGCGGCTTTAAGCAGAAATTCCTGAGGGCTACCGTTCCAAACGCGAACCGACAATGAAGGTGCGGGCAAGAGGGTATGTAAGGAAGCCTGCAAACACATAAAGGAAATGTCGTTTGTGGCATCTATGCCCTCGGAGTCCTGACCGCCTGCAATAAGATTCTGGAACATACTGTAGCCTGCGAAACCTTTAGCAGAAGCTTCGTCACGAACCTTGCTCAGATCGTTAAGCTTAACCCACAAACAGTCGATAAGCTCCTGGGCAAATTCGGGAGTGATAGCACCCTTATCCAAATCCTTTTTGAAGTAGGGGTACATATACTGGTCGAATCTACCGGGAGATATTGAGTGTCCGCTGGATTCCATCTGCATCAGCTGCTGAACAAACCAGAAAGACTGACAAGCTTCATAGAAGCTTTCTGCACCGTTTTCAGGCACCTTTGCACAGTTTTCGGAAATCTTCAAAAGCTCACGGCGGCGGGTATCGTCGGCACAGGCAGCTGCCTGCTCCAATGCTAAAGCGGAATAACGCTTTGCGTAGTCAATAACTGCCTGACAGCTACGGATTACAGCCTTCAAGAAATGGCTTCGTTTTGCATAGTCAGCGTCGGTTACGTCGCTTTTTGCCAACTCTGCGGTGGCTTCCTTGATTATACCCTTATAGCCAATCTTTAAAACCTTAGGATAGTCAACACACACGTGACCGACACCATTGTAGAAATAGTTGCCGGGGGTGAAGATGTTATGGTCAATGGCAAGCAAGGCCTCGGGAGCCATATATTCGGTGGCAAGCTCGGAGGTGGTTCTGCCCTTCCAGTATTTATAGGCTTCACTAAGCTTACGCTTGGTATCCTCTGAAATAAAGAAGGGGTCTGCCTCACGGGTGGGAAGAGTTTCAAACTCGGACTCTAACCATTCGAAGGAATATTCAGGAAAGACCTGACAGCTTCTTGGATGAATTGTTGAACTGCCTACGATGAGTTCTTCGGGGCGGATTGTTATGGGGATATTCTCAAGGATGTGTTGGAAAGCCTTGGCACGTCTTGTGATTATCGGTTCGCCCTCGGTGGCTTTATAAGATTCTGTGATTAAAACACCGCGATCAGCCTCAACCTCGGGCATTGTTGCGAAAAGATGCTCCATAAGTCTTGGGATTCTGGGTGAACGCTCACAGTTGTAATCATTAAAATAAGCCATTTACGAACTCCTCCTTCCTATATAATATATAAGTTAATTTTGGAAATTACTTGTTAAGCTCTGCGAGAACCTTCTTGGTGATAGCAGTAACTACATCCTCGCTGGCATTGTCGTGCTTACCGCAGGTGCAGGTGTGACCGCCAACAGCGTTGTCCTTGCAGCGGCACTTGTCGGTACCGAGGTTAGCACACTTGGTGCAACCGGGATGACGGCCGGGAAGCTGGAACTTTTTGCGGAGTTCCATAAGCTTTTCAAGCTGCTCGCAAGGAATCTCGTCGATGGAGCCGTTGTTGAGCTGCTTTGCATACATACAAATCTTAGCGTTGAATTCAACCTCTTCCATTGTGAAGAAAGCCTTGGTGAGGGTGTTACCAACGGTCAAAGCACCATGGTTCTTAAGAAGGAAAGCATCGTGATTCTGAACGTAAGGAATGAGAGAATCGGGGATTTCCTCGGTAGAGGGGGTACCGTAGTCACAGGTAGGAACAGCGCCGATGGTGAGAACAGCCTCAGGGAGGATGTACTGGTCAAGCTCTACGCCTGCTACTGT
>JAZNQM010000043.1:0-5206 GCA_045590175.1 Acutalibacteraceae bacterium | reverse complement strand
TGCACTCGCTAAAGAGGGCGGTATTTCATTTATTTACGGTTCTCAGACCATTGAGCAGGAAGCAGAAATGATTCGCTCCGTTAAAACATATAAATCAGGCTTTGTTGTAAGTGATTCTAATATTAAGCCCGACGATACACTTCAAGATATCCTTGATCTTAAGGAAAAGACAGGCCACTCCACAGTAGCTGTTACCGACGACGGAACTGCCCATGGTAAGCTTTTAGGTATAGTTACCGGTCGTGACTATCGAGTTTCCCGTATGGACACTTCTACCAAGGTTTCTGAGTTTATGACAGGTTTGGAAAGTCTTGTTTATGCAGAAGAAGGAGTTACCCTTAAAGAGGCTAACAACATCATTTGGGATAACAAGCTGAATTCCTTACCTATAGTTGACAAAGACGGTAAGCTTTGCTATATGGTTTTCAGAAAGGATTATGATTCTCATAAAGCAAACAAGCTCGAACTCCTCGATAAGAATAAGAGTTATGTTGTAGGTGCAGGTATCAACACCCGTGACTATGAGGAACGCGTTCCTGCATTGGTTGAAGCAGGTGCTGACGTACTTTGTATTGACTCCTCTGAGGGCTACAGTGAGTGGCAGAAACGCACAATCGAGTTCATCCGCGGTAAATACGGTGATGATGTAAAGGTTGGCGCAGGTAATGTTGTTGATGCCGAAGGCTTCAGATTCTTGGCAGATTGCGGTGCCGACTTCGTTAAGGTTGGTATCGGCGGTGGTTCGATCTGTATCACCCGTGAACAGAAGGGAATAGGCAGAGGACAGGCTACTGCTCTTATAGACGTTTGTGCTGAACGTGATAGATATTTTGAAGAGACAGGTGTTTATGTTCCTGTTTGTGCCGACGGTGGTATTGTTCAGGATTATCACATCACTTTAGCTCTTGCTATGGGCGCTGACTTCATAATGCTCGGCAGATACTTTGCTCGTTTCGACGAAAGCCCAACCAATAAAATCAGCATTAACGGTAACTACGTTAAGGAATATTGGGGTGAAGGCTCCAGCCGTGCAAGAAACTGGCAGAGATACGATATGGGTGGTGCTAAGAAGCTCTCCTTTGAAGAAGGTGTTGATTCCTACGTTCCATATGCCGGTAAGCTTCATGATAATGTCAATCTTACCCTCAGCAAGGTCCGTTCTACAATGTGCAACTGTGGTGCTTTGAGCATACCTGAGCTCCAGGAAAAAGCTAAGATTACTCTTGTTTCTTCCACAAGTATCATCGAGGGTGGCGCTCACGATGTTATTCTTAAGAACGACACATTCGGTAAAATCAGCTAATGTATGAATGCCGATGTTTTAGTAAGTTTTGAGCGTTCGCCTGTTATAGCCGCTATTCACGATGATAGATGGGACAATGCCATCAATTCACCTGTTGAGGTTATTATTCATCTCAACCTTAATATTTTCTCCGTGAAGAAATATGTTGAAGACGCTCATTCTAACGGCAAGCTTCTTTTAGCACATATTGACCTTTTGGAGGGAATCGCTAAGGATAAGCAGGGAATTGAATTTCTGAAAGCTTGCGGTGTTGACGGAATAGTAAGCACCAAGTCAGCGTTAATACGTCATGCCAAAGCCTGCGGTTTAATAACAGTTCTGCGTATGTTCTTGCTTGATTCTCAAGGAATCGGTAATATGGACGGTGTTATTAACTCAACCACTCCCGATTTTGTCGAGATTATGCCCGGTGTTGTCACTAAAGAAATTCAAAGGTTTTCAAAAGGCAAAACTCCTGTCATAGCTGGCGGACTTATTGAAACCAAACAGGAAGTAACCGCGGCATTGTCTTCAGGTGCAATTGCGGTTTCGACCGGAAAAGAAGAACTTTGGTATTTGTAATATTTTTGTTGCAATCGAAGTATAATTGAATATTCCGAAGAGATTTAGAGATACGGAAAAACAAAGTGCATATCTGCACTCTGTTTTCTGTATCTCTTTTTTGTTTTTTTAAGGAGGAAAGCTTAGATGAATTATGATGTTTTGATTATCGGCGGAGGGGTTGTTGGAGGAATGATTGCCCGTGAACTCTCCCGATACCAGTTAAGAACGTGTGTTTTAGAAAAAGAAAATGATGTAGCTTGCGGTGCAACCAAAGCTAACAGCGGTATAATACACGGCGGTTATGACCCCGAACCAAATACTCTTAAGGCTGAGTTGAACAGTGAGGGCGTGGATTTGCTTTATCAAGCCGCTGAAGAATTATCGGTGCCACACAAGAATAATGGTGCCCTGGTTTGTGCGTTTTCTTCTGACGAAGACGAAACTGTAAAAGATTTATATTGGCGAGGCCTTAAAAACGGTATTACCGATATATGCATAATATCAGGAGATAAAGCGAGAGAAATTGAACCTAATTTGTCTTATGAAGTAACTTCTGCACTATATGTTAAAAATTCAGGTATTATTTCTCCTTATGAACTTTGTATAGCTGCTATCGGTAATGCAATGGATAATGGTGTAGAGTTAAAAAGAAATTTTGCAGTTGAAAAAATTTCCTTAACCGACAAAGGTTATTCAGTTGTATCAAGTGATGGCTATTCGGTTGAAGGTAAATATGTCATTAACTGTGCAGGGGCTTATTCCGATAAAATAGCCAATCTCGTTGGTGATTTTAGCTTTGAAATAATCCCGAGAGCGGGAGAATATATGCTTCTTGACAAGGAAGAGGGAGGTTGCGTTGGTTGCACTATTTTCCAGATACCAACTGAAAAAGGTAAAGGGATTTTAGTCACTCCTACGGCAGAAGGAAATCTTCTTTTAGGACCTACCGCCGAAGTTGCAGATAGCCCATCAAGCAACCGAACCACAATCGATGGCTTAGCAAGTGTTGCAAAGGGTGCTAAAAAGAGTGTACCTGAAGTGAAAATAAATAAAGTTATAACATCATTTTGTGGTGTGCGTTCCTCGGTTTCAACAGGTGATTTTATCATTAAAGAATCAGATATTGCAAAGAATTTTCTTAATGTAGCTGCCATAGATTCTCCGGGACTAACTTCATGCGTATCTATTGCTAAACGAGTTGTAAACATATTGCAGTCCTTAGGACTTAAAGCTTATGCTAAAGCGGAGTGGAATGGTAAAAGGTCACCTGTTAATCGAATTAAGGATATGACTATTGACGAAAAAGGTGCTTTCATAAAAAGCAACCCGTCCTATGGCAAGATTATTTGTAGATGTGAAGGAATAAGTGAGGGGGAAATTCTTGCCGCCATCAGAACCAATCCTAAGGCTTTAGATATCGATGGTGTTAAGAGAAGGACCCGTTCGGGTATGGGACGCTGTCAAGGCGGTTTTTGTATGCCATACATTTTAAAGATGATTGCAGAGGAAAATGATATACCTCTCGAAAAAGTATCTAAAAAAGGTAAAGGTTCTGAATTTGTTTTCGGTGAGATATAGGGTGATAATATGGTGAAGTTTGATTTGGTAGTTATCGGTGGCGGTCCTGCAGGTATGGCTGCGGCTTGTTCGGCTTATGACAGAGGTGTAAGTAGCGTTGCCATAATCGAAAGAGAAGAAAATCTTGGCGGTATTCTGAAGCAATGTATTCATAATGGCTTTGGATTGCATAAATTAGGAGAGGAATTAACCGGTCCTGAATATGCAGCTCATTATGTTAAAATGGTTAAAGAGCGTAATGTAACTGTATTTTGTGAGACGATGGTTATGTCTGTAACTAAAGATAAAATTGTTACTGCTCAGAACAGAAATGGTATATTGCAGATATCTTCTAAAGCTATTATTATTGCTTGCGGCTGTAGAGAAAGAAGCAAGGGCGCACTTAATATTGCCGGAACAAGACCCTCGGGTATATATAGTGCCGGTACTGCACAAAAAATTATTAATCATTTTGGATATTCCGTCGGTAAAAAAGCTGTCATATTGGGTTCGGGTGATATAGGCTTGATAATGGCTCGCAGAATGACTCTGGAAGGTGCCAAAGTGGAAGCTGTTTGCGAAGTTATGCCGTATTCAGGTGGTTTGCAAAGAAACATACAGCAATGTCTCAATGATTTTCAAATACCCCTTTACTTAAGCCATACCGTAGTTGAAATCCACGGTAAAGACAGGGTAGAAGGAGTTACTATTTCCGAAGTCGACGAATCGAGAAAACCTATTGCAGGCACTGAGAGATACATTGAGTGCGATACTCTTTTGCTGTCGGTGGGATTGATACCTGAAAATGAATTGGCGCGGGCTTGTGGCATAGATATAGATCCTGTGACCGGCGGTGCTGTTGTTAATAATAGATGTGAGACTTGCATTTCGGGAATTTTTGCATGTGGAAATGCATTACAGGTCCACGATTTGGTGGATTATGTTTCGGATGAAGCAGAAACCGCAGGCCGTTTTGCAGCTGAATATATCTTAAATATTAATCACAAGATTTCCAAGCAGCTTAATACCTTTGCAGGTAACGGTGTGAGATATGTGTTGCCGCACAAAATTGATGCGAACGATAAAGAGGATGTTACTCTGTATTTCAGAGTTTCCAAGCCTTTTGGTAAGGTTAAAATGATTGTTTCCGATGGTAATAAACACTTAAGTGAAGTTATTCGTTTATCCTGTGCACCGGGTGAAATGGAAAAAATTACTGTTAAAAATGACCTTATTAAGTCAGCTTGCGAAAACATCACTATAAGCGTGGAGGAGCAATAATGAAAAAAGAATTAATTTGTATAATTTGTCCTCGCGGCTGCAGACTTGCGGTTGATATTTCTAATGATAACATAGAAGTTTCGGGTAATGGCTGCAAAAGAGGCAAAGATTATGGTATAGGAGAATGCACAAATCCAATGCGTACAGTTACTTCTTCTGTCAGATTAACCGATGGCAAGGGAATGGTTAGTGTAAAAACATCGAAGCCCATAAAGAAAGCAGATATCTTTGAAGTGATGGATGTAATAAGAAATGCTAATGCAGCTGCTCCAATTAAAATTGGCGATATACTTATTGAAAATGTTTGTGGATGTGATATAATAGCCACAGGAGAAGTTGATTAAGAGTGGTGAGTGTTTTTGATTAAGGGAATAAAACTATATCTTTTTGATATGGATGGCACTTTGTATCTTGGAAACAGATTGTTTTCTTTTACAAAAAATCTGCTGAAAAATATATCAGATTCTGGCTGCAGATATATGTTTATGACTAATAATTCTTCTAAGAGCGTTGAAGCATATA
>JAZNQM010000042.1:0-3532 GCA_045590175.1 Acutalibacteraceae bacterium | reverse complement strand
TTAAGCTTTGCCATCAAGGGCATATCAAACTGGGTGAAGGTATCGCATAAAATAATAACCTGAGTAAGAGTGCGAAGCTCGTCCAAAAATTCGCGGGCACCCTCTAAGGGCTCAATTTTTGCAATAGTGTCCTGAATTTCTTTAAGACCGAGACCGTGCTCGTTCAAGATGTTGATGCGGTACTGCATCAGTTTGTCGTAGTCAGGTTCGTCACGGGTGGTGCGTTTGAGTTCGGGAATGCCGCTTGCTTCTGCAAAAGCAATCCAAATTTCGGGAACCAGAACGCCTTCCATATCCAAACAAACAATATTCATAATATAGGACCTCCTACATAAAAATTCTATTCAAATATTATAGCACTATTATCTGCATTTTTCAATATTCATAAATGTTCATCGTAGAAAAATTGCAAAAGTGCAAACCCTACGGTTTAGGATTTGCACAGTGTTTTAGAGCAGTCTCTTGCGCAAATCCTCGCCACTTTGGGGATGCAGGTATGCGGGAGCAATGTCAAATACAGTTTTGCAACCGCAGGTGCCTTCAGCGTTTAAGCGATAAGCCGCACGGGCATAAGCCACCAAAACGCTTGAAGTGAATTCGGGATTGGAGTCAAGAGTCAGCTTGTATTCAATTATGTGGTTGTTCTCATCGTTTCTGCCTGTCTTACCGCTGCGGATTACAACACCGCCGTGGGGGATGCCGCTGTGGTCACGCTGCAGCTCCTCCAGGGAGATAAAATGCACGGTGGTGTCGTAGTCGGCAA
Source organism: Acutalibacteraceae bacterium (assembly GCA_045590175.1). Taxonomy (GTDB): domain Bacteria; phylum Bacillota; class Clostridia; order Oscillospirales; family Acutalibacteraceae; genus UMGS1532. The sequence goes on along the minus strand of JAZNQM010000042.1, from coordinate 2,769 downwards.
AATAGTTGGGCATAGTTACAATAGCCTTGCGGATTGCCTCCAAATCGGCACCCTCTTCGGCAACAACATAGCAATCTCTTAAATGCTTTTCTCGGGTGGTAAGTGTTGGGTTTTCACCGTTTCTTACTCTTTCAACAGCACTTTCAACGGGTACTGTGTACTGACGGGCATCAAGTACTCCTTCGATTCTGCGTATTGCATCCGAATGGCCTTGGCTAACACCCTTGCCCCAGAAGGTGTAATCGTTGCCGTTGGGAAGAATAGCCTCGCCTAAAAGTCGGTTGAGGGAGAACATACCGGGGTCCCAGCCAACCGAAATGATAGCAACCTTCTTAGCATCTGTTGAAACCTTATCAACCGCAGCGAAATGCTCGGGGATTTTAGCGTGGGTGTCGAAGCTGTCGATAACGTTAAAATATCTTGCCATTTCTGGGGTCTGGGTGGGCAGGTCGTTGGCACTGCCGCCGCAGAGTATCATAACATCAATCTTATCTTTGAAATTAGGGGCATCAGCCATGGAATATACAGGCACGCCTGAATAGGGTTTGATTGAAGCAGGGTCACGTCTTGTGAAAAGAGCGACCAACTCCATATCTTCGCTTGCCGCAACTGCACACTCAACACCGCGACCTAAGTTACCATATCCGCATATAGCTACCTTTATTTTCATTGACAACACCCATTCTGAGAAAAGTATGTTAATATTATACTCCTATATTTTCGAAAAATCAATAATGACCGCCTATAAAGACGGCCATTATTTTAAAATAATTTTTATTTATTTTGCATAATTATACAAGATTTTCGATGCAATCGGCGGCACCAACCATATAGTCGGCGGCAAATCTTTCGAATTTACCTGCATCGGCAAGACTTGCAAGCTCGGAGTCAAGCGGAATTTTTGCAAGGAGGGGCAATCCCAATTCCTCAGCAACACCTTCGGATTTTCCGTTTCCGAAAATATGAAGTTCTTTACCGCAATCGGGACATTTAACATAGCTCATATTTTCCACAATGCCAAGCACGGGGATTTCCATAAGCTTTGCCATATTGTATGCCTTTTTAACAATAAGCGAAACCAAATCCTGGGGAGATGTTACAATCTGGATTCCGTTGACCGGGATGGATTGGAACACAGTCAGCGGAACGTCGCCGGTTCCCGGAGGCATATCTATAAACAAATAATCAAGCTCGCCCCAATAAACCTCGGTCCAGAACTGTTTAACTGCACCTGCGATAACGGGACCTCTCCATACGACGGGAGACTCGGGGTTGTCGAGTAATAGGTTAACCGACATAATCTTTATGCCACCTGCGGTCTCAAGGGGAATAATTCCCATATCGTTTTGCATAGCTCTGCCGTTTATACCGAACATCTTTGGGATAGAGGGTCCAGTGATATCAGCATCCAAGATACCAACCTTGTAGCCCTTTCTCGACATCATAACGGCACTCATAGCCGTTACAAGAGATTTACCAACGCCACCTTTACCCGAAACTACACCGATTACCTTTTTAACGGTGCTGAACTGGTTTAGCGGTTCCAGAAGGCTTTGAGGTTCCTTGTGTGCTGAACAGGAACTGCAGTCACCTGTGCAGCCTTGAGATTTTCCGCTGCAGGTCTTATTTTCTTCTGCCATTTTTATCATATCCTTAATATAAATTTTTCAAAGAAAAAGGGTGGAGGGAGCCATCAAATCGGCTCCAACAACCACCTTTGATATTATATCCAATCCTTAGCAAGATGTCAAGGGCTTTGACGGAGATTTGTTCCAGGCTATAGTTACGGAAGGCAGGGGAGTGTTGGAGAATACCGTGCCGCCCGAAACAAGACCGAAACTCTTGGTAAGATTATCAAAAGCTTGTTTCAATAACCTTACGGCTGCAATCGGGGGAGTATTTCCAGTAGTCAAGATGGTCGCCGCAAAAAAAGTATTCATAGCCCACATTTGATTTATCGTCGAAGGTGTCTATGATAATAAGCTTAACCTTCATTTTTTCGGGATTGAGATTTTTTATGTATACGCTTGCCTTTTGCCCTACCTTCACCCCATCGCGGATTTCCGCAAGCCCTGCAAGGTTGGGTGTCAGTTCAATGAAAATTCCGTATTCTTCAACAGAACGAACGGTTCCTGTTACGGTCTGTCCCTGCATAAACTGTGATGCATTTTCTTCCCAAGTTCCCAGCAGCTCTTTTTGAGAAAGTGTTATCCGCAGGTTTTCGTCTATGCTTTTGACCAAAGCTTTAATGTCAGTTCCTGCAGAAAATCTGTCAGATGGATGGGAAATGCGGGAGACAGATATTGCGTCAATTGGCATCAAAGCAATGATGCCGCAGCCAATATCACAAAACGCTCCAAAAGCTTCAAGGTGTGTCACCCGTGCGTTAATCACGTCACCGCAAGATAGATGACTTATATATTCCCGCATACATAATTCTTGTGCTTTCCTACGGGAAAGATAGGCACAAAGTTTACCGTTGGCATCGGGTTTTACGGTATCCACAACAAAGCACACCGGCTTGCCGACCCTCGAAATCAGTGCAATATCTTTAACCTTGCCTTCACGTATGCCCAGTGCACCCTCCTCGCGTGGGATAATACCCTTCATACAACCCAGCTCAACAATCAGATTGTGGTCAAAATCGCACATTGTTGCCCGGGCTTCTAAAACGTCTCCACGATTCATAGCCTCGTAAACGGTTGAGGGGGAAGAGGTCATATATTTATTATTGGTATTTTCAATTCTCCAGCCCTCAGGTAAATAGTT
>JAZNQM010000041.1:0-2168 GCA_045590175.1 Acutalibacteraceae bacterium | reverse complement strand
CGAGCGAATGACGAAATCAAGCGAGGATGCTATTCGTCAGGCGGGTCGCAATCTGCTTATTTCTTTCAGAGAAAGTGTAACGAGAGAGCTTAATGCTATCGTTAGCGAAAATGTTACTGCTGTATATTCATCGGATGCATTAGCAAGTCTGATCATCAGCATTGTTGAAAACTGGGCAAATAAGCCTGATGCAGAAGATATTGCGGTAATTTTGAATACTCAGGACCTTAACAAATTAGAAGAACCCTTACTGGCAGCACTTAAAGAAAAAATGTTAAAGGGTATTACTTTGAAGGCGAATGATAATTTTGACGGCGGATTCCGCATTGCCGTAAGGGGCGGTACCGCATACTACGATTATTCGGCAGAGGCGGATGTGGACATGCTTTCAAATTATCTTAGCCCAAAGGTTACCGAGCTTTTGAAAGAGGCGAAGTAATAACTATGGCTGAATATTATTTAGTATCGCAGTTGCCGTCTTTGGATGGGATAAGTGAAAATACGCCACTCCCGATTACCGAAGAACGATTTGCAGAGCTTTGTAACCGCTTTTTAGGGAAAAAAGCACAGAATGAGATGAAGAAGCTTACGTTGTCCCCACCGAAAAGCTTTGAGAGTTCCGGTTCTGCGTTGATTGATAGCTTTAACGAAAGAGAGAGAAACTTTCGTTTTGCTCTTGGTAAAGTTCGGGCAGAAAAAATGAAAAAGCCATTTGATACGGAAAACAGAATTTTGCCTGTGGAATACATCAAAGCAGCCGGTACGGCAACAGAAATCGAAAATCCAATGGAAGCGGAAAAGTATCTGAACAGTTACCGTTTGGAAATCTTAGAAACGCTAAGGCCTATAGATTGCTTTTCTGAGGATTATATTTTCTATTACGGACTTAAATTAAAATTGCTTCTTCGCATAAGGCAGTTTGATACAACGAGCGGAGAAAAAGCATATAAAAATATATACGACTCCATTTTAAATGGAGATAGGTTGGAGGCAAAACAATGACCGAAAATAAAGGAAAGGTAGTAAGCATAAACGGAAACTTGGTGTCGGTAGAGTTTGACGGCAATGTTTCTATGAACGAAATATGCTATGTTTTTGTGGGTGGCACTGCCCTTAAAAGCGAGGTCATCCGTATAAAAGGCAACGTGGCACAAGTGCAGGTTTATGAAATGACCGATGGTATTCAATGTGGGGATATTGTAGAATTTACGGGAGATATGCTTTCAGCAGAGCTCGGCCCCGGTTTGCTCGGTCAAATCTATGATGGATTGCAAAATCCGCTTCCTGTTTTAGCAGAACAGGCAGGCTGGTTTTTGGAAAGAGGAATTTACGCAGACGGACTGAATACCGAAAAGAAATGGGAATTCACACCGACTGTGAAGGTTGGTGATATTGTTCGTGCAGGCGAACACATCGGCACAGTTCCCGAAGGTCCGTTTACACATAAAATTTTCGTTCCCTTTTATCTGCTTGGAAGCTATACGGTAAAATCCATCTCCGAAAAGGGCGAATACACCGTTAAGGAACCGATTGCGGTTTTAACCGATGAGCGAGGCCGTGAGATATCTGTATCTATGTCTTTCAAGTGGCCTGTTAAACGAGCGGTTAAATGCTACAGCGAGAGATTGGCACCTGCCGAAACAATGGAAACCAAGGTGCGACTTATTGACTCTTTCTTCCCCGTAGCCAAAGGCGGGACTTATTGCACTCCCGGACCTTTTGGTGCAGGTAAAACGGTACTACAGCACACCACATCGAAATATGCGGATGTAGATATCGTTATTATTGCCGCCTGCGGTGAGCGTGCAGGTGAAGTTGTTGAAACACTCACTGAGTTCCCCGAGCTGACCGACCCCAAAACCGGTCGTTCGCTTATGGAACGCACCATCATTATATGTAACACCTCCTCTATGCCTGTTGCATCCCGTGAGGCTTCGGTTTATACTGCGGTAACACTTGCTGAATACTATCGCCAAATGGGACTTGACGTTCTTATGTTGGCTGACTCGACTTCGCGATGGGCGCAAGCGATGCGTGAAATGTCGGGCAGACTTGAAGAAATTCCCGGCGAAGAGGCTTTCCCTGCATATCTCGAATCCTATATTGCGGCATTTTACGAAAGAGCAGGTTATGTACGTTTGCCTGACGGCAGTACCGGTTCCGTTACT
>JAZNQM010000040.1:0-7464 GCA_045590175.1 Acutalibacteraceae bacterium | reverse complement strand
TGACCTTATTGCCGTTTATGTAGATTTCACCGCTATCTTTTTGGTCGGCACCGAATATTGCTCTGGCGGTTTCGGTTCTGCCTGCACCCATCAGTCCTGCGAAGCCAAGAATTTCGCCACGGTGAAGCTTAAAGCTTACGTCTCTAACTTCATTTCCGCGGTTGAGGTTCTTAACCTCAAGCACAACCTCGGCATCTTCGGGAACGTTACTATGTTCCTTCTTTTCGCCATAGATAACACGGCCAACCATCATTCGCACGATTTCGTCTTTGGTTGTATCCTTAGTGATTAAGGTTCCAACATACTCACCGTCTCTCATAACGGTAACGCGGTCGGAAATTCGGTTTATCTCGTCCATACGGTGAGATATGTAAATCATTCCTATTCCCTTATTTCGAAGGTCGTTCATTATTTTGAACAGCTCCTCGACCTCGGGCTGAGTGAGTGCTGCGGTTGGTTCGTCAAGAACCGACAGCTTGGACTCGTGGGAAATTGCCTTTGCAATCTCTACCATCTGCTGTTTACCAACGGTTAAAGTTCCAAGAGCAACCGACGGGTCAATGTTAACACCAATACGTTCGAACAGCTCTGCCGCATCTCTCTCCATCTTTTTGTCGTCAATCATACCGTATTTTTTAGGCTCACGACCGATGTAGATGTTTTGGGCAACGGTGAGGTGATTCATCATATTGAGCTCCTGATGGATAACGCTTATGCCCGCCGCCTGAGATTCAGCAATGTTACTAAACTCAACGTCCTTACCGAAGAAGTTTATTGTACCGCCGTCTCTTCTATGGATTCCGCAGAGGACCTTGATAAGTGTGGATTTACCTGCTCCGTTTTCACCCATAAGTGCGTGCACCTCGCCTGCACGCAGCTCGAACTGTACCGATTTCAACGCATGTACGCCGGAAAAATGCTTTTCTATGTTTTTCATTGTGAGAATTACATCATTCACAGAAAAAGCCTCCTTAATCGAAATCTTATTTTTGTATACATTTGCTATGTTTACAATGTAATAATAACTAACTTTTATCTATTTTGCAATGAACAATGTTGTTTTGTTTGCAGAGCAATATTATGCTAAAACCAACAAATATATCTTGACAATCTTGTTTGTTTTGCATATAATTGTGTATATATTGAACTATTTTGTCCTTTTTATACACATTTTACAGGAAATGGAGTCGTGTTAAATGGAAGTTCTTCACAGATACAACAGCGAAGAAAGGCAACACTATCTATTAAAACATCACTACAGCTTTAAATTAAAGCCCCGATTGCTATATGTAGGGGAGCTAAAAAAGAACAACGGATGGCAGGAACATCCCCACAGCCACAGATTCTGCGAAATTTTATTTGTGGTAGACGGAAAGGGTTGTACAACTGTAAACGGTGAACGATTGCAGTTTAAAAAGGGTGACATCATTATCTACAATCCCCACGTGGAACACTATGAAGAAAGCAGTTTACAGGAGCCAACGGAATTTTTGTTCTTTGCTTTAGATAAATTCGAAATAACCGATCTGCCGCAAAACCACTTACTTCCTTCCGATTACAGCATAATATACAATTCAGAGGATTGCTATTCAGCGATATATGAGCTTTTCAAAAAAATGATTGCCGAATTTGAAACCAAGAATGATTTCTACGTTGAAATTGCACAGAATATTTCCCGTACTATATTAATGTATATTTTCAGAGTTATAAACTATGCCGACCAAGGCTTCAATATTCAAAAACCCAACACCGCTTTAGAAAAGGCACTTCGGTTTATAAACGACAATTTCAAAAACAACATTTCCCTTGAGGATGTGGCAGATGCCTGTTATATAAATAAGTATTATTTATCCCATCAGTTTTCAAAGTTCAAAGGTATAAGTGTTGGTAAATATCTGCTGAATTTGAAAATCGAGGAAGCTCAAAGATTGCTGGAAACAACCGCCCTTTCAATCAACGAGATTTCCGAACGTTCAGGCTTTAACGACCCCAACTATTTCAGCCGCACATTTAAAAAGGAGTTAGGAATAAGTCCGCTGCAATACAGAAAAAGCAGTAATGGTTAAATAAAACTAAAAAGCGTACCCGCAAACGTTGTCTGTAGGTACGCTTTAATTATATATTCTTAGCTTTAAGGCATTAGCCATCCGAACTCGTCGGGTGACTGGTAGATGTGAAGGAAGCGTATTGGGTTCTCGGACTTTATCCAGGAAAAACCGTCGTTTGTTATTCGAAGCTTTAAGGGGGTGTCGGTTATCCAGCCCACGTCTTTTCTGCCGATCGTTAGCCTATATACGTCTCTTGCACCACCAAGATACTCACAGCGGTATTTCGCAAGCTCAGCTGCTGCCTTCTCCCCGAAATACCCGTGAAAAGCAGTTGAACTCAAGAAGGTCTTCCCTTTTTCACAGATAATTTCAGACCCCGGCAGTGTTGGGGTATACTCAAAGCCTATGGAGAAGAAATGGTCTTTTTTGCCGTCAAGCTCTAGATATATATTCTCGCTGTCGTAGGCAACCTTAAAGGAAGCATCGGTATCTGCGATGTTTTCTACTTGGGCTGTTTCAAGGGTCTGAGCCATTCTGTAGCCATCTTTGTCCCCCAAAAAATATTCAAGTGGGAAAAGTCCGTTTTTGATTCTTTCTTCAACCTCAGGGAATTCGGTAACAAGTAGTCGCTTTAATAAGGTTATTCTCTTTTTTAGCTGTGCGGGATAAAACTTAAAATGCTCCGCTTCTGAATGATATCCAAGGCGGGGATCGTTTTCGCAAATCGGTATCATTTTTTTGCTGTTTTCGATTTCCTCCAGCACCAATTCTCTCATACTGCCTAGAAGCTCGAGAGAATTATTGGGATTCTTTGCAAGCAATAACCTTAAGCGATAGAACTCCATAACGTTCCAAGCACTTGAAAACAAGAGATACAGAGCGTTGCTTACTGAGGACTGCTCCTTGGAGTCGTCGGGCATAAGCCTTAAGCCTTCTGCCCAGTGCTTCTTGATTTCTCCCAAAAGCTCAACAGTTTCCTCTATGGTGTGGCAAGCGAACAGGCAGTCCCCTATTCTGTCACCCTGAGCCGCTTCCTCAAATTTCCAGGAGCGGGAAAGCGGATAGTTTTTCGGTTTCAACTGCAGTTCCCAGACGATACCGTCGTGGGCGGGTCCGTAATAACTGAAAAGAATGTTTACAGGATAGTTTTTATAACCATCTTCAAAGCATTTCCACGCCTTTGCCACTGCGGTAGCCTTGCCGCCACCATAATAAATACCTGCAAGGTTTTCTAAAAAGCTTTGCTTGTCGGAAAAATCATGCAAGAAAGAAAGCTCGCCTGCCGCCTTACTCATAAGAGAAGGATAATTGCCGAAATACCAACACTGCATAACTCCCGAAAGCTCGGTGTTATACTTATCGAAAAGTATGCCGGGAACCGGGATGTAAGGCACTGTGGCAAGCTCGTGGGAACAACAAACCTGCATTTTGGCATACATTTCCTTGCCGCCTTTTTTTGCGGTATCTGCGGAAACTATATATTTTTCGGAGGGGCCAACATAGGAGAGCCAATAATCCAATGCCATACGGGGCTTACCTAACTGCTCCGTTATACCCTTCTCCTCGAAATTCTGCATTATGACAACGTCCTGCGGAGCTTTCTCTACATACTCCTTGATTTCATTAAGCTCCCATTCGCGATGTCCGTAGGTCCAGCTTATAAATTCTGCCGAGGAGTTCGCCCTACGCATTCCCTCTTTAAGCAGATTGACGGTTTGTGCCAATACCTCTGCCCTGCTTTTACCCCTGCAGCGGGGGCACTTATCAGGATTGGAGCTGGAACAGGAGGTGGTCCGTTCGCCGTTGGTTATATCTATTACACCGCCGAGGTCGGGCAGGGCTTCACAAAGCTTTTGCATCGCATCCATGCAATACTTTGCTCCCTTTTCACTGCTTGTGCAGAAGGTATATCCCTTTATCCAGCCAACCTTGATACCGGCAATATCGGAATACTTTTCATACATATTATCCGGCAAAAATGCAGGGTCAATAAAGAAAACGTAAACCTTTATGCCGTAACGTTTACAGCGATTAATTATAGCACTGAGCTTTGTAATACGTTTTTCGCACCCAACACCCCATTCGGGTATGATATCGGTCTTTACTAAATCAGACAGTCTTGTGTAAATCCAAAGTCCGTTGGTGCCGTCGTGTGCCAGACGGTTGAGGTATTCGTCGGGGTAGTAGTCCACGTCATTCATCAGCTCGTCAATGTTGAGAGGCGGTCGGTTGGTGGGGCTGAAAAACCCTCTTGTAATTCTGCTTTTAATTCTGGGATATCTTTCTATATCGCCTAAAGGGAGTATAGGTCCCTCACGGCGGCAAAACTCATCCTCTAAGAAAACGAGTCCACGTCTTATACCTTCGGTGTCGTCGGCAGACAATATACAGACTCTTTCATCCACACTTATCTTATAGGCTTCGAAACAGCGGGTTGGTTCTTTTCTTACGTATAACGGGAATTTATCTCCTTTTATTCCATACACCTTGAGAAACAAATCGAAATCACTGAAGGCAGTCTCCAGCAAACCATCATCGTCGGGAAATTCATTAATAACCCGCACACCTTTTGCGAAAACCTCACCTTTTTTCAGGACTTCTCTTCCAAAAAATTCAGGGCAGATCTTATGCAACGGAGTCTTTAATTCATCGATAAAAAGCTGCTGGGGTTGAGGCTCGTAAAATGCCTCAAAGCGTTCTTGTAAATTCATAAAACACTACCTCCGAATCACTTCTTTTTTATCCAAGTTCAGCATATCACACGCCACCCCCACTGTCAACGAAATTATTGCAAAAAACACAAAAAATCAGGCACGGAAAAATCCGTGCCCGTTGGTTTAACAAAGTCGTTGTGTCGACCTTTAATTATTTGAAATATCTTGCAAGAAGTCCTGCAAGAGCCTTGCCGTGTCGAGCCTCATCTTGAAACTATGCCCGAAAACCGCTTTGTGCCAAGGCTTTATTATTTAATTTTTGAAAATCACACTTTTGTCACACTAAAACTTAATGTCCTCTTAAATCAAAATCCAAAATTCCAGAAAAAAAGTCATTTACGTAGTCGCTGCTTGAACCCCAGCAAATAACAGAATAATAGATTTTATTACTCTCAAAATCGAATCGATTAAAATTAGCGCTGTTAGGACGAATAGATTCAATGGTGGGAGAAGTTTGTTCTTGCACCTCTACATACTCAAATTCATTTTGATAATACTCTAAAATTTCTTGTCGACTTAAGCCGCTTGTAATAAGAATAGCGCCCATATACTGCATTCCATTACCGTTACCCGTTAACTTACCTGCAACGGAAATAGACTCAACCAACACCGTGTCTGTCGGCAACTGATATGATTTTAGTTCCTTTTCCACTTTATCTGCAATGTAGTTGTTTGTAATAACAATGCTAATATACAAAACAATCGGCAACAAAATAAGAATAGGAATTATAAATTTTGACAATTTTTTTATCACAATCTCACCCCAAAACAAAAGATGTGCTACCGTTATGATAGCACATCGTTATATACTTTGCAATAAAAATAAAATCTTGTAGGGCAGGGCCTTGGTCCTGCCGCCTGAATCTGTAAAAAACGGCGGGAGACAAGCCCCCGCCCTACGATTTCTATTATTTGAAGTATCTTGCAAGAAGTCCTGCAAGAGCCTTGCCGTGACGAGCCTCGTCGCGAGCCATTTCGTGAACGGTGTCGTGGATAGCGTCGAGACCTAACTCCTTAGCAAGCTTTGCAAGCTCGGTTTTGCCTGCGGTTGCACCGTTTTCGGCTTCTACGCGGGCAGCAAGATTTTCCTTGGTGCTGTCGGAAACGACCTCACCCAAAAGCTCGGCAAACTTTGCAGCATGCTCTGCCTCTTCGTAGGCAGCCTTTTCCCAGTAAAGACCGATTTCGGGATAGCCTTCTCTGTGGGCAACTCTTGCCATTGCAAGATACATACCAACCTCACAGCACTCGCCATTAAAGTTAGCGCGAAGTCCCTCGATTATTCTTTCGTCTACACCCTTAGCTACGCCTACAACGTGCTCGGCAGCCCAGGACATTTCACCGCTCTGCTCCTGGAACTTGGAAGCAGGAACCTTACACTGGGGGCAAAACTCGGGGGCTGTGTCACCTTCGTGAACGTAACCGCATACTGTACATACAAACTTTTTCATATACTTTTCCTCCATATATTTGCTTCTGGCTTTTAAGCCTGATTGTTTCGGGATGTTTCCCACATTGAGAGTATAACACAACACAGTTTTATGTGTCAATAAAAAATCAGTAAACAGTTTTTTAATATATTTTTAACTTCCCTCGTTGCTTTCCCACCTATGCCGTATGTATCAGCTACTTCTCTCTGTGATAATCTTCTATTATCAGTCTCTGCAAATCCGTAATATGATGTCCCCGAGGATGGCTATCCAAATATTCCGTAAGATTCACTCCTTCGGCTTGCAAAGTCCTGAATTCCTCTTTGGTTCGCTCCCACCCTATTCTGGCTCTGGCTGGAATCTCCACTTTGTTTCCGTATAGAGTTTCCGCTTCCACTAACTTTTTGAAATGTGTTATCCACTCCGGAGTTTCTATTTTCTTCTGATCGCTCATTGCTATTCACCTCGTTTGTGTTATTATCGGGTATAGATTGCTTTGTTTCGGCTTGTGGATTGCCGCCTTTGATGTTGTCGCCACACGCAACATTGTCACCGCAATTCACATCTCCGCTAATACTACCGCTACAGGAAATATTCGCACCACAGCTTATATCTCCGTTTATTGAATTTCCGCAAATTGTAACTCTACAGATTTTTTATAAAATCCATCTATTACACTTGACAAATTGCCAGTTTTTGTGTATTATATTTAAGTCGCTTAAAAACAGCGTATAAACAAAATCCTTCGAGGTGTCGCCCAGTTGGTAGGGCGCCTGCTTTGGGAGCGTGCCTAGCACGAATTGCCGTAAAAACAAGAAAGTCCCGAAAAGCCTTTATTTATGCACCTTTTCGGCACTTTAAGAAAATGCAAAACAGCGTAGATTTTGCGTTTGACCACAGTTTGTCCCACTTCCACGCAAGAAGCTGAAAAATCGAATAATATCCGGGTGTGGCGCAGCTGGGAGCGCGGGTGGTTTGGGACTAAGAGAACGGCTCAAACCCCTACTCTTGAAAACCCGCATAAACACTGGGTTTTTCGCACTTTCAAATCTCGTTTTTTGAGGTTTGACCCTATATTTGACCACAACTGTGGAAACTAATTTTCAAACAATTTCATATCATTTATCACCTATCGGGGTGTGGCGCAGTTGGTAGCGCGCGACATTTGGGATGTCGATGCCGCAGGTTCGAACCCTGTCACTCCGACCAAAAATCCTCTGGAATCAAGCGATTTCAGAGGATTTTTTCTTTCTTCTTTGACTACTGCGGCTC
>JAZNQM010000039.1:0-2416 GCA_045590175.1 Acutalibacteraceae bacterium | reverse complement strand
TACTTCCGCCACGAAGACCATCAAAAAGCTCACATCCAAGAAGACCTACTATGTAAAGGTTAGAGCATACAAGAAGGTCAGCGGCAAGACCTACTACGGTGCATACTGCAAGGCTAAGACCGTTAAGGTTAAATAAACTTTACTAAATCAATAAAAGGAACTCTCCTCGCGGAGGGTTCCTTTTTCTATGGAATAAACAACTTTTCTCGTCGCCCCTTGGGAGATCTTCAGCAGAAACCAATTCTTGTCTCCCCTCTCAAGGGGCGACAAGACCGAGATACTGCAAAAAACAGCTTATAAAAAAGAAAGCCCTCCCGAAAAGGGAAGGCTTTAAGCGTTTAAATTCCAAATAAATCTTTGGCGTTTTGTCGGGTTTGGGAGATTATATCTTCGGCTGTGGTGTCGCGAATTTCTGCAATTTTTTCGGCGGTAAACCTAATCAATCCCGAATGACAAAGCTTGCCTCTCATCGGAACGGGGGCGAGGTAGGGGCAGTCGGTTTCAAGGAGAATTCTGTCGGCGGGCAGCATCTCTGCCAGCTCAACTGTTTTTCGTGCATTCTTGAAGGTGACAACACCGCCAATGCCGATATACATCCCGAGGTTGAGAATTTCCTTGGCGGTTTCCACGCTACCCGAAAAGCAGTGCAGCACACCGCGGGGCTTATGCTTTTTAAGGATTTCCAAGGTGTCGCCGTGGGCTTCGCGGTCGTGGACAATGACGGGGAGATTATGTTCATTTGCTATTGCGAGTTGTTGCTCGAACAACTCCAACTGCGGGGCTTTGGGGATGTCCCAATAGTAGTCAAGACCGATTTCTCCCAGTGCCACCACCTTTTCGTGGGAAAGCAGAGTAAGGAGCTTTTGCAGTTCCTCGGGGCTTTCGGGTAGGTTTTCGGGATGAAAACCTACTGCAGCATAAATCCCCTCGTGTTTTTCGGCAAGTTCGATTGCCGCCTCCGAGGACGGAATATCACAACCGCAGGTGATTATCCCTGCAAGACCACCTTCAAAAAGCTCCTGTAACAGCGGTTCGCGAAGCTCTGCGAATCTTTCGTCGTCATAGTGGGAGTGGGTGTCGAAAATGCCGCTCCAATCGGGCAGGTCTTTTAATATATCAAGCATTTATCTTACCTTGCAGCCGGGGGCAATTCCGTCGGTGAAGATAACCTTAACATCGTCCTCACCTGCATCGGCGGCAAGAATCATACCGTTGGACTCAACACCGCAAAGCACGGCGGGTTTAAGGTTTGCAACCACGATAACTCCCTTGCCGATAAGGTCTTCGGGCTTATACCACTTTGCAATACCGCTGGCAACGATTCTGTCGGTGCCGCTACCGTCGTCCAGGGTGAGCTTTAAGAGCTTCTTAGCCTTTTTAACAGGCTCGCAATCCTTAACGGTGGCGGTGAGAAGCTCTACCTTCATAAAGTCCTCAATACCGATTTGCTCCATTGTTACAACGTTTTCAGCCTTTTTGGCTTCGGCTTTAGCCTTTGCTTCCTGCTCTGCCTTGATTTCCTCCAAAACCTTGGGCATATCAATTCTCTGGAACAGGGGAGTGGCTTCGCCTACGTTGTATTCTGCAATTTTTCCGAAGTCGAAGGACTCCTCGTTTACACCCAACTGTGCGAAAATCTTTTCGGAGCATTCGGGGATAATGGGAGAAAGTGCAACTGCTAAAATACGGATTGACTCAAGCAGGTTGTACATAACTGTGTTGAGGCGGGGGAGGGTTGCTTCATCTTTAGCAAGAACCCAGGGAGTGGTTTCGTCGATGTATTTATTACAATGCTTTGCAAAGTTGATAACGGTTTCTACCGCATCCGCATTGCGATATGCATCCATAAGTCTGAAGTATTTTTCAGCAGTTTCTTTAGCGTCAGAAATAAGACTTTCATCAAACTCGCCTTCGGGAGCGGCGGCAGTAACCTTTCCGCCGAAATACTTATTGCTCATAGCTTTTGTGCGGTTCACAAGATTTCCGAGGGTGTTTGCCAAATCGGAATTAAACTTTGTGATGAAGCTTTCGTAGGTGATATTACCGTCCTGGGCAAAGGGCATTTCGGAGAGCAGATAGTAACGAACAGCATCAACACCGAAGCGGTCAGCCAGCTCGTCGGCATACATTACGTTGCCCTTGGATTTTGACATCTTATCCTCTGCGAAAAGCATCCAGGGATGGGCTAAAACCTGCTTGGGAAGCGGTTCGCCCAAAGCCATAAGGATTATGGGCCAATAAATGGTGTGGAAACGGACGATATCCTTGCCGATAACGTGCAGGTCGGCAGGCCAATATTTCTTATAGTGGTCGGAGCTGCCGTCGGGGTCGTAGCCGATACCTGTGATATAGTTGGAAAGGGCATCAATCCATACGTAGATTACGTGTTTGGGGTCGAATTCAACAGGAACACCCC
>JAZNQM010000038.1:0-12178 GCA_045590175.1 Acutalibacteraceae bacterium | reverse complement strand
ATTACCTGTAGTTTTCTCAGATAAATACACCCGTTCATCAACCTGTAAATCGGGATTGCACGAAACCTTTCTCACAAGTTCTAATAACCGTTGAAATTTTTCATCGTAATTTTCTCCCTTTATCAAGGTGCATAAAGCAATAGCACCGGCATTAACCATCGGATTAATATGTTCTGCATTTAATGCCTGATCACTATAATTAAAGGTATCAAAAGGTTTTCCGGTAGCTTCAACACCCACAAGATAGCGAACACGGTCTATACCATTATCCATCAAAGTAAGCAATAGTATAAGTGGCTTAATAATACTTTGCATTGTAAAGAATTTATCGGCATCCCCTGAAAAGAATTGTTTGCCTTCATTGGTTATAACGCAAATACCAAGTTCTTTTTTATCAGCCTTTGCAAGTTCGGGTATATAACACGCAACCGAACCGTCATCAATATATTTTGCACTTTCTAACAAAATACTGTCAAGAATCGATTTCATAACATCACCGCCTTGGGTGTATTATAGCATAAAAGCGGTGAAGGGGCAAGGGTTTTAAGTGAAGCACTCGCTTTCGCTCGTATGAAGCGGCGGCTTTGCACCGTGAAGCATTTTGCTTCGCAAAATATGAAGCGAAGCGTTCCTTATCGTGCCGAAGGCACACTTCACAGCCGTAGGCTACTTCATTAGCGAAAGCGGCTTCGTGTTCCCAAAGGGAACGCTTCATTTCCAAAATAAAAAGCACTTCCGAAGAAGTGCTTTTTATTTTGGAGCTGCTAACCAGATTCGAACTGGTGACCTCGTCCTTACCAAGGACGTGCTCTACCACCTGAGCCATAGCAGCGTACCGAACAAGTGATATTATATGACAAGTTACTCCAAATGTCAAGAGTAATTTTTCAAAATTCGAAAAAATATTTTAATTAACTGTTATTCTTATTGATTTTTAGGAGTTTATAGGTATAATATATTTATATAGGAAAAATATGTTAAGTCATTTTGGGGGACTAATGTATGGATTATAAACAGTTTTTTAGCAAGATAAACGGCAAGCGAATAGCCGTTTGCGGAATAGGAGTCAGCAACACTCCCTTGATTGAAAACTTCCTGAAGGGCGGTGCTCGTGTATTTGCATGCGACCGTAGAACACGCGAGCAATTAGGTGCTGTCGCTGATGAGTTAGAGGCAAAGGGAGCCGAGCTTCGCCTCGGTGAAGGTTATCTTAAAAACCTTGAGGTTGATATTATTTTCAGAACTCCCGGTATGAACTATTACCTTGAGGAGCTGGTTAAGGCAAGGGAGAACGGAATTGCCGTGACTTCCGAAATGGAGGTATTCTTCGAGGTTTGCCCTGCTACTATTTTTGCAGTAACAGGCTCCGACGGAAAAACTACAACCACCACCCTTATTGCAAAAATGCTTGAAGCAGAAGGCAAGACGGTTCACGTCGGCGGTAACATAGGCAGACCTCTTCTACCGCTTATTGAAGAAATTAAACCGGAAGACTACGTTGTAGTTGAGCTTTCCTCCTTCCAGTTGATTTCGATGAGAAAGAGCCCCGACGTTGCAGTTGTTACCAACGTGGCACCTAACCATTTGGACGTTCACAAGGATATGGACGAATACATTAACGCTAAAAAGAACGTTCTTTCTCATCAGAATGCATTTTCAAGAACCGTTCTTAATGATGATAACGACATCACCCACGGCTTCTCTCAGGAGGTCAGAGGTCAGCATATGCACTTCAGTATGAAGAACCCCGTTTCCAACGGTGCCTGGCTTTCTGATGATGGCACAATTTATATGGCATACCGCCGAATGGTAGCCCCCATTATGAGCCGTGACGATATTGCCCTTATGGGTGACCACAACGTAGAAAATTATCTCGCCGCAATTTCTGCCGTATGGGGCTATGCTGGTGCCGATAGTATACGAAAGGTTGCCCGCGAATTCACAGGTGTTGAACATAGAATCGAGCCTGTAAGAACCGTTGGCGGTGTTAAATTCTATAATGACTCCATAGCATCCAGCCCCACAAGAACCATCGCAGGACTTAAAGCTTTCCGCCAAAAAATCATCCTTATTGCAGGCGGTTATGATAAGCACATTCCTTTTGAGCCTATGGCACCCTATGTCAACGAAAAGGTCAAACTGCTTATTTTAACAGGTCCCACCGCCGATAAGATTGAAAAGGCGGTTAAGGAAGATAAGAGCTTCGACGGAAGTGTTAAAATTCTCCGTTCCGAGGGTATGGAGCAATCTGTTAAGCTTGCCTATGAAAACGCAGAGGCAGGGGACATTGTAACCCTCAGCCCTGCTTGTGCCAGCTTTGATGCTTATCCCAATTTTGCAGAACGCGGCAAGCACTTTAAGGAATTAGTAAATAAATTAAATTGATAATACCGACTCTCCAATGCCGTCTTGGCGTTGGAGAGTTAGTAAATAGGAAGTAAACTCTATGATAAAACTATTAGAGGATTGTAACAAACTTCTGTCGTTTACCGATATTTGCGGCGAAAAGCTGCAAGCTTTAGCCAGAAGCTATGGCTTGGATAAACCCTTCTGCATCTTTTGGCATCAGACAGACGAGGCGGGAAAAATCACTGCTGTAATTTGTAAATTCGGCTCTGCCGTTACAGTGTCTATTAAGGAACCAAACAGCGAAGAATTGATGGATTTTCTCGGATTTATCGGTTTTGACGAGTTGATTTGTGACGGAAGCCTTACTGATGGAATCAGTGGCTTTGACAAGGAAAAAATTTATGCCGTAGAGAAAGTCTGCACCAGGGGAATTAATAATCCGCCCAGTCTCTCCTTTAGCGAATACTCTGCTATATACAAATTGCTTAATGACAGCAGCAGTGCTGCAATAGAGATTGGTGATTTTGAATCCTGGTATGTTGATATTTCTCATAGAATTCGCCACGGTGGAGCTGTCGCAATTTTGTGGGAGCAAGGCTGTGGCATAGGGCTTTTGTCCGATAATTCGGTTATTGTCAACGGTATTGCTGTAGAAAAAGCCCACAGAGGCAAAGGGTACGGCAAAGAGATTTTAAAAAGTATAGAAAGCTTCGGTAAAACCCGTTCGATGGCATTTTGCCTTCAAACTGAATTGGAGTTTTATAAGAAGTGTGGATATGGAATAACAGGAATTTATAGTTTATTTAGAAAAGGAAAGATATATAATGCGTGATTTTTTTAATTTGCCCGAAAGATTAAAAGAGCTTGACAAAAAGGTTATGGAAATGTGCAGTCCTCAATTTGAGAAAATTGCCGAAACCACCTTTTATAACCAACAAAAGGTTCTGTCTGCTTTTATTAACCACAATGTTAGTGAAGCACATTTCACTCCTTCCACAGGCTATGGCTACGGTGACCGCGGTCGCGATGTTTTAGAGGAAGTATTTGCAGAATGTGTCGGAGCGGAGGATTCACTGATTCGCCACAATTTCGTATCGGGAACCCATACCTTAACGGTAGGTCTTTTCGGACTTTTACGTCCGGGTGACAGTATGCTTTGTGTGACAGGCAGACCCTATGATACCCTTATCGGAGTTTTGGGTATTGATGAAAAAACCGATGGCTCCCTTGCCGACTTCGGTGTAAACTACGGCGAGGTGCCTCTCAAAAACGATATGCCCGATTTGGATGGCATCAGAGAAAAGCTTGCCACTAAAAAGTATAAAATGGCATACATTCAACGCTCCCGCGGGTATTCCTTGCGTCCCAGCCTCAGTGTTGCTGATATAGAAAAAATCATTAAGGTTGTTCGTGAGGTCAGCCCTGATTCCATTATTTTTGTTGACAACTGCTACGGCGAATTTGTAGAAGACCGCGAGCCTTTGGCAGTTGGTGCCGACGTTATTGCCGGCTCACTTATAAAAAACCCGGGCGGCGGAATTGCCCGTACGGGAGGTTATATCGCAGGTAAGCACGAATTTGTAGAGAAATGCGCCTTTCGCCTTACAGCTCCGGGTGTGGGCAGGGAAGTGGGTTGCACCCTCGGTCACACAAGAGAATTGTTTATGGGGCTTTTCTCGGCTCCTCACGTTGTTGGTGAAGCCCTCAAAACCGCTGTTTATACTGCCGCACTCTTTGAAATTTTGGGCTATGAAGTCACCCCGAGATATAACGAATACCGTGCCGATATAATCGAGGCGGTAAAGCTTCGTACCGAGGAAGGACTTATTGCCTTCTGTCAAGGTATGCAAAGCGGTGCCCCCATTGATTCCTTTGTTGTTCCCGAGCCCTGGGAAATGCCGGGCTATGACAGCAAGGTTATTATGGCGGCTGGTGCATTTACAAACGGTGCTTCTATTGAACTTTCCGCCGATGCTCCTCTTCGCGAGCCGTATGCTGCCTGGATGCAGGGCGGAATTAACTTCGACAGCGGCAGAACAGGTGTGCTTATGGCGGCAAAATCTATGATGGATAAAGGCATAATTTAAAAAGTTTTTTCTTTGTTAACAAAATCTTACATTTTTATTAGTAAAATCTGGCTATACTATATTTAAAAATTAATTATATAAGGAGCATTGCGAATGCTTGAACTAAAAAACATAGTAAAATCCTATTCCACAGGCGATACCAAGGTTGAGGCACTCAAGGGTGTCAGCCTTTCCTTCAGACAATCGGAATTTGTGTCGGTGTTAGGTCAGTCTGGTTGCGGCAAAACAACCTTGCTCAACATCATCGGCGGTCTTGATGGATATACCGATGGAGATCTTTTAATTAACGGAGTTTCCACAAAGAAATATAAGGACCGCGATTGGGATTCATATCGCAATCACTCCATTGGCTTTGTGTTCCAAAGCTATAATCTTATTCCGCACCAATCGGTTTTGCAGAATGTAGAGTTGGCTCTGACACTTTCGGGTGTTTCCAAATCCGAGCGACGTAAAAGAGCTATTGAGGCTTTAGAAAAGGTGGGGCTTGGTGATCAATTAAAGAAAAAGCCTAACGAAATGTCGGGCGGTCAGATGCAACGTGTTGCTATCGCCCGTGCCTTAGTAAACGACCCCGAAATAATTCTTGCCGACGAGCCAACAGGTGCACTCGACACCGAAACCAGTGTACAGGTTATGGAAATCCTCAAGGAAATCTCCAAGGATAGGCTTATAATAATGGTTACCCATAACCCTGAATTGGCAGAGCAGTATTCCTCAAGAATAATCCGTATGTTGGATGGTAAAATCGTTGACGATTCCAAGCCTCTCACACAGGAGGAATTAAAGGAATTAGCCCCAAAAAGCGAAAAGATTAAAAAGGCAAAAATGCCATCAATGTCCTTCGGAACTTCATTTATGCTTTCCCTTAAAAACCTCTTTACCAAAAAGGGCAGAACCACTCTTACAGCATTTGCGGGTTCCATTGGTATAATCGGTATCGCTCTTATTCTTGCAATTTCCCAGGGTATGACCACTTATATTGACGAAGTACAGGAAAGCACTCTGGCTTCTTACCCCTTGACTCTGGAAGCGACAAGTGTAGATTTAACCTCTCTGATGAACGCTTTTATGAACGTAACCGAGGACGGGACAAATCACGATAAAGATGCTGTCTATAAAAAATCCGCACTTTACGATATGCTTAATGCCGTTAATAGCATTGAGGAGAACGAAAATGACCTCAAATCCTTTAAAAAGCATTTGGAAAATCAAATCAAAAAGGAAGATTCGTCATTAGGCAACGCCCTTAACGGTGCGCAGTATTCTTATGATTTAGACTTATTGGTCTACACCAAGAACGTCGACGGTAATATAATTCGCTCCGACACAGAGGAAATTTTGCAGGACCTTATTGCAAAATATATGGACATTGATATGAGTGCAATGTCAGCAATGCAGAGCATGAATCCTATGGCGAATATGAGCAATATGCAAACGGGGCTTTGGCAGGAGCTTCTTCCTGCAAAGGATGGCTCACCCGTTAATAAGCTGCTCCATAATCAATATGACGTAATTTATGGCTCCTGGCCTAACGACTATGACGAAATAGTGTTGGTCGTAGATGAGAATAACGAGCTTGACGATGTGACTCTTTATGCCTTAGGTCTGCTACCCCAGGAGGAAATGGATGCTTTAGCTGATGCCGCTATTAACGGAACAAAGCTTAAGCACAAGGAAATGAAGTGGAGTTACAAGGATATTTGCAATACCGAATATAGAACCATTCTCAATGCCGACTGCTATTCCTACGACGATAAATCCGGTTTTTATACCGATTTAAGAGATACTGATGCGGGACTTCGCTATCTTTACGACAACGCCTTAAAGCTTAAAGTTACAGGTATAATTCGTCCCAACGAAGACAGCAATTCGCATATGCTAACCGGTAGCATTTGCTATACAAGCGAACTCACTGAATTGCTTATTGAGAAATCCAAGGCATCAAAGGTTATAAAGGCTCAGAGAGCCAACGAAAACACAGATGTTCTGACAGGTCTGCCTTTTGAATCCACAACAGGAACTCACTCAGATAAAGAGAAAGAAAAGGAATTCCGTCAATATATTAAGGATATGAATGCCGAGGAAAAAGCAGCCGCTTATGTAGATATAAACAGCATTCCCTCCGAAGAAATGCTGGAACAACAATTGTCTGCTGCCAAGGGTAGTACCACTCGTGACGAGATGGAACTGAGATTAACCGAAGGGCTCGTCGCACAAATGAGTGTAGATGAGGATGATATCAAGGATTATCTCGCTTCTATGGATGATAATGAGTTTGACGAGCTGGTAACCAATATGCTCACCGAACAAATCAAAAAGCAGTATGCCGAAAGCGTGGCACAGCAGATGAGTGCAATGTCCACAGAGCAGTTAAGTGCCGCTATGGATATGGCTTTACCCACATACACCCGTAAGCAATGCGCTAAATATTATGACGAGGTAATCGAGTTCTCGGACTCTACCTATGAAGACAACCTTACTGAAATGGGTTATATTGATCTGGAATCCCCCTCGGCAATCAATCTTTATGCTTCCTCTTTCGAAAATAAGGACGTTATAACCGATTCAATCGACGAATATAACGATGGGGTAGAGGAGCTCAAAAGAATAGAGTATACCGATTACGTTGGTATAATGATGTCCTCAGTTACCACCATAATCAATGCTATAACCTACGTTCTGATTGCTTTTGTGGCAATTTCGCTCATCGTTTCCTCGATAATGATTGGTGTTATAACCCTGATTTCGGTTCAGGAACGCACCAAGGAAATCGGAATACTCCGTGCGATCGGTGCCTCCAAGCGTGACGTTTCGGGAATGTTTAATGCCGAAACGGTTATCGTTGGCTTTGCCGCAGGTCTGTTAGGTGTAGGTGTGACCTATCTTCTCTGCATTCCCATTAATATCATTTTGAATGTATTGACAGGAATCAGCAACCTAAAAGCCGTACTGCCTGTTGGAGCGGCTGTGATTCTTGTGGCAATAAGCGTAGTGCTTACCCTTATTTCGGGTCTCATTCCTTCCCGAAGTGCCGCAAAGAAGGATCCTGTTGTGGCTCTCCGTACAGAATAGCGAGGTGTGTTTAATGGCAACCAACTGTGAAATGTGTGCTCATTATGTATATAATGAAGAGGACGATTTTTACGAGTGCCTCGTGAATTTAGACGAGGACGAAATGTATCGTTTTATGTGCAGTAGCGTGAAGGACTGCCCATATTTCCGCCTCGATGACGAATATGCCCTGGCGAGAAAACAATAAATGATTACCCCCGAGCAAGACTGAGGTCTGATTGCTCGGGGGTTTTTGAACATAAAGCAAAAGAGAACTATCGATTAATGTTATGGACTTAACGGTTATTGGTTTGTATAATTAGTTTAGAACAGAAAAGCGAGGTATGGTATATGAATAACAATTTATTTTCTTGGAACATAAGAAACTTTAGAAAGCAAAAGAATATGACTCAAGAAAAAGTCGCTGAGATTCTAAATGTAAGTTCGCAAACAGTATCCCGTTGGGAGAGAAGCAGTTCACTTCCCGATATAACACTATTGCCTCAGATAGCAAAGATGTATGGCGTAACTATCGATGACCTTTTTACAGAGAACGCTGTAGCCTATGGGAACTATGCTCAGAGATTAGCCGATGTGTACGACACATCAGGCGATATTAATGATTTTATTGCGGCAGAAACTGAATTTGAAAAAATTAAAGGTACTGAATTGTACGAAGCAGAAGATTATAGAATACAAGCCACAATCAATAAGAAAATGATGTTTAGATGTCGCGAAAAAGCCTTAATGTTATATCGACAAGCGATTGAAAAAAGCGAATCAGATAAATCCAGAACCTATTGGCGAGCCAGATGCGGCGAAGCTGATTTGTATATTGCATTAGGTAAATCAGATGAATTCATCAATAGATTGAATGATGAAATTAATCATAACAGGGAATGCGAAATATTATGGCACTTGCTAATATATACTTATTTGAAATCCTGCCATTTTGAGGAGGGATATCGAGTATTTAAAGAAGCAATAAATCAGTTTTACAACATCTGGGAAATTTATGTTGTAGGTGGAGATATTTGTAAATCTTTAAAGAAATATGATGAAGCGTTCAAATATTGGGATAAGGCATTGGAAATTGAGCCACATTATTTAGACGCATATTACTCAAAGGCGAATTGTTACGAAGAACTTGGAAACAACAAAGAAGCTTATGAAATTTGGAGTTATATATGTGAGGATCTTAAAAATGCAGGATACGATGTATCTACTTCTTATGAAATCAAAAAAATGCAAGAGTGTAAATTAAAGATTTGCGAAAAAACCAAGGATATTGCCAAATAATCGTAAAATAATATACCCTCAAGCAGTAAAATTGTAATTGTACGAAGCGGCTTAATGTGTTACAATCAGAATATAGAAATGATAAAGCGTAATAGTTTTGTATGGAGGGTTCACAATGTCCAATGTTTTACCTCAGGAATTCAGTTGGGTTAATAAATTAAAACGTTATAGCGGCAACCCGATTTTAAGACCTCACGGCGAGCTTGCCGCCGACCAGATTTTCAATCCTGCGGCAGTAGTAGCCAATGGCAAGGTGGGACTTCTGTGCCGCTGTATAAACTATGCCGACAAGCCAAAGGGTTATAACTGGGCCGTTTCCTGTCTAACTTGGGCGTGGAGCGATAACGGAATAGATTTTAAATTAGACGAAAAACCCTTTATAAAGGTCGATGAAGACAGCCCATACGGAGGCGGGTTTGAGGATCCGAGACTTATTTACATTCCTGAGGAAGAACTGTATGTTTTAACCTATACCGGAGTAAGAAACTATTTTAATGCACCGGGACTTCTTGCCTTATCAAAGGATCTTAAGAACTGGGAGTTTTTGGGTGAAGCTTTTCCCGAGCGTGCAGTATGCATCATCCCTAAAAAAATAAACGGAAAATATTGGGCGTACTATGGAAATGCCGATGTTTATGTTTCCTGGTCGGAGGATTTAAGAACCTGGCATACCGAAAGACAGGTGGTTGTAGACAGACGCCCCGGTATGTTCGACGAGCATATATGTGAAGGTGTCGCCGCACCTATTTATTCGGAAAATGGCATATTGTTTTTGTATAACGGTGCTACTAAGGACAGAGCGAATTTCGATTATGTGAAAAAGCTGGGCATAACTGAATATTTAGCACACAGAACCGAATCTATCTATTCAATCGGTTGGGCACTTTTCGATAGAAACGACCCTCTAAAACTCATCGCAAGGTGCGAGGAACCTGTTTTAGAACCTACCGAACTCTATGAATTGTTCGGACATACAGGCTTTACAATTTTTGGTTGCGGTCTTGTTAAATACAAGGGCAAATATCATCTTTATTACGGATGTAACGATAACCGCATTGCGGTTGCAATAGAAGAATAATACAGGAGGCGGCTATGCGATATTTTCAAGAATGGCAGGCGGGTAGATATGACCCGCTTTTGGTCGAGAATTACCCGGTATTTCCCGCGGAAGTTCCGGGTAATATTCAGTATGATTACATAAAGTCCTTAGGCCACGACTTAGATTGGTTAATGTTCGGCACCAATTCTGATGTTTTGATTGAAACCGAGGGTTGGTATTGGCAATATCTCACCAATCTCAGCTTTCGGAAGGGCGAACGAGTTATACTTGTTTTTGAGGGTATCGACTACAAATTTGATATACTTCTTAAAGGCGAAAAGATTTATTCGGGCGAAGGAATGTATACCCCCGTCGAGCTTGATATTACCGATAAAGCAGAGAGGGGAGACCTCTTGCAGGTCGTAATCCATCCTCACCCACAGCGTCCCTTAGCAGATGGCGAACCCTTTCGTTCTGCCGCTGACAGAAGCTGTAAGCCCCCCGTAACCTACGGCTGGGATTGGAATCCCCGTCTTGTTATTTCGGGACTTTGGATGCCTGCATATATCGAAACCCGCGATGCAGAATACATAGAAAGCTGCGAGCCTTTTTATACTTTGAATGATACACTCACCGCAGCTGAAGTGAAGTTTGATACTGTGTGTGCTTCCTCGGTGGAATACACAATCTACGACCCATCGGGCGAAATTATTTACCGAGGTAAGGCCCCCAAAATTAAAATTAAGGATATAAAGCTTTGGTGGTGCAACGGTCAAGGTGAGCCCAATCTTTATAAGTGGGAAGCCAAAACCGCAACTCACCAAAGAATGGGCGCAATAGGCTTCCGTAGCTTTAAGTTGGTGCAGAATGAGGGTGCTAATTCGGAGCCTGTCGGTTTTCCTAAAAGCCGTTATCCTGCCCGTATAACACCCGAGCTTAACGGTCGCAGAGTCTTTGCTAAGGGAAGCAACTGGGTAAACCCGGAGCTGTTTTTTGGCAGAGTAACCAAAGAACGTCTTGAGGAGCTTGTCGTCGCCGCCAAAGAAGCCAATATGAACATCCTTAGAATTTGGGGCGGCTCCGGTATATGCAAACCCGAGTTCTATGATCTATGTGATAAACACGGCATTATGGTATGGCAAGAGTTTATGCTTGCCTGCAACCAATATGAAGGCGGTGAGGATTATCTCAGGATTTTAGAGCAAGAGGCAACCTCAATAGTTACCGCTCTGCGACGTCATCCATCCTTGGTTTTGTGGTGTGGCGGTAATGAGCTTTTTAACGGTTGGTCGGGTATGGACGAGCAGTCCCTTTCTCTAAGATTACTAAATGCTATTTGCTATAAGCTCGACAAATTCCGTCCCTTCCTGCCGACCTCTCCGCTGGACGGAATGGCACACGGCGGGTATACCTTTGTTGACGAGCTGACAAGTAAGGATTGCTTCGAGCTATACATTAACGCACACAACACCGCGTATACTGAGTTTGGAAATGCCGCAATATCATCGATAGGTTGTCTTAAAAAGATTATACCCGAAGAAGAGCTTTTCCCGATAGAAAAGACCTCAGCCTGGATAAACCATCACGGATTTGATGCCTTGGGAGAGGAACGTTGGTGCTGTTTACAAACTTTGGAAAAATATTTTGGTAAAGCCAAATCTTTAGAGGAGTTAGTATCAAATTCCCAATGGTTACAATGCGAAGGATATAAATCAACCTTCGAAGAGGCTCGTCGCCAATCTTCCTATTGCTCGATGGCGTTAAATTGGTGTTTTCAGGAGCCTTGGATAACCGCTGCGGGAAATTCTTTAATTTCTTATCCTAATGTACTAAAGCCTGCCTATTATGAGGTAAAACAAGCGCTTCGGCCAATACTTGCAAGTGCGAGAATAGGTAAGTTTGATTGGACGGCAGGGGAGATCTTTAGTGCAGAGTTATGGCTTCTTAATGACACTCCGCAGGAAATAGATACCGAAATAACAGCACATCTTACCCTTGGGGGCGAAACAATAGCAGTGCTTAATTGGTCAACCGGAAAAACGTTTGGTAACAAGCTTGGTCCCACCCTTAACGCAGTGTTACCTGATGTTGAGCATCTTTCGGAATTAGTGCTAACCGTTACCGCAAGTGACAGTGTCTTTAATTCCAAATACAGACTGTGCTATCTCAATCCCGAAAAGCCTAAAAATATCCGTCAAATGAATACATAATTTTTCTGCTCAGTAAATAGAATTCTTAACTGAATTTAATTATTCTAAACGACAGTGCTATATTTTTTCCGGTACTGTCGTTTTTTTCTTTTGAAAGCTGCAATTTTTACTTGACATCAATTAAAAAAAATAGTATTCTAAAT